>NZ_JACEGA010000001.1:0-365000 GCF_014174405.1 Variimorphobacter saccharofermentans | reverse complement strand
CTCTTATCGTTCACCAATTTTAAGATTCGGTACTGCATTCAGATCTAATCCCGCTCTGGCTCCTCTTAAATATTCATAATATGCAGCCGCTCCTATCATTGCTGCATTATCCGTACAGTAAATAGGAGATGGATGATAAAAACGAATTCCATTATTGCTGCATTCCTTCTCCATCGCTTCGCGAAGGGATGAATTCGCTGCCACTCCTCCTGCTATTGCAACTTTCTCCATACCATAATCCTTTGCCGCTAGTATCGTTTTCGTTACAAGGACGTCAATTACTGCATCCTGAAATGCTGCTGCAATATCAGCGCGATTAACTTCTTCCTTCTTCATTTCCATTGTATTAATGTGATTTAATACAGCGGATTTCAGGCCACTAAAGCTAAAATCATAGGGTGCTCCGACAATTGACGCTCTCGGAAAAGTAATGGCTTTTTTATTTCCTTCTTTTGACAACTTATCTATCTTCGGACCTCCGGGGTATCCCAATCCAATCGCACGTGCCACCTTGTCAAATGCTTCGCCCGCTGCATCATCCCTAGTTTTCCCGATAATCTCGTAGTTACCATATTCCTTTACTAGTACAAGGTGCGTATGCCCTCCTGAAACGATCAGGCATAAAAACGGTGGTTTCAAGTCCTTATTCTCAATATAATTTGCTGAGACATGTCCTTCAATATGATGAACACCAATTAACGGTTTCCCTGTAGCAAAGCTGATGGCTTTCGCTTCAGCTACACCGACCAGTAAAGCCCCTACCAGTCCTGGCCCATAGGTCACCCCAATCGCATCCATATCTTGAAATGTCATATTTGCTATGTCAAGTGCTTCTTCAATCACCTGATTTATCTTTTCAATATGCTTTCGAGAGGCAATCTCCGGGACCACCCCTCCATACAGCTTGTGTAATTCAATCTGTGAGGAGATGACATTCGAGAGTACCTCTCTCCCATTTTTTACAACGGCTGCTGCTGTCTCATCACAGGACGTCTCTATTGCTAATATAAAAGTATCTTTTGTCATATGATTAGCTATTCCTTTCATTCTATATGTAACACCTTAATCCTCAGAATCATCCTGCTTCTCTGTATTCGGCACGAATTCCCATCCGAGGATCTTCCATTTATCATCCTCATTTTTACGAAGTAGTATTTTCCACGTCTCTGTGAACTTGATATCTTCCTGAATAGTAAAGGAGACATATTTTACTGCATACTTGATACCATCAATCTCGCTCTCCTTCTCCATATTTTTATTCACAAATATATAGTTTGTAATTCGTCGGTTCTTTTCCTTCCATTCTGCCAGCTCAGTCGCGAGATTCTGAAGATATTTCTCTTCCGGGTTTAGTTGAAGGAACTCGGGATCATATAGTTCTCTTATCTTAACTGCTAATTGATTAATCTCTTCTTCACTCGCCTTATTACCATATATGATTTTTATCATATTGCTAAAATACTTAACAACTTCTCTTGGAGTCTCTGGATAATATAAATCAAAGTCTTTATTCAGTAATCGTTCTGCATCAGTAAGTTCCTTTAATGAGGGATCAGTCGTACTCACTTTGTTTTCAATATAAAAGTAAAATAGTACTATGACAATTGCTAGAATTGACATAGAAACAATCGTTGATAAAGTTCTCTTTCTCTTATTACTCATATCGCATCCTCCTCTCAACTAACTTCCTTTTTGATATACAGATATCATTATTCGTCTTTCTCAAACTCCAGCGTAGTACTTTTTCTATCTTTTCCCACCTTCGTATGTGGAAATATATTTTTTGCTTCTCCTAGATAGTCTTCCGGACGAGTTAAAGATGGGCTGTAATGAGTAAGCCAAAGTTCTCTAACCCGCGCTGCTTTCGCAAGCTTTGCAGCTTCACGAAAAGTCATGTGCTTATATTCTTTTGCTTTCGTATCTTTTTCTTTCTCTCCATACATGCCTTCGCATATGAATAAATCAGAAAGTGCAGCATTATCTTCAATAGCCTTCACAGGCCTTGAATCGGTACAATAAGTCAGCTTAATACCTTTTCTTTCCGGCCCAAGAACCATATCCGGTGTGTACTGTATCTCTCCATCCTGTATACATTCTCCCTTTTGAAGTCGGTTCCAATACTTTTGTGGAACCTGATTTTCCAGTGCCCGTTCCGGATAAAATCTCCCCCCACGTTTGATTACAATACTATAACCATAACAGAGGACATTATGTTTTACCTGAAAAGCTTTTATATTGTATCCATTTATTTCATAGGTTTCTTCTGCTGAACTTATTTCCACAAATTTAAGCTCAAAGGGAAGCTCCGGTGCTATCACTCGAAGCGCTCCGACAACCCGTTCTAAACCTTTCGGTCCGATAAGCGTTACCGGTTCCTTACGTTCTGCATTACCCATGGAAAGAAGTAAACCTGGTAAACCACTGATATGGTCACCATGATAATGAGTAAAACATATGATATCAATTGAATGAAAACTCCATCCCTTCTCCCTTATTGCAACCTGAGTTCCTTCTCCGCAATCTATCAATAAACTGCTCCCATTATATCTGGTCATAAGAGCAGTCAGCCATCTTCCTGGTAGTGGCATCATACCACTCGTTCCTAATAAACAAACATCTAACATTGTATTCCAAGCCTTTCTCTAGTTGATCAAATACATTCTAACACATTATTTCCAATTCATAAAATAATATTTATATAAAGTATCGACTAAATTATCTCTCATTTATGATATCGGAATAATCACAGTAAATCTTGTGCCTTTTCGGCATATTTCTATTATTTTAACAGCTTTGTACATTTTTTGTCCAGAAATAAGTGATGTAACAATTATTTTGTCACGATCCGATATCCAATGGAAGGAATATATACGAGCTGCTAGGCGCATAAGGATGGGGCTGTTGCATAATATACCATCAGGGACTATGACTTACCTCACACACAGACGGAAGTACATTTTCCTGATTTTGTATGTCTCATGCGAATATTCGCATGCGAATCTGAATATTCGCATGAGATTAATAAATTCGCTTGTTTCACACAAAACACAGCAATATTCTTCCTATAGTGCATTTTGGTAAGTCATAGTCCCTGACAGTACATCCTGCAACAGCCCCAAAATCTATAATACCTTCTATAACACCTCTAGCTTCTTTTTAATTTCCACTGGAATTTGAAACTTCGCGATCATTTCATCGTAACACACTTCACAAAGGTTAAAATGATGAACCTCCATATCACGTCCAGAAAAATATCCCCATTCCTTTGTCGCTTCAAAGGCATCCTCCTGTAGAATACCATTTTCGACCTTCAGACTCTTACCGCAACAATTGCAATATATTGGAACATCCCCACTTGACCTTTTATTGTCCGTTCTTTTCACGACTTATCCCTCCTGGTTTTTTAACGAGCTTCGCCCCTAAACACATTATAATCGTTTGAGTAGATTTTTTACAGTGGGAATTACTGTATCGGGTTCAGCCACATAATTACAGCGTCCTCCTTCGGCTTCGAATAAAAGTCCTTACGGATCCCGGTATGTTCAAACCCTAATGATTCATATAGGCGTATTGCTGGTAAATTGGAGCTTCTGACCTCCAGAGTAAGTGAGGTAACCCCTTTATGATAAGCAAGACGAATTAACTCTTTCATCAGCTGATATCCAATTTGTTGTCTGCGATATTCCTTTTTGACAGCAACATTATATATATAGCCTTCTCCTACAATTCCCCAAAAGCCGCAGTATCCGGTAATTTTACCTTCCTGTTCCGCTACCAGATATCCATTATTCTGTTTCGTAAATGCACTGATAAAATCTTCCTTGGTCCAGGGTTCCGAAAATGTCTCCTGCTCTATAGCACATACCTCTACCAAATCCATTTCCGTCATATTCCGAATAACCATGGAGCTCCCCCTATGCCTTTAATCTTTTTAGTAATTGCAAAGCTCTGAAGACATCTTAATTGTGTTTACAGTGGATATATATTCCTGCGCAAACCCGCTCCTTCCGCTATGGTTTGCTTCGGAACATGTATACACTATAAACACAATGGATACAAATATTAGTCTTGCAATTACCTGTTTAATTCTTTTTAATTCTTTCAGCACGTTCTCTTTCTGCCTGGGATAAACGCAGATAAATCGGTTCATGCTGTGCCGCACTTTCCAGCCTGTTCTGCTGGTAATATAGAATACCAAGTGCACCAATTGCACCAGCTCTCTGGCGATTTACATGAGCAGGAGCAAATTCATATCCCACCTTCGTCTGCTCTTCAATCGTCTGGCGATAAGCAGCAGCACCATCACCCAGATAGATAACCTCTCTGCCTAATTGACTGATGGCAGCGACAATTTCCTCCACTGCTACTGCTGCCTGTTCCTTTCTTACCTTAAATTCTTTGTCAGAAAATTCATATAAGCCTGTATATACCTGATTTCTTCTAGCATCCATCATGGGACAGATCAACTTGTCCGTTCCATATAGATTATAGGCAAGTCCGTCCAAGGTTGGGACCGCGATGATTGGTTTATTAAGTGCCATACCCAGTCCCTTTGCCGTTGCCGACCCGATGCGGAGTCCAGTAAAGGAGCCTGGTCCCGCCGCGACTGCGATAGCATCAATGTCCGACATATCAAGCTCCACCATTTTCACAATTTCATCAAGCATGGGTAGCAGCGTCTGTGAATGTGTTTTCTTATGATTGATTGTATACTCAGCCAGCATGGCATCTTCTGTAACAATTGCAACAGTTGCAACTAAACCAGAGCTGTCCAATGCTAATAATTTCATAATAACCTCCATCTGCCGCATAATGCGACGCTTACATCCCGTATGAGTCAAATACTCTTCCGGCATTTATCAATTCTATAACGAATATCTACATTTAATTTATCTGATCGATAATGATTTCTCTATAATCAAAACCTTTATCCATATTCTTTTTAATCAAAATCTTGGTATAACTTCTAGGCAGTATCTCTTCTATCAGCTCAGCCCATTCAATCAGACAGACACCGTCTCCATAAAAGTAATCCTCATAACCGATTTCATCCATTTCTTCGATATCAGCAATCCGATATACATCAAAATGATAGAAGGGCATCTCTCTTCCTTCATATTCCTGTATTATGGTAAATGTAGGGCTGCAGACAGCCTCCTCTATTCCTAAACCCTTTGCAAAACCCTGGGTAAATAAGGTCTTACCCACCCCCAAGTCACCACTGAGGCAGTAAATCTCACCTTTCTTCGCTTTGGTACCCATGGTATACCCTAGCTCATACGTATCCTCCGCTTTGAAGCTTTCTACTGTCATAATAACACTCCATTCTGCTTTCGGCAGCTAAATAAATCGCCATTATTATAACAGATAAAAGTAAAAAAAGATAGAGCCTCTTTGAATACCACTGTAAATGATATCGTTCGGACTCTATCTTTTATTATAAGTTAACCGATTGTAGTGTTAAATAGATTATACATTATAATGATAACCTTTTATTAACGGGCTTATCCTTTTATAAATCAATATTGTAATGAGAGATACCGCAACACCCTTAACCAGGTTAAACGGTGCCACTGCCATAAAGATAAATCCTCCCAATCCTTTAATATTCGGATTTACCTTTGTTCCCATTTCAATAAGAGCTTCCATTGGCATACCAAACACTTTTGCATAGGTTGGTAGTAATACAAATGCGTTTAGCAAACATCCGATTCCGACAAATACTATTGTTCCAGTAATCATTCCATAAATTGCTGTTTTTCTGGTTCGATTCGTATGGTAAACCAATGCGCTCGGAACGACCAGTGCACATCCTATAATAAAGTTCGCAATCTCTCCTACACCGGCGGTATCGGTACCCTGAAGCAATAAATTAAGGAGTATTTTAATCAATTCTATAATAACTCCCGCCATTGGACCCAATGCAAACGCACCGACTAATACCGGAACATCGCTAAAATCAATTTGATAAAAGCTTGGTGCAAACCATAATGGAACATCGAAAAACATTAATACAAAAGATATGGCCGACAATACGGAAATAACCGTCATCCCCCTGGCTGACAATAATTTTACCTTTTTGTTTTCTACTTTGTTTGAAATTCTTGTAGCATTCATTACATTCATTCTTCTCTCTCCTTTTTTATTCAAAGGAAAAATTCTAGGTGGTGCAGCATCCAATACTATAAATATGTGCAATATCACATTCATCATACTTCGGCCTACGTAATTTATGCAATATAAAACCCCGATTCTAAACGAGTTAAAATCGGGGCGTAATATTTATAATATTTCTGCTGCTCTTCTCACATCCAGACTTTACTGTCGGTTTTGGAATTTCACCAAATCAATCATCTATGACTGTGTATCACAAATCATATTAGAGTCGCGGACTATACCGCCGGTCGGGAATTTCACCCTGCCCCGAAGAATTTACCTTTATTTAATTTACTTTAATATCATACAACAGGTTTTCCGCCTTGTCAATGCCTAAACTATCCTCTTAAGCCTTCAATATCATCAATGGGAACAGTAAACATAATTCCTGTATTAGGTGCTGTTAGATCGCCTATTACTTCCTTGATTGCAGTCTTAGCATCTTGAACCTGATCCTGCTTCAGGACAAACAGCATTACTTTACAGGCTTCCTTTTCCTCATCCGCCAGCAAGGCCTTCAGCATATCGAAAATGGGCAGCTCCTCCATGTTGACTAACGACTTCGCCATACCCGTTCCATCGAGAATTGTTCCACCCTTCACTCCTGCTTCTGCAAGTTGCTTTATAATGTCATCCATTCGTTGCACCTTTTTTAGTATCAGAACTAATAATTTAATCGCTCTCCACTCCTTCGAATGAGTCCAGATGATATATGCTCTAATATTCATCACACTGTCTTAATCAGACTTTTAACAACCTAATCATCATAGGAAAAGTATTCTGCTACAGCTTCATTGTTAATTGAATACGCTTCTTCGCCAGATCTACACTGAGAACCTTAACATCAACAATATCACCGACACTGACTACGTCCAAGGGGTGCTTTACGAACTTCTTATCAGAAAGCTGGGATATATGAACCAGGCCGTCCTGATGTACACCAATATCCACAAACGCGCCAAAGTCAATAACGTTTCTTACTGTTCCCTTAAGAATCATACCCTCCGTTAAGTCCTTCATTTCAAGTACATCCGTACGAAGGATTGGCTTCGGCATCTCATCTCTTGGATCTCTACCCGGTTTTTCCAGCTCCTTAATAATATCTGTCAGCGTGATTTCACCAATACCAAGTTCCTCTGCTAACTTGCGCTTATCCTTTATCTTACTTCCGATGGTAATGATATCCTGTTCCTCATTACCGGATTTACTATCTTGTTTTTCGTTCTGCTTATCCGAAACCGGAATCTCCACACCGCCAACTGCTGCAGCAAGCGCTTTTGCAAATGCCGTATTCTGGGACTTAACTGTTATAGTCTGCTTTTTCTTCTGCGGTTTAGGTTCTGTCTTAGTTGATGGCTCCTGTGCTTTCTGCTTTTGTGCTTTCACCTGTATCTCTTTCACATCCTCCAATGCAAGACCCAGTTTTGTAAGTAATGCCTGGGTTGCTTCGTAGGATTCCGGATGAACTCCAGTTGCATCCAAGGGGTTCACACCTCCTTGAATTCTCATGAAACCAGCACATTGTTCAAATGCCTTCGGTCCTAGTTTCGCCACTTTAAGGAGCTCTTCTCTGCTATGGAATCTTCCATTGGCTTCTCGGTAAGCAACGATGTTTTTCGCGATTGTCTTACTTACACCGGACACATGCTCCAGCAAGGATACAGAAGCGGTATTCAGATCCACACCTACCTTATTCACACAATCCTCTACCACGCCGGCAAGTACTTCACCTAATTTCTTCTGGTTCATATCATGCTGATATTGACCAACACCAATTGATTTTGGATCTATTTTTACTAATTCAGCCAAAGGATCCTGTAATCTTCTAGCGATGGAAGCGGCACTTCTTTGTCCAACGTCAAAGTTCGGGAACTCCTCTGTAGCAAGCTTACTTGCCGAATATACAGAAGCACCTGCTTCGTTTACAATGACATATTTTACTGGTTTATTAATCTCCTTAAGTAAATCTACAATTACCATTTCTGATTCCCTGGAGGCCGTACCATTACCAACGGAGATTAAGGTAATATTATATTTATCTATCAGTTTCTTTAATACCTGCTTTGCCTCTTCCACCTTATTCTGAGGAGCTGTCGGATAGATAACTACTGTATCCAGTACCTTACCCGTACTATCAACTACCGCCAGCTTACAGCCAGTACGAAATGCGGGATCCCATCCAAGCACCACCTGTCCTGCAATCGGAGGTTGCATAAGTAACTGTTCCAGATTCTTGCCAAATACTTTAATTGCACCATCCTCCGCCTTCTCTGTCAGATCATTCCGGATCTCACGTTCAATCGCAGGTGCGATTAGTCGTTTATAGCTATCCTCAATGGTTGCCTTCAAAATATCCGTTGTAAATTCGTTTTCTTTCGTAATTACTTTCTTCTCAAGATAACGAAGGATTCTCTCCTCAGGAGCTACTATCTTTACTGTAAGAACTTTCTCATTCTCACCACGGTTCACTGCCAGGATGCGATGTCCTGCCAGTTTCTCAATGCTTTCCTCAAAGTTATAATACATCTCATATACGGACTCCTGCTCAGGATCCTTCGCTGTTGAGGTTAAGGTACCTTCCTTTGCAGTAATCTCTCGTATATAGCTGCGGTACTGAGCTTCATCCGAAATATCCTCAGCAATAATATCCATCGCTCCTGCGATTGCTTCCTCTACCGTATTGACTTCCTTCTCTTCGGATAGATATTCCTTTGCTACCTCTGCTACAGGCTGATTGATTTCCTGAGCCATAATAATTGCTGCCAGTCCGTCCAGTCCTTTTTCCTTCGCAATGGTTGCTCTGGTTCTTCTCTTCGGTCGATAAGGTCGATATAAATCCTCCACTACCACTAAGGTAGTTGCCGCTAGTATTTGCTCCTTTAACTCCTCCGTTAACTTTCCCTGTTCCTCAATACTACTCAGAACCTGGTTTTTCTTTTCCTCCAGATTTCTTAAGTATTGCAGACGCTCATGCAAATTACGAAGCTGTTCATCATCGAGAGACCCTGTTGCCTCCTTACGGTATCTGGCTATAAAGGGGATTGTATTACCCTCGTCAATCAGCTTTACCGCAGCCTCAACCTGTTCCAATCGGATTCCCAATTCTTCTTTTATCTGTTTTAAAATGTCCATTGCTTTCTCCTTTTTACAAATACCTATACTATGCCAAATAGCATGTCAAACTCCTGATCTTTCTCCAGTTAATACTTACTATGTCCGGCAGAATTTTGTATTCATTTTATCACAAACTTAAATGCATGCCAACCCCATGTATATTCTATCAGAATATCTATCCGGTTATTATAAAGCCAAAGGATGCATTTTTTGATCATTGTAGTTATTCAATAAAGTCCTTTAAATAGTATGCTTGTCGATGTGGTTGAATAAAAAATCAACCCAGGTAACATCTATGTCTAATAAAAAGAGCAATCTTTTCTATAAAAGATTGCTCCCTTAAAACATTTTAATTATTCATTTATTGAATGACAGGCATTCCCTATTACATCTGAGATAATAAGAATTTCTCATGAATTGCATTCATTGCCTTCTCTACATGAATTTCATCAATCAGAACGGTAACTCTGATTTCAGAGGTGGAGATCATTTTAATGTTTACGCCAACATCATATAATGCTTCAAACATCTTAGCAGCCACTCCGGCATTGCTCATCATACCAGCTCCAACGATGGATACCTTGGCCACTTCTCTCTCCACGTCAATCTTCTGGCATTTTAAACTACCTTCACGATGTCTTTCCAGAACTGCTACTGCTTCCTCTAAATCGTCTTCCTTCACAGTAAAGCTGATGTCCTTAGTACCGTCACGACCAACTGACTGTAAAATAATATCAACATTTACGTTATGTCTAGCTAAATGATTAAATAATTTAAAAGCCACTCCAGGCTGATCTTCTAATCCGATTACGGCAATACGCGCTGCATTCTTATCACATGCCACACCACTAACAAGCATTTTTTCCATTTTTACTTCCTCCTTAACAACAGTACCTTCTGTATTATTTAGACTGGAACGAACTACTAATTGAACACCATATTTTTTCGCCATTTCTACGGAACGGTTATGTAAAACGCCCGCTCCAAGGGATGCCAGTTCAAGCATCTCATCATAGGTGATCTCATCAAGCTTTCTGGCTGATTTTACAATTCTCGGGTCTGCTGTAAATACGCCATCTACATCCGTGTAGATTTCACATGCATCCGCATGAAGCGCAGCTGCCAGCGCTACCGCAGTCGTATCGGAACCACCTCGTCCAAGTGTAGTATAATCATCGAATTTATTCACACCCTGAAAACCAGTGACAATTACTATTTTCTTGCTTTCCAACTCATTATGTATTCTCTCTGTATCAATTCTCTTTAATCTTGCATTTCCATATACGGAAGTTGTGTGCATTGCAACCTGATAAGCATTCAGGGATACCGCAGGTACTCCCAGGGAATCCATAGCCATAGCCATCAGGGATACAGAAATCTGTTCACCGGTTGTTAAAAGCATATCCAGCTCTCTCTTGGATGCATTAGGATTAATCTCCTTCGCTTGTGCCAGCAATACATCAGTTTGCTTTCCCATTGCTGATAGTACAACTACTACCTCGTTGCCTTTTTTATAATCTTCAATACATCTTCTGGCAACATTAAAAATTCTTTCCTTGTCGGCTACGGATGTGCCACCGAACTTCTTTACTATTAACATAGCTGCCTCCTACTTACTAAGTTTTATCACAGATAACTGCGATTTTATTGGGGCTTAACTCTTAAGTATGGTTAAGCGTTTCCTCTTATTGAATTAGCTTATTTATAATGGTATATCCTTCGGATACTACATTCCCACTTGCCTTGGCATCTTCCTCATTATAGTTCCAGTCCTTATTAAGTTCTTTGGTACTGTCATAGAGAAGATAGGGTACCGGATCACTGGTATGTGTTCTGCACCAAATTGGTGTTGGATGATCCGGCATAACTAACATACGATAATCCACTCCTGATTTGCTCATTTCATCCATAACTACCTTAATCACTCGCTGATCCAGATATTCAATGGATTGAACTTTATTCTTAATACTTCCCTGATGCCCCATCTCATCCGGAGCCTCTACATGAATGTATACATAATCATAATTATCTTCTAAAAGGACCTTAACCGCTGCCATTGCTTTGCCTTCATAATTCGTATGAAGCGTTCCATTTGCACCTGGCACTTCTATGACCTTCATCTCCGCACCCACAGCAATTCCCTTCAATAGATCCACTGCGGAAATCATCGCACCTTTAACATGGTTCTTCTCCTCAAAGGAGGTCAGTGCCGGTCTGGTACCTGCACCCCAGAACCAAATTGAGTTTGCCTTATTGAGACCCTTCGCTTTTCTTTCAATATTCAAGGGGTGATTATTCAGAATATCATAACTTTTTTTCATCATTTCTCTTAGAGCAGCATCCTTTGGCAGATATTCGCCAATCACTTTTCCTAAGATATCATGGGGTTGTGCCAAATCTACCACTTCACCCTTATCCCATATGGTCAGGTGACGATAGCTGGTACCTACATAGAATTTATATATATCATTCTCTAGTTCCTTTTTTACTGCTTCTATTAAAATTGCCGCATCCTCGGTTGATATTTCCCCTGAGCTATGGTCCAGAATAGTCTGTTCCTCATAAGGCTTATCATCCTCTGTCAAGGTAACAATATTACAACGGAGCGCAATATCAGTTGGCTTCATATTGACACCAATGCTCAATGCTTCCAGTGGAGAACGTCCGGAATAATACACCTTGGGATTATACCCTAAAACAGCCAGATTTGCAGTATCACTACCGGGCTTCATTCCTTCCGGTATGGTATATGCTATTCCGATCTCTGATTTTTTTGCAAGCAAATCAAGCTGTGGAGTATTTGCCGCCATAAGGGGCGTTTTATTCCCCAACTCTTCTAGCGGTTCATCCGCCATTCCGTCTCCTAATACAACAAGGTATTTCATCAAATCAAGTCCTTTCAAAGTTTTTCAAGCTATATAAGAAAGCTTTTCATTGGTATAATAATATCTTTTGGTAACTAAAATCTTACACGTATTACATTTAGTACCCCATTAAGCTTCTCTTTCTTTTCCTTCATTTGCTGCTCCGTAATGCTTCTGGTGATAAATGCATACTCTCCTTGAACATCTGCACACTGAACCTCTTCCACGTTACCAAACAATGCTGCAACCTGCTCCTTAACAGAATCATCCTTCTGTTCCAAACGGACAAAGAAGCGATTCTCTACTTCATTCACATCTGTAAGCTCCAGCTTCTTGCTACTCCATATCGTCCAGATATTCTTACCTATGTGCTTTGCTGCATCTACCACATCTGCAACAACCGCACTCGCAGTAGGAAGTTTTCCTGCTCCGCTACCGTAGAACATAACATCTCCGATTACATTTCCACGGACAAAAATGCCATTGAATACATCATTGACACTATAAAGGGGATGATTTGCCCTGATCATTACGGGTGCTACCATAGCATAGACACAACGATCATTCTCCCTGATACTGGAAGCAAATAACTTCACTCTTGCTTCAAGCGCCTTTGCATACTTTATATCAATATCACTGATATGTGTAATTCCTTCTGTATAGATGTCCTCAAAATCCACCTGCATTCCAAATGCAAGCGAGGACAGAATTGCTATCTTCCTGCAAGCATCATGGCCTTCTACATCAGCAGCAGGGTTGCGTTCTGCATACCCTTTCTCCTGCGCATCCTTTAAAGCGGTATTAAAATCAATTCCTTCATCACTCATCTTTGACAGAATATAATTTGTCGTACCATTTAAAATACCCGTAATTTCCACTATCTCATCCGCCGTTAGTGACTGGTTTAATGGACGAATAATTGGAATTCCTCCACCAACACTTGCCTCAAATAAGAAGTTTAAATTCCGTTCCTTTGCAAGATCAATCAACTCTGCTCCATGCTTTGCCACTAGCTCTTTATTGGAGGTCACTACACTTTTTCCCTTTAAAAGCGCCTGCTTTACAAAGGAATATGCCGGCTCTACGCCGCCCATAACCTCAACTACTATTCCAACCTCCGGATCCTCCAATATGATATTCACATCATGAACCAGTTTATCCATAACTGGATCTCCCGGAAACTCTCTTAAATCCAGAACATATTTTATATTAATTTGATCTCCGGCTCTTTTATTAATGCTATCACCATTGGTATTCAATACCTCGACTACACCGGAACCTATGGTGCCGTATCCTAAGACTGCTACATTTATCATTACTGCTCCTCCATTTCATGTTATGCAAGTTAAATTCTTATCTGCTTTATTTATTCGTGTTTCAGGAGTACCGTAATCCGGTCTATTCTCTGGAAACTAACTTTACATAATGTATTCCATCCATTGCCTCTATCCCATCGAAGAGTACCGACGTACTATCTGTCTGTGGCAATATCTCAATGCTCATGGTTAATAAAGCAATACCATTTACCGGAATGCTTTGATTAATGGTTAAAATGTTCGCACCGCTACCAGCTACCTGATTCAATACCTTTGATAAAAGCCCTGGCTTATCATCCATCTGAAGCATAAAGGTGATGGTTTTCCCTCTGGTGTTCTCGTAAAAAGGGAAGATGTCATCGCGATACTTATAAAATGAGCTTCTGCTGATATCCACAGCATCCGTCGCTTCCTGCACTGTCATAACTCGCTCCGAATCAAGAAGTCTCTTTGCTTCCACTACCTTTAACAATACTTCCGGTACTGCTTTCTTTTTTACAATAAAATATTGATCTCCCTTCATATAAAACCCTCCTATGGTTTCCACGGCTTTATGGAAGAATGTATGTATTGTATGTATATCATGTACAATTGTCTTTCTAAGAAAGATATACTATCATATATTTATTCATATTGCAACTACTATTTCCCAATTAATACTTGAAAATATCAGATTTGTAACTAATGCTTGAATATATGGTGTATGCAAACTCTTTTTTGTTAAAAAGAAATACACCTTTACTTAGTTATATTTAATTATCCTTCTCATTTTAAGAATCTATCCAAAAAAGAAACTGTCACATAATATATATGAAGAGCTTATAACTTACCATAATACACTATCAGAAGGACATGTTACTGCATTTTACAGGAATCAGGCGAAAATTTATGTTCGTCTGAGACATATAAAATCAGTAATATGTAATTCCGTTCTGTGTGTGGTAAGTTATAAGCTCTGTATATATATTATGCGACAGCTTCTACATGTAATAATCGTATTCTCTTATCTATAATATTTTTGATAAGAATTCTTTTAGTCTCGGATGTGTCGGATTCTCAAAGAAAGCGTCAGGAGTATTTTGCTCCACTATCTTACCCTCATCCATAAACAGAACTCGGGTAGCGACCTTTTGTGCAAATCTCATCTCATGGGTCACTACTACCATCGTCATACCTTCCTCTGCCAGCTGTGCCATAAGGTCAAGTACTTCTCCGACCATCTCTGGATCAAGCGCTGAAGTGGGTTCATCAAATAGCATAACGTCCGGGTTCATAGCTAATGCACGTATAATCGCAATACGCTGCTTCTGACCTCCAGAAAGCTGATTCGGATAGGATTTCGCCTTTTCCGATAATCCGATTCTTTTCAGTAATACCATTGCTTTCTGTTCGGCTTCTTCTTTTGTCATAATACCATGCTTAACGGGAGCCAATGTGATATTTTCCAATACGGATAGATGCGGAAACAGATTAAACTGTTGGAACACCATTCCCATTTTACGTCTGATCTTATTGATATCCGTCTTTTTATCCGTAATATTATTCCCTTCAAACCAGATTTCTCCATCCGTAGGCGTTTCTAATAAGTTAAGGCATCGCAAGAAGGTGGACTTCCCAGATCCGGAAGGACCTATTACTACGACCTTTTCACCCTTTTGAATCGTTTCGTCAATTCCATTAAGCACCATCAGATTACCAAAGGATTTCTTCAGATTTTTAGTGACGATCACCTTTTGCTAGCCTCCTTTCGAAAATTGATAATAGCTTGGAAAGGCCCATAACCATTATTAAATAACACAATGCTGCTATGATAAGAGGCGGCAGTATGTCCCAGGTTCTTGAACCGATATATTGGGCCGCTTTCGTTAAGTCCGTAACCGCAATAACGCCTGCTACTGATGTCTCCTTTATTAATACGATAAATTCATTTCCCAAGGCAGGTAATATATTCCTTACAGCCTGCGGGAGAATGATCAGACGCATTGTCTGAATGTAATTTAATCCAAGGGAACGACCTGCTTCCATCTGGCCTCGATCAATCGATTCGATTCCGGCACGAATTATTTCAGCTACGTAAGCACCGGAATTGATACCAAAGCATACCGCTCCGACAATTAATTCGTTCGTATTCCTAGAAGTAAAAATGAGGTTGTATATAATTAAAAGCTGCACCATCAAAGGAGTACCACGAATGATATTAATATAAACATTACATATAGTTGATAACCATTTCATATTATAATTTGCTGCAGAAACTTTAATTACTGCTACAATGATACCGATGGCGATACCCAGTATAATCGCCATTAGAGAAATCAATATCGTAACCTTTAATCCCTCCAAATATGCAAGATATCTCTGATCTGGCACTATTGCGTTATAAAAGGATTGATACAGCCTCTCAAACCATGAGAATAACTTATCCAAATTCTTACCTCCTGTTAAAGCATAATACAAAATACAGGGGCTGTCTCGAAAGATAACAGCCCCACTTAAATCAACTTACATTTATGCTTATGGCGAGCTTATTTTTTAGTATGATTTGCAGTAAATTCATCGATTTTACCGTTCTCTTTTAACTCACGGATCACTGCGTTAATCTTCTCCAGCAACTCTGTATTGCCCTTCTTAACTGCTATCGCATACTTATCTTCAAATAAAGTTCCATCTAAAATAGCTAGTTCAGGGTTCGCAGCTACCAGTTCCTCTGCAGGATACTGATCCATAACAATGCAATCAATCTTATTGTTCTTTAAGTCTTCTGCCGCCTGAGCGAACTTAGTATAGCGCTTCACTTCTTTCGCCTCAGTATTATTACCTACCCAGAAATCAGCGATATTCCCTTGCTGAACACCAATTGTCTTACCAGCCAGATCTTCTGCTGAAGCTGCTGCTACCGCAGGATTTTCCTTATTCACAACGATAACCTCGGTTGAATTAACATACTCTTCGGAAAAATCCATTACTTTCTTACGATCTTCATCCACAGATACACCTGCTGCCACAAAGTCTATCGTGCCCTTCTGTACAGCTACCAATGCTCCGTCAAAGTCCATATTCTTAATCTCTAATTCCTTCCCCATGCTGTCAGCAATTGCTTTCGCAATATCCATATCGACTCCAACTACAGTATCACCCTCCATATATTCATAGGGTGCGAAGCCGGCTTCCGTACCAACGATTAAAGCATCATTCTTCTTACCACATCCGGTTAATATTGTCGTAGCAACTGCCGTAACTACCAACATACTGAGTAATTTCTTTTTCATAAAATATCCTCCAAATTAAGCGAACAGCCTTAGGCTGTCTGGTTTTGCTTCTTTACCTCTTTTTCCATAACAATTTTAACTTTTTCCTGTTCTTCATCGGACAAAATGCCATTTTGATCAAGCAGTATTACTAAACGATCGTGAACATTCGTTATTGCCTTAATATATGTTGTATCCTTATTCTGTACAATCTCAGGTGAAGCATATAGCTGCTCTGATTCAAAATCAACTATTTCCATCATCTTATCTACTTCATAAGCAATTTGAATATCATTGGAGGTCGTAATCATAAATCTGGTCTCATCCGTAGGCTCAATTTCCTCCAGACCAAACTTACTACGTAAGCTGTACACTGGAATAACATCTCCTCTTAACCTGATTATTCCCTTAATATTTTTTGGGAATTTCGCAACCGGTTCGATTTGAATGTATTTTTCAATGATGTTAACATCCATAATATCCAGTCCATATTCTTCTTCTCCAAGTTGAAAAATAGCCTGTTTTGTACTCTGCATAGTTAACCCTCCATTCTCCTTCGATTGTATCCTGGTAATCGGATACATCCTTTAAGGTTTTACTCCTATGTTTCACTGTTTTGTGCATTCCATTTCAAATAAGCATTAATAAACGGGTCGATATTTCCATCCAATACATTGGACGTGTTCCCGATTTCCTCATTCGTCCGGTGGTCTTTCACCAAGGTGTATGGCTGCATAACGTAAGATCGTATCTGGTTACCCCATCCTATCTCCTTAACCTCACCTCTGATACCTGATATTTTCTCTTGACTTTCCTGTTGTTTTAGAAGATACAGCTTAGCCTTCAGCATTTTCATGGCTTTTTCCTTATTCTGAAGCTGTGAACGTTCATTTTGACACTGTACCACAATATTAGTAGGTAAATGGGTTATTCGAATGGCGGATGAAGTCTTATTAACATGCTGCCCGCCAGCACCACTTGATCGATAAGTATCAATTCTCAAATCATCGTCATTAATCTCAATCCCTGTATCCTCTTCAATATCTGGCATTACATCACAGGAAACAAAAGAGGTTTGTCGTTTCCCCGCCGCATTGAAGGGTGAGATTCGAACCAAACGGTGTACTCCGCGCTCTGACTTCAGATAGCCGTATGCATTTTCCCCATTAATTTGCAAGGTTACAGACTTTAAACCTGCTTCTTCACCATCCAGAAAATCCAGCATTTCAACGGAAAAACCTTTTTTATCCGCCCATCTCTGATACATTCGGCACAGCATACTTGCCCAATCGCAGCTCTCTGTGCCTCCCGCACCTGCATGTAGAGTAAGGATTGCATTATATCGATCGTATTCTCCGGATAATAGCGTTCTTAATTTGAGTTCATCCAAGTCCTTGATGAATAGCTCCATAGCCTCCTCGATTTCAGGAATTAAGCTTTCATCATTTTCTTCATAGCCCATCTGAATTAAGGTCTGAACATCCTCAAATCTCATCTTAAGATGATCATATTCCTCAATGACATCCTTCAGGTTTTTTAATTCCTTCATGAAGCTCTGAGCCCTGTCATTATCATCCCAGAAGCCGGGTTCTTCCATAGTCAGCTCAATTTCTCTGATACGTTCCCTTTTCCCGGCAAGGTCAAAGTGAATCCCCCACTTCTATTAATGGCTTCTCATAGGTACTGAGTGTATATTTATACTGATCTAATTCTACCACCAAATCACCTCTTTATTGTATTATATATTACTATTTCTAAAAACTCAATATTTTTGCACATAGCACCTGCATATATTCAACGCATTAATATACGCAAATCTTCAAATCCTTGTATAATTAGGCGTTTCTTCCACAGCAGTGCTTGTATTTTCTACCACTACCACAAGGACATGGCTCATTAGGCTGAATTTTTTTGCTTGTTCGTTTTATCGGAGCATTAGCAACACTGTCATCCCTATTGGTTCCGGTCACTTTCGCTACCTGCTCTCTTTCAACCTTTTGCTCGATTCTTACATGCATCAATGCCTTAACCGTATCTTCCCTGATGGCATCAATCATATTGTCAAACATCTCAAAGCCCTGGAATTTATATTCAACGATAGGCTGACGCTGACCATATGCCTGTAAACCGATACCCTGACGAAGCTGATCCATATCATCGATATGATCCATCCATTTATGATCAATCACCTTTAATAAGATGACACGTTCAATTTCTCTGATTTGCTCTGCTTCAGGGAATTCCGCTTCCTTTGCTTCATACAGCTTTACTGCATCTTCTTTCAACTGCTGAATCAAGTCATTCTTCTTGATGCTGTTCATCTGCTCTTTTGTCAATTCAATTGGTTCTAACGGAATAATCGGTAAAAGAAGATTGTTCAGCTCTACCAGATCCCATTCCTCCGGACTCTGGTCATCACTGATGCAGAAGTTGACACAATCCTCTACGGTCTCCGTTATCATACGGAAAATGGTATCACGCATGCTTTCCCCATCAAGAACTCTGCGTCTTTCTGCATAAATAATTTCTCTTTGCTCATTATTCACCTGATCGTATTCTAATAAATTCTTTCTTATACCATAGTTATTGCTTTCAATTCTTTTCTGCGCTTTTTCAATGGCATTGGAAAGCATCTTATGCTCAATCTGTTCACCCTCAGGCATACCCAGTGATGTAAATATGTTCATTAACCTCTCAGAACCGAACAAACGCATCAAATCATCTTCCAAAGAGATAAAGAAGCGTGATTCACCGGGATCTCCCTGTCTACCTGCACGTCCACGCAGCTGGTTATCAATACGTCTTGCTTCATGGCGTTCCGTACCAATAATTTTCAGTCCGCCTACCTCTACTACTCCTTCCCCAAGCTTGATATCCGTACCACGGCCTGCCATATTTGTAGCGATGGTTACTGCTCCGAACTGACCTGCATCCGCTACAATTTCCGCCTCAAGTTCATGGAATTTTGCATTCAGCACTTTGTGAGGTATATTATGCTTTTTCAGCATATCACTGATTTCTTCGGACGCTTCTATGGTTATGGTACCAACCAATACCGGTTGTCCTTTTTTATGGGATTCCACTACTTCTTTGACTATAGCATTCAGTTTCTCTTTTCTTGTTTTATATACAGCGTCTTGATGATCAATACGCGCTACTGGTAAATTCGTAGGTACCTCGATAACATCCATACCATATATCTCACGGAACTCCTGCTCTTCTGTCAGCGCCGTACCTGTCATACCACACTTTTTGGCATACTTATTAAAGAAATTCTGGAATGTTATGGTGGCCAATGTCTTACTTTCTCTCTTAACCTTAACATTTTCCTTTGCTTCGATTGCCTGATGTAAGCCATCACTATACCGTCTACCTGGCATAATACGTCCGGTAAACTCATCTACAATCAGTACTTCATCATCCTTTACTACATAATCTTTATCACGGAACATTAAATTATGCGCACGTAATGCAAGTATAATGTTATGCTGAATCTCGAGATTTTCAGGGTCTGCCAGGTTCTCCAAATGGAAGAAATTCTCTACCTTCTTAACACCTTCAGCGGTCAGATGAACGTTCTTCTCCTTTTCATTGACGATAAAATCGCCTTCTTCAGTAATTTCCTCTTTCATAATGGCAGCCATCTTGGTAAGCTCGCCACTTTCCTTACCCTTTACCATCTGTCTGGCTAAGATATCACAGACTCTATACAATTCTGTAGACTTTCCACTTTGACCGGAGATAATTAACGGTGTTCTAGCTTCATCAATTAATACGGAGTCAACCTCATCGATAATGGCATAATGCAGATCTCTCTGTACAAGCTGCTCCTTATAGATTACCATGTTATCTCTTAAGTAATCAAATCCAAGCTCATTATTAGTTGCATAGGTAATATCACAGGCATACGCAGCACGGCGCTCTTCCTTCTCCATACTATTAAGAATAACGCCCACCTTCAGCCCGAGGAACTCATGAATTTGTCCCATCCACTCGGCGTCACGCTTTGCCAAATAGTCATTTACTGTAACAACATGAACACCCTTTCCTTCCAACGCATTTAAGTAGGCAGGCAGGGTGGAGGTTAAGGTTTTACCTTCACCAGTACGCATCTCCGTAATTCTACCCTGATGTAGTATAATACCACCAATCAGCTGTACACGAAAATGTCTCTGTCCAATTGTTCTTTTTGCAGCTTCTCTAACCGTTGCATATGCTTCTACTAATATATCGTCAAGAGTTTCCCCATTCTTCAATCTGTTTTTAAACTCTATGGTCTTTCCTCTTAAAGCTTCATCAGATAGCTTCTCATATTCCGGTTCCAATGCTTCAATCTTATCTACGATGGGCAACAAGCGCTTTACTTCGCGTTCACTATGTGTCCCAAATATTTTCTCTATTATTCCCATTATTAATTCACTCCTGTTAATGACAGATTTAGTTCAAAATAGTTCAAATAACATTGTAACATTTACTTTCTGACTATTCAACTTAATTTTACAAGCTCCCAAAAATAGTATAAATTATATTTAAAATGAACGGATTAGCATAAAGCTACTTAAAGCAAAGAAAGAGGCTACAACATTACTCCATACATCGATTTAGATTTCACACCGGATCTGCCACGTGTAAGCTCTAAACAGTGCATTACGAGAGTTCAGTCGAAGCCTCTTTCTCATTTTAATTCTTCATCACATTCCATTAGTATTCTGGTTCTATTAGTCCGTAAGTGTTACCTTTTCTTTTATAAACAACATTCACTTCATCCGTTTGCGCATTGCGGAATACATAGAAGCTATGCCCTAATAGTTCCATCTGAACACAAGCTTCCTCTGCATCCATTGGCTTTATTGCAAAACGTTTCGTCTTAACGATTTTAATGGCATCATCCTCAAAATAATCATCCTCAATATATGCCTGATTAAAATTCGAAGCGGCTTGTTTATGATCGATCAATTTATTTTTGTACTTACGTAACTGACGCTCAATTATTTCCTCAACCAAATCGATTGATACATACATGTCATTACTAACTTGTTCTGCGCGAATAATGTTCCCTTTCACAGGAATTGTTACTTCAATTTTCTGTCTTTCTTTCTCAACGCTGAGTGTAACATGAATTTCAGTATCAGGAGTAAAGTATCTCTCAAGTTTTCCGATTTTCTCATATACAGCTGTCTTCAAGCCCTCTGTTACATCAATGTTCTTACCGCTGATTATATAACGCATAAGCCCAACTCCTTTTTTACTTACTTGGTAACAATTATACTTATTACTGGTTTCATTATAGCATATGCTGCCAGAAGTGACAAGCTACTTTACCGTATTATTGGCAGATGCTTGAAATTTATGTAACAGATTAGTCTGAATTTCCGACAGAATAAGAACATTAAATATAAATTATCCTATTTTGTCAGATATTCAGACTGAGCTGTGTTAAATATATAATTAGTTTTTCCATTATTTATCTTTTAAACATTTTATATTATTACCTCAAATGCCTCATGTCTGACAATTTCAACGCAAAATTGGATAATTATACAGCAAATAAACCTGTTTTTTTATATTATCCGACAATAAAAAAGTCAAGTATTAAAATACAATTTTATACCCATATTTGTCGATTTATCATAAGTTACAAAACGCACTTTCGATATTGACACTGATTTTCCTGTGCGACAAGAGTAGTTTCTTTTTGTGGATAATGTGGATAAAACGGTGTATAACTTTATTTTAATTAAAATCAAGGCTTATCTAATGTGGATAACTTTTTTATAAAATAGTTTCGAAAACGTTTAGGTATCCATTTCATTACAAATCTCACTCTTCTTTTGTGCAATTTGTACATTTTAGAGTTTGTCAATAGGAAAAAATGATAATATTTCCAGGTCTCAGATATTGTAAATCGTAACTCAAATTTAATCAATTTACCAACTATTATGCTAACATTTCAATTTATATATTCCTTTTTATGTTCATAACAGTGATTCCTTTAAATTTGTGTAGATTCAATACAGATAAAAACGATAGAATGTATACTTTGCGAACTTTCTATTGTCATATAAAGAATAAGCTTATGAAAGATCGTCTCTTTTACAATCGACACCTTCCATAAGCTTACGCTTTGATGATCATGAATTGCCTAAATTCGGCTTGATCAATCCTTTATTTAGTTTGATTTCATAATTATCCACTTTATTCGCCAGGAAAGGGGCAAGCCCAACAAACTGGGCACCATACATATTGCTTCCGCTATCTGTAATATGGGACCTGATAATCTGGATAACGACATAAAAGAAGTCCCCATCCCCCAGATTTATCCGTCCTCTAAAGTAATATCCTAAAGGGAGAGTCGCATCACTAATAAAACCAATACCGTTTTTTGATATATCAAATACAGATATGGATGCATTAAGATTTTTAATTACAACATAATCTTGCTTGAATACTTCATCGATTTCTAAATGAAGCTCTATAGGTAATCGCCTATACTTTCTTCTATCAACCCAATCATTTTCTCCCATACAATCCTTCTCCTCACCTGTAAACGGTCTGGTATTACCTTCTCTCCTAATGGCTATTTTATTTTATCACATTTTCTTCTCATTTCCAACAGTCTTTCTGCAAAATTAGTGATATATTCCTATGCAATATAGGGATACTACAGGTTTTCGACATGGAACTTTGCAAAATACATCAGCATGGATAAGAACTTACCTCACACAAACCAAGTTTCAAAATATTAACTCACATCAAACCCACAAAAATAGGGTGCACTTTATATAAAGTGCACCCTGTATAATAATTGATATAATTCGTTATTAGTTAACAATCGTTCTACAGCTATGTATATTACGATAATTATATTTTGATCTAATAATGCCCTGTCTTGAGTTTGCAGCGTGGACAATCATTCCGTCTCCAATATAGATAGCTACATGATTTACTGTTCCACTACTGTTCGCATAGAAGATTAGATCACCCGGTTTTAACTCATCCACACTGATCTTTCTACCTGCTGAAGATGCCTGAGATCTGGATGTTCTTGGCAGGCTGTAACCAAAGTCTGCATAAACCGCTTGAACAAATCCGGAACAGTCAGCACCCCTCGTTAAGCTTTCGCCACCCCATTTATAAGGATTGCCGACAAACTTCTGCGCGTAGGATGCAATCTCACTACCTGAACCAGATCCTGAAGGAGCCGGTACGTGCTCTGAAGAAGAAGGCTTTTCTTCCTGTTTTTTATTATTATTAGAAGAAGATTGTTGTTGTCTCTGCTGTTCTTTCCTTCTTGCAGCTTCTTTTCTCTCCGCTTCTTCCTGCGCCAGCTTTTGCTTACGTTCCGCTTCCGCTCTCTCTGCTTCTAATTGCTCTTGTATTCTACGATTTTCTTCTTCTATGGAAATCGCATATTTAAATTCTACATCAACCTGAACAAATTCCTTCGAAACAAAACCGGTAAAATCTTCATTGGTTTCTTCATCAGTACCTAAAAGAATTTCAACCCATTCATCGTATTCCTTCTTAACCAGATACTCCTGACCTTCCGGAATCTGTGTTAATATACTGCATTCCGTGCTCTGTTCTTCTCTAACATTCAAGGTCTGGGTTGCAACGGTAATATACTTCGTTGCATACTCCTCCACCATAGACTCTGCTTCTTTGCCAATAGCCAAGTAGTTCGATGCTATATAACCCTTTACATCACCGGACTCAATCTTAACCCAATCACCTTCCAGATACTCTAATATATCAGCAGCACATCCACGATATAACTTACCAACAACTTCACTTTCTGTAGATGGCTCACTTCTCACATTAACATAATTATCAGCAATGGAAACACCTAAATTCGCGTAAGGAGAATTAACGCTAAATGAATTTACGCATGCTTCGTATGCATCTTTGATTTCATCAGCAGAAGTATTCTCTAATGTAACTGCAAATCCTGCAATTCCCTGTTCCGCAAAGCAAGTCTCTGCGGCATGTGCCTTTGTTGATTGAAACGATAAAAATAACGTTGCTGATGCTATCATAACTGCAGCTTTCATAACCTTATTTTGTCTCATGTATTTTAAACCTCCCAAGTGTTCCCAGTAAATAACTTCCTTTTATCCTACGAATTCATGTTCTATGCCTATAAATTGTTACGAAATTATTACATTTGATGAGGTTATTATAACAAATCCGACACAGCGTGTCAATGTAAATGCCACAATTTTATCAACAAAAATTCACAATAAAATCTTGACTCTTATAGTCTTTACCTAGCAATATCCATATTTTTCACTGATTAAAGCTGATTTAAATATTTTTCTACTGCTGTAATTGCATTGGCACCGTCAGCGGCGGCTGTAATAATTTGCCTTAGCTCCTTAGTTCGGATATCTCCAGCAGCATAAATACCAGGTTTATCTGTAACACAATTTTCACCTGCAATAATATATCCCCAGTCGTCGGTAGCAACCACATGCTTATATACTTCGGAATTCGGTGAATAACCTACCGCAATGAATACACCAGCGACTTCAACCTCTTTCGTCTCATCTGTTTTCTTATTCTTAACCGTAACAGACTCCACTTTATCTTCACCATTAATTTTCTCCACTACGCTGTCCCATAAAATCGTAACATTCTCCATTGCAAGAAGTCTTGAGGTAATGCTTTTGGATGCACGAAACTCATCTCTACGATGAATTACATATACTTGTTTGCATATTCTTGCCAGAAAAATGGCATCTTCAACAGCTACATCACCACCTCCGACAACGGCAACTGATTTGTTCTTAAAAAATGCACCATCACAGGTTGCACAATACGACACTCCCATACCGGATAGCTTTTCCTCCCCCTCGACACCTAATCGTCTCGGTGTTCCACCAGCCGCAATTACTACTGTCTTCGCCCGATATTCTGTTCCATCATCCATTGTTACTACTTTAATATTATCCTCAAGCTCAAACTTCATCACTTCCCCATTCACAAATGTGGTTTCAAGCTTATCCGCATGCTCTCTGAATTTCATACTCAGATCGAATCCACTAATTCCCGGTGTCCCAGGATAATTATCTACCTCATAAGTGTTAATAATCTGACCTCCGCTTAATCCGGCTTTTTCTATTACTATCACATTGAGCTCAGCTCTTTTTGCATAAATCGCAGCTGCAAGTCCTGCTGGGCCGGAGCCTATAATTATTACATCATAAATCATTTACATTAACCTCCCTTTTCAAAGCAAACCTTTTTACATAGAAATAATCTTTTTACATGAGAATTATTTTATTTACATGTACTCAATATGTGTTATAATTTGTATATAGTTATCAATTTATCTGTATTTGATCAATCAATCGTTACATCTCAGGATGTGAGAAAGGAGTAAACCATGGGAATCTCATCACTACCTGTATCGACAAATCAACCTGTTAATAGTGTTACTGTCGGCATCGCTGTTCTTTCTAAAAATCTCGATACTATTGAACAGGCAGGACAAGGCTTAATCAAAATGATGGAACAATCTGTTACTCCACATCTTGGCCAGAATATTGACTTGAGAATTTAGTTACTTGGTTTATAATTTATTGATTAAAAATATGACAATGATTCTATTATTATCATTGTCATATTTTTATATTAATTATTCAATCCGGTAATCATATAATGAACTAACATTTTACCCATATAGTTGATTAAGTCAAACCACCTTCTGGATATTATTGCTCCGTCTCTATTCTGCGTACCAACGCATAAATCCATTGATAATCCTTATCATTTCTGAAATCTTCAGTCTTTTTGATTTCAATCAGTTCCAGGTTCTTATGTGCAGCAATTAATTCTTTTAAATCTCTTGTTCTGTAATCCTTAAAATATCTATAATCCCGCTCGCCTTCAAAATCCCCATAGCGAAAGGACATATACAGAATTCCATTCACTTTTAAGCTATTAATAACCTTTATAAAAATATCTTCTATTTCATTACTGGGCACATGCAATAAGGAAGCATTCGCCCATACTCCATCAAAAACCTGATCGAAATCCATCTCAGTAAAGGAGAGGTTGAGTACATCCTGTCCGATATGTATACTGGCCAGATCGCACATCTCTTCGGATGCATCCATTGCAGTCACATCAAATCCCTTTGAAATAAAATATGAGCTGTCTCTACCAGAACCGCATCCCAAATCAAGTATACTGCCCCCTTCTGGCAAATACTCGGTGAAAGAGTCCCATAGCTCCTGCATATCAATATCTATTGTGTGGTCGAAATACTCTGCTGAATTCTTATTATAATACTCTATCGAGTCCAATTCATAATACCTCCCTTTCAAACAAGCCTATTATAACAAATATGTTATAATAATTCCAGCTTTTTTGTAAATGTATTCAAACTACAGGAATATATCTTCCAAAAAAAGCTATTGTATTTGGTTGTTTAATGATATAATGAATCAATGCAACGAAAGAGATGTTATAGGGAAGGTCGAATGCAAAATGTACAGCTTTAACAGCAGAATAAGATATAGCGAATTAAATCACCAAAAAGGCGAGCTTGATGCCTACGCCATAATAAATTATTTTCAGGATTGCAGCACGTTTCAATCCGAAGATCTTAATCGAGGTTTATCCTACCTACAGGAACATAATCGCGTATGGTTATTAAACAGCTGGCAGTTGGAAATACGTAAGCCAGCTCATTTGGGGGAAAATATTACAATAGGAACATGGGCTTATGATTTTAAAGGTTTCTATGGGTATCGAAACTTCATCATGAAGGATTCGCAAGACAATCCTCTTGCTGTTGCGAATTCTATATGGGTCTATCTGGATACTGTAACAGGTAAACCAGTCAAAGTCCCATACGATACTTCATATCCAATCGAACCAGCATATCCAATGGAATACGCTAACCGAAAAATCAGTATTCCTGACGCATTGGTTAAAAATCCACAAATAACCATCGTTAATTCAAATATCGATTCGTATAATCATGTTAATAATGGGCAATACATTAAGATGGCGCAAGAATTTATTCCAGATTCTTTTTCTGTTCGGTCGATGCGAGCAGAGTATCGGAGGCAAGCCGTAATGGGAGATGCGATTCTACCTATGACCTTCACTAGTGACAACTGTATTACGGTTGTTCTGGCTGATGCCGACGAAAAACCTTATGCAATCGTCGAATTCCAGGGCGAATCCATATAAGATTTTATTAAACGGAGGAACTATACATGATAGAATTAGGAAAATACCAGATACTAGAGGCAGTGAAGAAGACAGATTTTGGCTTTTATCTTGCGGAAACCAACTCTACGACAAAGCAGACCATATTACTTCCTATTAAGGAGGCACCGGAAGGCACCTGCGTCGGTGATAAAATAGAGGTATTCATATATAAGGATTCGGAAGACAGAATCATCGCTACAACTGCAAAAGTACCAGTAACGATTGGTGAACTGGCCGTACTTCCTGTTAAAGAGGTAAGTAAGATCGGTGCTTTTTTAGACTGGGGATTATTGAAGGACCTTTTTCTTCCTTATAAGGAACAAACAGCAAAAGTACAAGAAGGAGATTCTGTACTCGTCACTCTATACGTAGATAAAAGTGATCGATTATGTGCATCAATGAAAGTGTACCCGTTACTTTCTACACAATCTCCTTACAAAAAAGACGATATAGTTGAAGGAATCGTATACGAAGATATTGAATCCTTTGGTTTATTTGTAGCAGTAGATCATAAATATTCTGCTATGCTTCCTAGGAATGAAGTATTCAACCCCATAAAGGTTGGTGATACCATTCAGGCTAGAGTAATCCATGTTCGTGATGACGGGAAGTTAACCCTGAGCACACGTCAGAAATCTTATCTTCAGATGGACGCTGATGCCGAGACTATTATGACAAAATTAAAAGCTTCCGGAGGCTTCTTACCATATCAGGATAATTCAGATCCCGAAGAAATAAAGAATGAATTTAGAATGAGTAAAAATGCTTTTAAAAGAGCTATCGGTAAATTATATAAAGATGGCTCCATAGTAATAAAAGAAGACGGTATTCGATTAAAGTAAACCTAATATCCTACTATATACCAACATTATACAGTATAAGGGTGCTGTCCATGGTATAACAAAAGCAGCATCACGCAACTTTCGTTATACCCCGGATAGCACCCTTGTTTTTTGAGATTATATGAATCACATATATTGAGCGAATACTATAAGTTATTTCTAATCGAGCTTGGATCAATAAATCTCATTCTCTCTTTTTCTCTAGTCTCTTTTTTCCTTTGAATCACAGGTTTTTCCTCAGGATATAATTCATTTAAGCCCTTTGCCAGTTTATCCTTACATTCTTTGCAGTAGCGACCTGTTTTTATAGTAACTCCACATCGTTCACACTCTAAACCGATCATGGAATCTTCTGCAAAAGAAAGTCTCTCTTCTCGAATCCATTGCTTAATCTGCGGAATAGGAACTTCCATCACCTCAGATACTTCCTGCATTCCTACACCCGGATGATCATAGACATATTCTTTTACTTCCTCAAATTTTAAATCAAGCTTATGTGCACAACTAGGACAAATCGGTGTTCCAGATAAATAATTGAACAGTCTTCCACAGCTTTTACAGTTTCTTACTTCCATGTTCTTCCCTCCTAAAAACCTTTTCCTATGCATAAAATGATAAAATATACTTCTTTTACTCCATTGGTCAGCAATTGCTTCGAACAAGCCTCTATTGTACTTCCGGTTGTATAAATATCATCTACCAGTAATACTTTAGTCAGCTTACCTTGATAAGCATCCGTGACTTTCTCATTATATTGAAATGCCTCCTGTAAATTACGAAATCTTTCCTTGTCACTTAACTTTTTTTGTGGCAAAGTTTTCTTCGTACGAAGCAGAAGCTTTGATATTACAGGAAGCTCTAACTTTTTACCAATACCCTTCGCTAAAATATCAGCCTGATTATATCCCCTCTCCCGATATTTACTGGGATGAAGCGGTACAGGAACAATTGCATCCACGGATAATTTTTTTATTACTGAACCATACAGTCGAACGATTTCATCAATATAGAACTTTGCGTATTCTTTCTTGTTATGATATTTAAAGTTCGCAATCGAACGCTTCATTGTCTCATCATAAACCCATACAGCATATCCCTTTTCAAAATGAAACTTTTTATGCTCACAGTCACCGCACAGTTCTTTTTCTTCAATTTCTATTGGTTTGCTGCATTTTTTACATCTCGGTTCCTTTATATATTGCAATTTTTCCCTACAGGACGGACAAATTCGTTCTCCTTTCGGTATTACTATCTTTGAACAAACAGGACAACAAACCGGGTAAATCATATCAAGAATTGCTTGTAACAAATAATACTCCTACTCTGCTTATCAGAAAAGCTTTTCCGGATAAACACCTTGATTAATTAGATCACGTATAGAATTCACAACACTATCCTTATCTTCTTTGTAAGTTACACCAAACCATCGATCCTTGGATTTTAGCACAATAACTTCTGCTTTATTCTCCTTGATCAATTCTCCTACAACTGTAGGAAGCAGATATTCCTTTTTCAGTTCATTATCTCCAATATTAGATAAGAAGGTCACAAATCTCTTCTCTAACTCAACAAAAAGTCCTGGCTTAAATCCCCACATATTCATGGAAACTATACTATTAATATCTATATTAATCTCTTCTCCAGAACTACCGGCTGCAACTGCAGCATTTCCTCTCTGAACAATACCTGAGGTCTCCGCTATGTCTACCAGTTTACCATTCTCATCTGCTTTACATACACCACGTGTCACTGCACCGTTTTCACTAAGTGTGTTACCAAGAATAAAACCTGCCATGCAGTATTGATTGCCTTGATAGGTATTATCATTCAAGAAATTGAAGACAATATGAAATGCTTCTTTTCCATAGTAATCATCTGCATTAATTACTGCAAAGGGGCCTTTTACAACGTCCTTACAGCATAGCACAGCTTGTCCAGTTCCCCAGGGTTTGGTTCTATCCTTTGGATTTACAAAGCCCTCCGGCAGGTCATCGAGCTCCTGGAAGACATACTCTACACGAATTAACTTCTCAATACGGTTTCCAATCACTTCTTTAAAATCTTTCTCTAAGTCTTTCCGAATAATAAATACTACTTTATTAAAACCTGCTTTTATCGCGTCGTAAATGGAATAGTCCATGATTATCTCGCCACTAGGACCAACTGGCTCTAATTGTTTAATCCCACCAAACCGGCTACCCATGCCTGCAGCCATAATTACTAATGTAGTCTCAGCCAATGTTATTTTCCTCCATGATTTGATGACATATTTTCTCTTATACTAATTATATCCTATTTTATCTGAAAATGCACTAGTTAATTCAAACTAATTCCTTAATACGTTCACATAGCCCTGAATATCGGTTTTGCTCATTCTTATTATCAATCATAAATTGAAGCATTGTGTCACTTCCTACAATTGTAACACAGTTTTTCGCTCTGGTAACCGCAGTATACAAAAGATTTCGATTGAATAACAATCTCGGACCATCCAATATTGGAAGAATGACTGCCGGGTACTCACTTCCCTGTGATTTATGAATTGTTACCGCATATGCCAGTTCTAATTCATCTAATTGGCTAAAGGAATAATCAACCAAACGATTATCATCAAACTCCACAATCAAATGCTCCGAAAACAGATTGATCTCTCTTATAATTCCAGCATCCCCGTTAAATACCCCGGTACCCGATTGTGTAGTTATTCCATACTTACTTTTTATCTCCCAGGTAATCTGATAATTATTCTTTACCTGCATAACCTTATCACCTTCGCGATAAATCGTCTCATGATATTCCTTCTCAATTTTCTCCTTACCAGGCGGATTAAGGGCCTGTTGGAGAATTTGATTTAGTCGTTCCACCCCAAGCTCTCCCTTTCTCATCGGAGTAAGAACCTGAATATCATATGGAGTTGCATTTACATAATTAGGTAGTTTATTTTTTATCAGATTAATCATAACTGCTGCTATTACATTGGCTTCTTCTCGTTTCAGAAAGAAGAAATCCTTACTCTTGTTATCCAGAGAAATCTGTTCTCCAGCATTTATCTTATGAGCATTTACAATGATATCACTTCCGGCGGATTGCCGAAATATCTTATTAAGCATTACCACATTAAAGCAATGGGACTCTATTATATCCTTTAGAATGTTTCCCGGACCTACACTTGGTAGTTGATTAACGTCTCCAACCAGAATGACTCGGGTTCCTATTGAAACTGCTTTCAGTAGTGCATGCATCAGATTAATATCCACCATGGACATCTCATCAATGATAAGGACATCTGTCTCTAAAGGGTTCATCTCATTCCGTTCAAAGGAATATTTGTTTTCCTGGTCCTCTGAAAGCTTGGTGAGCTCTAACAGACGATGTATGGTCTTTGCTTCATACCCCGTAGTCTCGGTCATTCTCTTAGCGGCTCTTCCCGTTGGGGCGGCTAAAAGTATCTCCATGCCCTCTGCTTCAAAGAACTTGATAATTGTATTTATAGTAGTTGTCTTACCGGTCCCTGGTCCTCCTGTTATTATTAAAAGCCCATTTCCAGCAGCTTCCGCTACCGCTGTTCTTTGTTGCTGCTCCAATTCAATATGGAATTGCTCTTCCACAGTCTTAATACGGTTCAGCACCAGTTCCTGCTTTATATCATATCGAATATTTAAATCATGTAGCATTCTTGCGATATTAAGCTCCATATAATAAAAGACAGAAGAATAAATATAACGCTCCTGGGGTGTATCCTTAATCATTATTTTTTTCTCAATCGCCAGGGCCATAAGCTGTCTTTGAATAGGTTCTTCATCCGCAATCAGTAATGCTTTGGATCGATTGATTAGTTCCATCTCCGGTAAATAGACGTGTCCGTCCGAACTAGCCTGTAATAAGGTATAGAGAATACCCGCTTTAATCCGATAGTCTGAGTCGGGTCCGATACCAATCCTTCGCGCAATATCATCGGCAGTTTTAAATCCTATTCCGGAAATATCTTCGGCCAGCTGGTACGGATTCACTTTCAGTATATCATACATCTTCTGTCCATACTCGGTAAAAATCTTGACCGCAAGATTTCCGGTGATATTATACTGCTGTAAAAATAACATGGCACTTCTCATATCACGCTTTTCTTCAAACTGTCTATAGATATCTTTTGCCATTCGTTCGCTGATACCCTTAATCTCAGATAAACGTTCCGGCTCCTCTTCTATGATTTTAAATGTATTTTCTTTAAACTTTTTTACGATACGGGCGGCCAAAGCCGGGCCAATTCCTTTTATCGCCCCAGAACCCAAATATCTTTCTACGGAAAATAAATCTTCCGGTTCATTCATTTCATAACTTTCCACTAAAAATTGCTGTCCATAAATGGGATGTTCTGTGTAGCTACCGTTTGCCTTAATAAATTCTCCCTCACTAATATAGGGGAAATTACCAACACAGGTGATCTCTTCCTCCCCATGAAGAGCTAATACGGTATACCCGTTTTCTTCATTTCGGAATATAATATGTTCAATGCATCCTTCCACTACTTCTGCCATTACATCCTCCACATATGGTTTACATTCTATTTTACGGAAATATAGAAAATGTCATTTTAAAATCAGTGATTACTACTGATTTAAAACGACATTTTATCTCATTCTATGGAACTATCTTTTTGAACTGATTTATGAGGTCCGTTTCATTGATTCATATAACATCTTTGCTAAGCCAATACCTTCATTCTCAGTAGCAGCCTTCGCATATTCCTCGTACAATATATCGCCAAACTGATTAAGATAAGGATCATCCTCTTCTTCATCCTTGAGTACAGTTTTCTCCATTCCTTTAAATACCTGCTCAAGCATATAAGCTTCAAAGCTTTTACATGCTTCCATAAGTTCCTCATCACTGGCTGATTTATTATTCAGTTTATCTTCCAAATTCTCTGTCTTCGCTTTCGATTGTGCCATAGCCGCTGTGACAGAATAATTAGAACCGATTGATATACTCATTGTTCTCTCCATTCCTGCGTGCATTATGCACACATATGAATTAAGAATATTCTAAATAATATTATGGATCTATATTCGCTTTAGCATAAATAAATAATCCATAACTTATTTTATTATCTTAAATTATTGGCTTGCTGTAACATCTCATCCGAAGCAGTAATGATCTTGGAATTCATCTCATATGCTCTTTGTGCTACTATCAGATTCACTATCTCATCCACAGCCTGAACATTGGAGCCTTCCAAATAACGTTGACGGATTTTACTTTGCTTCAAGGCAACATCCTCCGCTTCCATTCTGGGTGTTCCGGAAGCATCGGTTTCTTTCAGTAGGCTATTCGACGTTTTTAGAAGACCTGCGGGATTATTGAATTGAACAATCCCAATTCTTTTATTCAATGATGTCACAGTTCCCTGTTCGTTAGGGTAATATAATTCTCCTACTTCATCGAATGTTATATCACTAACATTATAGTCTAATCCTAATACAATTGCATTTCCCTGAGTATCCAGTACTGGATTACCTTCTGAATCGGACAGTGTTAAACCTTCCGGTCCAATGGAAAATTGAAAGGAACCGTCTCTGGTATAGGCTGTACTTCCATCTGCTGTTCTTACTGTAAAGAAACCATTTCCTTCAATTGCAAAGTCTAAATCATTACCTGTTTCAATAAGAGTTCCCTGTGTATATTTCGATGTGATCGCTGAATTCTTAACGCCCAGTCCAACCTGAATTCCATATGGCTTCGGGTCTCCATTATTATCATAGGACTGTTCCTGAATGGACTGATAGAGCAATGACTTAAATTCAGCACTTTCCTTTTTATATGCTGTGGTATTAATATTCGCAAGGTTATTTGATATGGTATCCACGTTCATCTGCTGAGCTGTCATACCGGACGCTGCCGTCCATAAAGATCTTATCATATGTTTATCCTCCTATATACTGATAGGTTTGCAAAATCAAGCTTCGAAATAATTAGGTGCAGCAATCAAATTCTTTCGCTACCATTCATAAGTTATTATATTTTACCTACATTATTCGCGGCAAGCTCTAATGTCTTATCAACTGATTGAATTACCTTTTGATTAGCCTCATAAGTTCTAGTCACACTGATCATTTCAACCATCTCAGCTACCACATTAACATTGGATTGCTCTGTAAAGCCCTGTCTTACCTGTGCAGATGCTTCTGTTTCAACAGCACCCTCCAGTGCCTGATACATCGTCTCACCGGACTTAATCAAATAATTATAATCTTCAAAGTCTGTAATTTTAAGACGATCCACTAATACTCCATCTGCATAAATGGTTCCATCCGTATCAATTACAACACTGGCTGCATCCACAGGAACTTGAATTGCACCCGCTTCGCCCATCAGGTGATTGCCATCTGAATCTACTATATATCCATCCTTTGTCATGGTAAAGGAACCATTGCGTGTGTATTTCGTACTTTCATTTCCAGCTCTGTCTGTAACGGATACTGTAAAAAATCCCTTTCCTTCAAGAGCCATATTATAGGTATTGGACGTCTCCCTGAGAGATCCCTGTCCATAATTGGTATATACTTCTCCAAGCTTAACTCCCAGAGTCATATTACCAATTGGTCTGTCATTATATGCTTCGGATTCGTCCCGTATTTTTATTGTTAGAAGATCATCAAAGGATTGACTTGTTACATTTTCTTCTTTATAACCTACCGTAGCGGCATTGGCCAGATTATTTGAAATGATATCCAGCCTTTTTTGCTCATTTTTCATTCCTGTATAAGCCGTGTATAAACCCCTTACCATAACATAACCTCTCTTCTTTTGCATATGGTGATTCATCTACTTAACATTTTACCGCATTCGCCAGATTATAACAACCTATTTCGACTGGAAATATAACGATTTTATGCCAAAAATCAATGGTTTGGTACCAATTTCCTATGGGTATTTTTAGTCTCTTTTACCAGATAAGAACTCAACAAACTTTCCAGTTCCAATTGCTACTGCCGTCATCGGATCCTCTGCAGTCATAGTCGTAATTCCTGTTTTCTCTTCAATTAATTCTTCTAATCCATATAACAGACATCCGCCACCGGTCAGAACGATTCCTCTGTCAGCAATATCCGCAGCAAGCTCCGGAGGAGTTTTCTCCAATACACTATGAACCGCTTCCACAATCTGAGAAGTGGTTTCTTTCAATGCCTCTTCCGTCTCCTCTGAAGTTACCGCTATTGTCTTAGGAAGACCAGTAACCAAATTACGACCTCTTACTTCCATAGATACCGATTCCGGTCTACGGTATGCAGATCCAATTTTTATCTTAATATCCTCTGCTGTTCTTTCACCAATCAGAAGATTGTGTTTCTTTCTCATATAACGAACTATTGCATCATCAAAGTCGTCACCTGCAATCTTAACTGAAGTACTTACAACAGTTCCTCCTAGGGAAATAACTGCAATATCAGTAGTACCTCCACCGATATCCACTATCATATTACCACAGGGTCTTGATATATCTATACCCGCACCAATCGCTGCAGCAATAGGTTCTTCAATGATTGCCACTTCTCTTGCACCTGCAGCATAGGTTGCATCCTCAACTGCTTTTTTCTCTACCTCTGTTACCTGGCTGGGTACACAGATGCTTATTCTAGGTTTACGAAATCTTGACTTACCAACTGCCTTTTGGATGAAGTACTTTAACATCTTCTCCGTTACAGTATAGTCTGAAATTACACCCTGTCTTAACGGACGTACAGCAACAATATTACCCGGTGTTCTTCCCAGCATCAGTCTTGCTTCCTCACCAATGGCTTTAATCTTATTCGAATCTCTGTCAAATGCAACAACCGATGGTTCTTTTAATACGACTCCTTTTCCCTTTATATAAACTAACACACTAGCCGTTCCCAAATCAATTCCGATATCACTACCTAACATATATTCTATAACTCCTTTCCCTCATGCTTCTGCATGAATTAGCATCCTTCTAGGGTTTATGTTCTTATATGAAGATGAGACCAATAGGTCCTACACATCTCATCTATAATTCATTTTCCTCTATATTTTCTTCCAAACTTCGGCAACTTAAACATACACGTATATATTATATACGTAATTTCCGTATTTTTCAAAGGAAATTTTAAAAACTTTCATATATCGCAATATTTTAACAAATTCCGCACATTTTATGATGGATATTGCATAATGACTTTATTGTTGTCCACATACAAAAGATATTGAGTACTGCCTGTAAATATACTATAATGATAAATAAAATTTATTAATGTCCTCACAAAAGGAGTAATCACATGACTAATACCGCATTCACAATGAAGCAAGAGATTCGATCCGTATCTGTACATAGAGCACTGATATTAACAAAATATATGATAAACTTGTCTCTTTTGATTATCTCTATTTATCTGTTTTATAAAGCTTATGCCCTAATACCCATGTATATATTTATTATATATAATATTATGCCCATTTTTATTAGCAATGTCGTAAAGGATTATATAAAAAAACATCCCGAATCTCAATTATCTATTCACATAGATAAAAAGGATTTCCAACTCAATCAAATAGTACGTAAATATAAATACACACCATTACGAAGCTTCTCAAACACGATCTCTTTTTTCATTTGCATTCTATTTCTTATTTTATGGCAATATAGTTATTATATGTCGCCACAGGAGAATGGTATTCTTTCTCGAAGCCCAGTCATAATTCTTGCCTGCGCCTTCGTGTTACGTTTCCTATTTCAAGTCTTCTATCAAATCAAAATTCCATATGATTTAATGCATAATAAGATATAATCTGTATATCCTGACAGCATATTAAATGTTATTTATCAGTTTACAAGATAAATTGAAAAAGCAACTCTATAACAGGAGCTGCTTTTTCAATTTATGATAGTATGAGTTTCGTTCAGAATTAATTGTAGCTATTTTACCTGTCTCTTTCTTTTTCTATTTCATATATTTCATGTAAAATCTCAGAAAATTCATTTGATTTTGATTCTAGCAATCCATGCGTGGTATCCTTCATGATATACATTTTTTTGAATGGAGCTTCAACCGTATCGAAGTATTCCTGAGCCAATATGTAATTTGTCTGATAATCTTTATCCCCATTAATGTTGTAGTATGGTATCCGGTATACGTTTCTATCTGTTATCCAGAATTTTGCAAATTCCTCCGTATTGACAAAGTTCATGTATTGGGAAGAATCCGAATTCATAAAAGAAATGAACTCCGATATCGAATAATATGGATTAAGAATCTGTGTCAATACTAAATTGTAATCGGTTCCATCTGCGAAAATGTCGTATCCGTATTTAGACATTAAGGTATTTCTAGCATCAAAGTAATCCAGCGAAAAATCATCTATTGTCAAACGATCTATCAGTTTTTTGCCTTCTTCATCATCACCAACCCAAGTTTTTGCTGCTTCTTTGAAAGTAACCTCATTATCATGGAGATTTACAAACTGTCCTGTACCAATAAAGCAATCATAGTACTGAGGATATTCAAGCGCAAGATTCGCCCCGTATACTGTCCCCCATGAATGACCAAGAAGCGTGAGCTTATCCTTTCCTAAATACTTTAGAATAAATTCTGTCATCTCAACACCGTCAGTCATCATCAGGTTATAAGTTATTACTACATCATTTTGCTCCTCAGAATAACTCTTACCACAGTTTCTTTGGTCCCAGGTAACAACAGTGTATACATCAGCCCATTTTCTCGTGAAAGCATAGTCATAAGTACTCGTTGATGTACCCGGTCCACCATGCAAATACAATAGAACAGGATTGTTTATGTCTTCTCCATATATACTAATCCATTGCTTCGTTCCATTGATATCAACATACATTGATTCATTAATTCCACCTTCAGGCGTTCTAGCATTTATCTTCTGTCCGATAAAACGTACTATAAAAAATAGTACAATAACTGAAATCAAAACAATCAAAATCCATTTAACAATTTTCATCAACGTAAGCGGTTAACAACAGGGTGCCTTGTAAATAAGAAAGAGACCGACTATGATAATTAGTCAGTCTCAAATAATCACTTACCACACTCTGCTTGTACTGCCTCTGACCAAGGCATCAAAAATTTCAGATCTTCTGGGTGATTATGATAATCCGTATCAGGCATATACAATAATAAGTATTCTAGATATGTATATACATTAAGTCCGTTTGCTTTTGCTGTTTCGACTATGCTATATACTGCAGCACTTGCTTCAGCTCCTTTCGGTGTATCTGAAAATAGCCAGTTTTTACGGCCAATACAGAATGGACGTATGCTGTTTTCTGCTGTATTGTTTGAAATGGAGCATCTTCCATCAAGAAGATAATTCTCCATATATGGCTTCTGATTCTTTGCATACGTTACAGCTTTACCTAGAGCAGAGCCATTTAATACCGTAAGGTTTTCAAGCCAGCACCAAAAGGCATCAAGGACTGGGCGTTCCAGTTCAAGACGCTTAGTATATCTAACTTCAGGGGACAGTTCCTTAAGACTTTCCTCTATAAGGAAGAGCTTATTGCAGTAGTCCCTTCCGATTTCTGCATTGGTAGGTGGGGCATTCTTTGCCTTCTTTCCAGGAATAGCCTCTATGAACTTCCTTCGAAGGTGAGCCCAACAACCGCACCGGATAACTTCAAGCTTGTTATATCCACCGTATCCATCGGTATGAAGATATCCTCTGAACCCCTTTAGGTATTCGACTGGATTATCACCGTTTCTTGTTGGTCTGTAATCATACAAGATGATGGGAGCTTTCCCGTCATTACCAGAGCGATAAAGCCACATGTAGGACTTCGTCTGAGGTTTTTTACCATCCTCCTTCAGTACTTGGATAGGTGTTTCATCGCAATGAATGATATCCCTTTCTAGTAGCTTCTTCCTTAAGTACTGGATTACAGGATAGAAATAATCTTGGGAGCAACGTATAATCCAGTTAGCCATAGTGCTACGTTTTAAGGCAATACCGAGATTCTCCCAGTCCTTTTCCTGGCGATAAAGTGGCATGCTATTCACGTATTTCTGATACATTACGTTGGCTACAGAACTTGGTGATGCAAGTGAATGGTTCATTAAAGATGTCGGTGTAGGTGCCTTTTCTATATAGGGTTTGTCGGTATGTTTACACTTAGGACATTCATAAGCCATTCGGACATAACGAACAATACGTAGTTTAGCAGGTATGTACTCCAGCTCCTCACGAACCGTTTCCTTACCGATTGGTTTTAGATTATTCCCACACTGAATACAGTACTGATCCTCTATAGGAATCTCACACAGGATTTCACGGACAGGAAGATCTTTTATAATTTCTACTCTCTTTGTCTTTGTATGAGTCCGGGTGTAACCCTTTACTTCTTTGGTTATAGGTTCTGGATCAGGAGAATCAGAATAAGCTTCTGCCTCATTGAACAAATGTAGTTGTCCTTCAATATCATCCTTAGGAGTTTTTTCACTGGATGAACCGAACTTTTCCTTCCGAAGTATTAGTATCATCTCCGTAAGATTATCTACTTGTAGTTGTAACTTTTTTATTGTATTTTCGAGCTGTTCAATGTAAGCATCTTTATTATTCATCAGTGGTTTTTCTCCTACCATATATTCTAAACTTGATAGGTTTATTATACCATAAAAACAGCTAAAAGGCTAGTAAAATCAATACTTTCAGTCACTTTCCACTTAACAAAAAGCACCCTGTTTGACAGTCTTAATAGCCTTTGGTTGGTCGATAGAAAGTCCCTCCATTAACCAGCGAAATTCCTGCCAGGTAAGGAGTTTTACCTCATCTTGACTACGAGGCCATTTGAAATTTCCGCTCTCTAATCTTTTATAAAGAAGAACAAATCCATCTCCTTCCCAAAGGAGTGCCTTGAGCCTATCCCGGCGTTTACCGCAGAAAAGAAAGAGACTCTTTGAAAAAGGATCTAGATGGAACTGTTCTTGTACCACTGCAGCTAGTCCATCAATTGATTTACGCATATCTGTGTAGCCACAGGCAATGTAGATGTTCTTAGCTACAGTAATATCGCCTAGCATATATTTTTCAGTGCTAGAAGCACTGCTTCAATAGTCTGCCCGCTTGCTCCATTATGTACTTCAAGTGTAGCAGATGGAAGATGGATAATGACTGATGCCATAAGATTGGTTTGCTGTGCTTCTATTTCAAACTTGGCAAACTCAACTTGTGAATCTTGCTTAGGTATTGCGGGTAGAATAGCTTCACATGCTTTTTTACGTATCTTACGAAGCCAATAGTAATAAGCGTGACGGCTGATATGATTTTTCTGGCACCAGTCGTCAACCTTAAGCCCACTGTTTTGACAGTCCTCAATTAGTTTTTCCCATTGTTCTTGACGGAACTTTGTTTTTACATAGGTAACTTCATCCATGTTTCACAACTCCTTTCTAAAGTTTTTCAAGTTGAAAAACTTGAAAAACTTTAACTCAATATTTAGAGTTATTATCACATGGATCTCTAAAATAGAATAGGCACTCTATTGTCGAGCGCTTACTCATCAACTGCACTCCAATTTTTTTCACACTATTCTTCTCCTTTTTTTATTTACAATAGAAACTAGTATATTTGAAGTTAAGCATAGATGTGTATATTATATACATTACTGTCTAACTTTACAATTAACATTTATAACGATTCATACTATACGGTTTAACCTATCCAGAAGAACATAATACGAAAACCTCTTAAGGAGCGTATTTATGGATAATTTCGGATAAATTTCTATCCGATAAAAAACGCAACTCCATAATTAGAGTTGCGTTTTATCATTATATTAATGAAATATCAAATTACTCAATAATTGTAGCTACTTTACCTGAACCAACGGTTCTACCACCCTCACGGTCTGATTTGGTCGTATTTAGAAACTTATTTGTTACGGTTTTTGCCGTTTTTTGACTCATTTTATGGGTATTTTACCTATTATTTTTGCTTTTTCTGGGGGAAATGTTGCAGATTCGTATCACGGATTCGGGAAGTTTCCCTGTGTATCACGCCCTTTTGTCCGCGCCCGAACGACACCGTTTTCGTCCACCTGGGGATATTGTAGCATGGGCGAACTGGAATGTAAAATGATTCTTTACAAAATTCATCTAAAATTCGTTCGACCTTCGTTGATTAGTGGGTAGGTGGTCGAACGGGGGGCGAGTTCGCAGATGTATCACGGCTTATTTGAAGCTAGGTGGTCGAACGAGAAAGGAGGGATAGAGGGACATGAAACACACTGTATCTCCTTAATATATTTCACTTACCCTCCTTGTCTTTCAGTTAATTTCATCTTCTTCCCATGAAGCGTAACCCTCCCTCAAAATTATTTCTATCATTTCATTTAGGTCACTATTGTTATTTGACAACTTCTGATTGAAACCGTGTGGACAATTCGCACACAATGGATTAGTCTCCGCCGCCCGATGAGATCCTCCACCATTATTTAATATTTCCTTGATAATAACACCATTTTGGATTTCAAAATACAACGATGTTTCATCTGCATAACCAGTTTCTGGAATGAACCTTTCTGTAAATGCAAAATACTTTAAAATATGTCCTTTCCTATACTCATCTAAATAATCTTTTCTTATAAAGACCGTACCACCAATAGGATCTGTGTAGTACGAATTTTTATTGTTATTACAGAATATTACAACTTCACCAGCCGAATTAATCCACGACATATTAGCATAAACTGGAGTCAGTTGAAAATAACATATCAGTTCTGCTGGCGGAAGCACTAAGGAAGTATTATCAAATATTTCTGAATGATAATTTATATTTTTTACATCTTTACATAACCACGGTTTTGAATCACACTTCTTATAATCACCTAAATTTCCAGCATAATCTTCCAATTCTATCGTAAGATACCTTGCCCCACCATTTTCATGTATAGTTTCTTTTTCCGATGTACAGCACCATATATCATATGTATCTTTCCACCTTGTCTCCTTTTTAGAGTCTTCATGCAAAGAAACTCTTCCCGCGAGCAAAACCCACTCAACACCTTTGATCTCAACCGCTTCAAAAAGTGATACTAAATTTCTACGAGTATTTGACACATCCCTTACCCACGCCAAGTCTTTCTTTTCCGGCAAATCGATTCGATTAATAACCATATCCCCCAACTTTTCAATATAATCTTGATATGTCGGCACCGGAGTTGCTATATACACATCCTCGCCATATTCAATAGGATCATATACTTCATACCCAATACTGTTTTGATAATTATTATATGTTGCAAACTCATTTGTAAAGTAGTTACACATAAGGCTCCCATAGTAAATACCGATAGCAACATCAACACACTTCATAAATATTGAATTTTGAAACTCCTCTTCTCCTCCAATTCGTTCAATTTCATCATATGGTTCTTGAAATAGAGAGAATATTTCTTTAATAACCGATTCGAAGGAAGCAAAAAACGCATTATTATCCAGCACTTGTTTTCGCAAATCAATATTATACTCAGATTTAATATGATTCTCAAAAGACATCAAGCCATTACACTCTCCCGTTTTTACGCATAGGAACTTTTCTTCTAAAAAATGATTTAACTTAAAAATATCCTGCTTGTCTACCTGCAAAAAACGTGTATGCATATCAATATGTTCCTTCGACCAATACCGGAATGGTAAAAAATCTTTATTCATAAGATCTACGCTAAAGAAAATATCATTTAACGAATCTGATATAGGCACAGCATTATTCAAATCATACAAATTTTCTCTATCCCACTTTATATAACCATAATCATCATGCAAATAAACCGCTATTCTTTTAATACTTCTTGCTAATAAATATGTTTCACCTATTATTAAATTCTTAAAGAAGCTCAATATTTCTTCGTCATCTTGTAGATGATTTACTAAAACATAAATTATTGACTCCTTTATGTATGGGTCTACAATACTTTCATACATATCAATCAGAACACTTTTATATTCCGTATTCTGTCTTACTACTTCATATAATAATTTCATTGCAAGACAACGTACATCTTTGTTTGGTGCTGCGCAACACCACAATGCATAATAAAAAGCTTCCTCCACTCTTCTATCCTTGCCATTATGAAGTGTAAGAAAATATATAATGTTTTTTAGTCTTCCCTTCACTCGTCCCAGAAAGTGTGTCCCGGATAAGGCTAAAGATAACTCTCTTAACTGATTTTTTTCTACTGTATAGTATGAGTTTAAATAATTCACACAATTGAATGGCTTATCTGTATAACCTCCAAATATAGTAATCAAGCTATTTTTCTCGATGGGTTCAAATGCTGTAATAAATTTAACAATATTTTCTTTGCTAAAGTTGATTTTAACAAGCGTTTCATATTGCAATGAATCCATTAATTTTGTTTCTTTTAACAATTTAGCAATATACTCATAATCCGGTGCCAGATTATCAAATATAGCCAAAATCACAGCTTCCTCCATATTATAGAGCTTGCCGGTCTTTTGTGATATAATTCTCACCTGCTCATCAAATGCTTTTCCCGTAATATCTTCAAATAACGAACGTGCAATCAAAAAATCAGTTAACGAATCAATGGCAAAGAAATAATAATGTCTGTCGTCATAATCGTACTCGCCTACAATCCCTGCTTGTCTTAAAATACGTATAAAGACATCGCCCGATTTAATAACTAGAAGCAAATTTTCTTTATCAATTTCTTTAACATCTTGTTCATACATCCATTTGGCTACTCTTTTAATATCTTTCCAAATTTCAATAGGATCTGTGGATGAAATCTCCCCCTTAAAGGTTTTCTTTATGGAATTTTTTATATAATATTCTAAAATAAAGGTAATAGAAGCTACGCTATTTACCTTTTCCTCTATTAGTTTTTCATCACTGAGTGCTCTGCAAAGCATATTCAATAATAATGCATTATTCGAAAATAGAATATCTTCATATTTGTAAACATCTGGAACTGACATCTTTAAGAGTTCATTCAATGCAGATTCAAAAGAAACCCCAGGGAAAGCATACTCAGCCTTTGCCATTTCCTTATATTCCTCAAGGATCTGATTATCCATAGCATTTGTTCGGTATGTCAATATAATTCTTATTTTAGAAAGATGAACTAAATTCCGAAGTACATTCAATAGCTCTAATTGCCCCTTTTCGGACATTTCATTTATTGCATCTACAATAAATACAAAACCTTTTTCACCTACTCCGGCAACTTCGTTGACATCAACATTCTGCAAATTCTTTTCAAATTTTCCATAGATACACAAATGCGGAATACCATTACGTTCAAATTCTTCTTCAAGACATTTAATAAAATAACTTTTTCCTATTCCACCTTCTCCAGAAATCAAACAAAACTCCTGCTGCCGAATGCATTCTTCTACTCTATATAAATCAAGACCGTACCAATTCGCATTTTTATTATGTATATCATTAATTAATACTTTTATTTCTTGAATAAATTTAGCTCTATCAGTTGCGAAAAAATCAAATTGAGAATAATACTTGTTTAATTCGGCAAGTTCCGTTTTAATATTTTCCTCATTTCGGTCGTGATGTATGGGAGGAAGTTTTCCAATAAGTGCATCAAGGAAATCAGGATTTTCCCATTCCATCGAAAAATCATTTTTACTTATCTGGTAAACGGTAAACCACTTGTCTATCATGAAATTCTAGCCACCTTGTGGTGGCTAGTTATTAATTACTTTGTTTTTTGCATTCATCTGGAAGATTTGGAGACCATGGAAGTAGGTCTTCTAGGAACTTTGTATCCTTTCCATCTACATACTTAGGAATCTCTTCTAAGATAAATTTAAAATAATTATAAGGTTTTAAGTTGTTTGCCTTTGCGGTTTCTGCAATACTGTACACAATTGCGCTTGCCTTTGCTCCATTTATAGTATCTATCAGGTGCCAATTATGTTTACCAACGCAAAAACTGCGAATTGCTATTTCAGCAGAATTATTATCCAGGGGCACTGTTGGATCCTCTAGAAAAGTACGTAGGTACTGTTCTTGATTTATGCAATAAGTAAAAGCTTTTCCTGTTTCAGATTTTTCAGGAACTGTATGCCTATTGGCTTTTACCCACGTAAAGAAGGCCTCTACTAAAGGCTTGACATGAAGTTGTCGTTCACGTAGTTTTTCATCTTGTTTAAGATCTGATAGGCTATTATCCACATGGTAGATAGCTGCTATCTGACCAACTGCAGCTTCTGCTAGAGTTCCTTTGGCTTTCTCTTTGCCAAGGGCTTTGCATAGCTGGGCGAAGCGTCTTCTCGCATGAGTCCAGCATCCTGCCACTTTCAGTTCATCAGGCCGCTCATTGGCTATCTTATGATAGCTTTGATAACCATCACAAACCACTACGCCCTGGAACTCCTTTAAGAACTGTGCAGGATGATCTGATTTACGAGTTTTCTGATACTCATATAGGATTGCTGGGGGCCCTCCACCATCCTTACCAGAGCGATATACCCACATGTAACTATTGGTCATGGTATCACGTCCATCCTTTGTTACCTTAAATGGGGTTTCATCTGCATGAAGCACATGACTTTTATAAAGCTCATCATGCATCCGGTCATAAAGAAGCGATAAATATCGTTCACTTCCAGTAATGACCCAGTTAGACATTACCTGTCTTGAGATATTTACATCATACCTTTTAAATTCCTGCTCAAGACGATACAAAGGTAGGGAGTTTATATATTTAGCATTTAATACTGCAGCAAGAAGCGAAGGTGTAACAATGCTATTTTTCAATAGCTCTGAAGGACGATCTGCCCGTACGATTGTCTGATTTTTATTACCGCAATACACGGCTACGTGATGTTCTACAACTTCAAAGGTTGCAGGATGAAAATCAAGTTTTTTATAAACTTCATCAGGTAGCCTACGATAGCTACCACCGAAAAGTTCCTGTAGCTTCTCCTCTGAAAGAAAGTGTTCCTCCACACGAATAGGTAACCCCTCCAAATCCGCATCTCGTTTCCCTTGGGGTTTTACACGACGTGTATGCCCAGACACTACTTGCTCTATTGTTGGCTCTGCAATCTCTCCTGCAGTAGCAATGGTAACCTCTGCTTCGTTAAAACATAATTGAAGTTGTTCTGAAATCTCTATATCAATCTTTTCAGAGGAACTTCCAAACCTTGCTTGATTGGAGACCTTTAGCTGCTCTAATAATAGATTCATGTTTTTGTTTAGCAGCTCCATTTCCCCACGAAGGAGTTTTAGGCTCTCTTGCTGATTTAGAAAAAGATCTATGATCTCTTTCTTAGTATATTTAGTTAATTGGTTTACACTATAGTTTTCTATCATCATGTGTCAAACATAGCATAATAAAAACTGCATGTAAAGAGATTTGAAACAACTTTTAAAAGTTGTGGAAAACATAGCGAAACCGAGTAAAATCAGGGCTTTATGGAGAAACTTTATCCACTAATTATAGCCCTATGCAGTCCGTTTTGGTTTGACTGTGTGGACAACTTTTTTTGGCTCTACTGATAGTCCTTCCATCAACCAACGAAATTGTTGTGATGTCATTTGACGCACTTCATCTTCATTTCTTGGCCATTGGAACTTGCCATTTTCAAGGCGTTTGTAGAGCAATAGAAAACCATCTCCCTCCCATAAAAGTCCCTTGATACGATCAGTTCTCCTTCCGCAAAAGAGAAATAAGGTACCAGACTCAAAAGGATTTAGATGAAAGGTTTTATCAATAATAACAGATAAACCATCTATACCACGCCGCAGGTCGGTATAACCACAGGCGATATATACAGCCTTAAAACCTGTAGCATCATTAAGCATTAGAAAGTACCTCCAGCACCATACGTAGTATATCAGGTGAAGTGTTCTCTGTAACTTCTATTTTAACTTTACCAATAGATATGTTTAGTGACCCTTGATTTCCATTATTGATAGGTTCAATTACATTCATAGGAACAGATGCAAAGGAAGGTGATACGGCTACATTGCTTTCGGTTAAAACTTCACATGCAGCTTCACGAATCTTTTTATACCAATAATAGTATGAATTACGATTAACATCGTTTTGTTTACACCAGTCGTCTACTTTCATGCCACTGTTACGGCAGTCTTGAATTATAAGATGCCATTGCTTTAAGTTATATTCCTTTTTCATATTTTTTGCATTCATGAAGATAACCTCCTAAGATTGTTTGAAAAGTTTAAAATGTTGTCAACTTTTTCAACTTATTCAACTTAGAGTATTATCCCATATGTGATTTTATTTTTTAATGTACAAGAGATTTACCGTTTACCTTATCTGTAACATTCTTTTTCTTTGGTTCTCATTTAATGCTTTATAATCCATTACCCTTGCCTGCCTTTCTTCATATTGTGCAAACCGATTTGAATATATTAATAGATGGTACTTTCTGAAATTAAAGTACCATCTATAGCATATCCTATTCTTTCCGCTGTTCTAACTGTTCCCTTGCATTAGCAATTGCCAACGACAACTTTTTCTCCAATAACTCTTTAGGTGGCATTTTCGTTAAATACTGCCCCACATGTATACTTCCATGATCTAATTCCATTAATTCAATCGTTTCTTGTGATTTTTCTGCACATAAAATTAATGCTACCGGGCTTTCTTCTCCTTCGGCTTTCTCATATTTTTCAAGCCAACGAAGATATAACTCTGTCTGCCCCTTATCTTGAGGTTCAAACTCGCCAAGTTTTAATTCTATCAATACCAATCTCCGCAATGTTCGGTGATAGAACAATAAATCCATATAGTAGTCTTTTCCATCTAAAACGATGTGTTTCTGACGTGCCAGAAACGCAAAATCTGAACCCATTTCCAAAATGAATTTTTCCAATTCCGACAAAATAGCATTTTCTAAATCTTTTTCACTATACGTATCTTTTAAGCCAAGAAAATCTAACATATATGGATCTCTGTAAAACATATCTAATGACATTTTCTTGTCATCTCTTAGCTCTGCAATCTCGTTTGCTATGGTTTCTTCCGGTAACTTAGATACAGCAGTGCGTTCATATAACATTGATTTTTTTCGTTCACGCAAAGTTCTTACTGACCAATTTTCATTTTTACACATGGCAGCATAAAAATCCCTTTTTAATTCATCTTCAATCGGTAACAGTTCTACAAAATGAGACCATGTCAATTGTTGCGACAGTGTCGCCACTTTTTCATATTCCGGAAATTCCTGGTAAAATTTTACCATTTTAAAAACTGATGATTTTTCAAAACCTTTTCCGTATTCGACCGTTAGTCTCTCACTCAAATCACCAATTATATTTTTTCCATATTCAGCCTTTTTTCCTTGCAAAACTTCTTCAGATAACTTCTTCCCTATATTCCAATACAACGAAATAACTGATGTATTTACTCGCATCATAACTTCATTTTTAGCAGTATAAATCATTGTAGATATATCACTAAAAACACTCTCAACATCTGCGATATTCATTAATTCCTCAGACATTTCATTCTCCTTTCTCAAAAATGGCGACACGTCGCCATTTTTAACACCGGCATCTATACCAAAACACTTTATGCGTGATGAACTGTATAGTAATGTTTCCCATCCAGAAAAACATAATTTGCACCAACACAGTAACTGTTCATTTGATTCATCAACCAATGTGCCGGCAAATCAAATAACGCAATTAATTCATTCTCCCGATATCCATTCTCTATATCTTTTTTCGTCGGTGTCTTATGCAATTTAACTTCAGATTGAAAACCAATCTCCCAATCATCAAGATTAAAACCTTTTTGCCACAGTTCATGTTCTGTCAGCCCTGTTAACTCACAGAGTTCCTCTTCTGTTTCAAAAACCACCAGATTTAGCATTTCAAACCCTCCTTATAGCACACTCTCATGTGTATACTCTTAAAAATACAATGACTCCATTAGCTCCTGTATCTCTTGTTGCTCAATCATTCTCTTCCATCTTCGTATATTCTCTTGTATATACTGTTTATGTTTAAGTAAATCAACACCAGTAAAATAAGGCAGCAGAGACTCATAAAATTTGACTCGTCCTTGCATACAAGGCACCATGCTTCCGGTCCCGCCCCAATGATTAGGTTCTAATGATAACTTAGTAAAGATTTCATAATCTTTATTATACTGAACAAACTTTACTATAGCCTTTTCACGGATACCTGTACCCAATTCCGACAATGCCTGAAACAAAGCTATCATTTTTTTGTTATCATCATTATATCTCTCTACTGTTTGTAATACCCATTCTTCTTTTCTTTCATTTCTTAAATCTTTTCCCTGCTCATGTACAAGCAAATTTTTAAATTCTTCTTTGGCTCTCCACCTATAATATTCATTCTTTTCTACAACAAAATCAAACAAGTAATCAAATATATTCATATAGTTATCCAATTCCCAGCATGCCAAAATTCTATCATGTTCATACAAATATGACCTATCTTCATTTTCATTAATATACTCTGCATATAACTGAACCCAAGAATTATCAACACTTATAAAATACTTAATAAATTCACCATCATAATCTGTGTGCGAATCTAATCTTATTGTACATAAATATACTTCCTTCAATAATTCAATATCATCGGAAAATTTACACATTAACTCTTCCGGTTTCCACACATGGTCATTGAACAACCATTCAAAATACATTCGTACCATGAAATTACTATACTCTTGCTTTTTTAAAATAATTCTAGTGGCTATACAATATATTTTCGGCTCAAATTCAATAAAGTTATCTAAAAATCTTAGATCCCTATATGGGGATGATTTAATTTCTTTATCTCCATCATCCTGAAAAAATTTAATCAACCTTTCTAACCACGAAGAATTAATTTCTTCTTTTGGCAATATTTCAAAAAGCTCAAATTGCCATCTGTTTTTTTGAACAAATTCCTTGTTCCATATAAGGTTGTAAACATATTCGCTACCATATTGTGCTATTAAATTCTTTATAAGTGAATAAGGATGTAACTCAATACAATCTCCTTTTTCAACAAACACTTTTGCAAAATGACACAGTTTGTCTTTATCACTTGACAGTTCATCTACAATGATTTCCAAACCGTGGACTATTTCATATTTCTCTCGTTCTAATTCAAATGTGATTTGATTGACTTTTTCTACAAGATTGGTTATATCCTCTTCTGTCAAAGACTTAGCATACGTTCTAATTTCAAATTCCCGCTGTTCTTCTGCTTCTTCATAAGACAATTCCGTTTCCCAGCGCTTGTCCGAAAATACATTATATATCTTCCACTCTTCACATTCAAAAACTACATTGAACTCATCTGCGGAATCAATACCATAATGCTTCCATTTCTTTTTTAATTTTTTGCATAAAACACAATATCTTATCTTATTTTTTTTCCACAGTTTATCAACCAACTTCACTATATATTCTTTATCAAATTCGAATACATCTTTTTCTACTTCATCATACCAGCCCTCAGCATATTTCTCCAAAATATTTCTAATATCTTTCTCCCAATATGCCTCTTCACTAAGCAAAATTAGTTCTTTCCAAATGCTACCACGATACTTCTTACACCCTTCGGTTAATATAATAGGTATAGTATACATCGTTATTGTCTTTCCTCTGCCCGATTCTGCCGGTCGGTACAACACCTCTAAAAAATGATTGGAAATTCCCATAAAGAGTTTTGTAATAATAGGACTATTCCTTTTTTTCTTTACTCCTTCTACAATCATATTTACTGTAAAATAATCGTACCTATAAGCATTTTTATCAATGCTGTAATTTGTTTTTATACACTGCATAACCGTATCAATCGCTGATTGCTTCTTTTCTACATATTCACACATTAGTTCAACCGCCTCTGGCAAAAGAGTACGATTACAATAACCGGAAAGCATTTCTATTATTGCATCTTCTGTATGATATTTATCCTTTGAAAAATCTATTTCATCAATGTTGATTTTATCTGCATCGACCGCCTCTATTCTATCCTTTACAATCAACAAAACTTCTTCAAATCTAAAGTCGTGAAAGTATTTAACAAATTCATAAAATATTTCTCCACCTTCTTCTTTATATATATCCCACACTTTCTCTATTTCTGAAGACAAATAATCATGAACTTCCGACGAACTAAAAATGTTCCACAAAATACTTGTAGCCTTTACGATTCCATTTCTAAAACTTCTAAAGCCTATCTCTAATAATTCTGAATACGGCACAATTCGTTTTTTACAAAATGCGTAATATAACATATAATTTCGCAAGCATTGATCAGATATTGTTGCAACTTTATCAAGCTTAATCTCAACAAATTCATCCTCACATAAACGATATATCATTTTCAAAAACAATTCTTGATTCATATTCAATTTATCCAGCAAACTCTCAAGAGGCTTTATATCTGATAGATTGATTGTATGCAGTAATGAAATAACACTTGCTGCTAAGCACAAATCCCTATCTGTAGTAATTGCTGAACTTACCAAAAACTTAGTATAATAGCTTTCATATAACTGCGTTGCATCATTAATTGCAGACAATGATTGTTCTGCTTTTGCTAATCTACCAGCCATATACGCAATTCTCGGATTTCCCTCTGCAATCCGTATAATAGCATCCACATAATCTCCATTGCGAATTTCCATATTAACATTCAAAAATTCTTTTATTTGCTCATCTGTAAAAGGAACCACATTTAATATGTGTGGCTCCGTATATTGGCGAATTTGATTAACAACTCCAGCCGCCGTATAATCTCTTAATGTTGATATGATTTTTATATCATATCCCATATTCTCCATATTTGTATATTCCAAAACATATTTTAATCCCACCAATTCATTGGCATCGTCAATCAAGAACAGATACTTTCCTGCTTTATCCATATAGGCAGCAACATCTTCTGATATTGACAAATCCATACTCTTAATGCAAAACACCTTATATCCGAATTTGTTTCCAAAATCTTTGGCTACCTCTAAAGATAATCTTGTCTTTCCTACACCTGCTTTTCCCACCACAACAACTACTTTTTTTTGCAGTAAAAATGACATCATCTCTTCATATTCATCTTTTCTAAATTGAAATGTAGTTGATAGTGGCGCCATCATCTCATTTGAATCATACCTATCAATAAAGTCTCTTTGTTCAAGTATTTGATTTGTATCAATAGACATGCCCAAATGATCTTTGGCTAATATTTTGTATTTTCGATATATTTCATCTGCAATCCTATCTATACCATAAATATCAAATAGAATTCCTTTTTGAGCACATATATCTTTAAGTTCCTTATCTTCTCCCGCCGATAAATTTGATGATGTATGACAAAAAATTATTTCCTCAATATCTTTTTCTTGAATTCCTGTCTTTTCCGGATTTAGACATTTTTCTATATCATCTTTCGCCTTTTCAAATAAATTGTCTTTTTGTGTAGTATATGCAACAAAAATATATTTACCATTTTTGCTCTTAAAATACGTATCTGGATTTCCCTTTGTTGTCTTCATTGTCCCCGCTTGCATTCCATATGCATGAATCCCTTCATAACCTTTTCGCGCCAATAACGCATCACACAATTCCTGAAACGCTCCCCCTTCAAGGACATTAATTTTTGCTTTTATATCAGTTATTCTGGACATACAATACCTCCCTATATGTTCCTATGCAAAATCAGACATGCCATTTTTCATAAGTTCATTCAATAATTTCTTACATTTATCTTCTTCAATACTTATATAATTCAGTATTAATATCTGTCCGCCGCAAACTCCATCCTTATCATTTTTCCACATTACATCCCCATCAAAGCAATTATACTTACAATACAACTAACCAACGCTATAATACTAGCTGAATACGCATATATTTTATTACTATCTGTTTCTTTTTCAAATTCTCCTCCGGCTAAGATAAAAATACTTCCCAAAAGCACCAAAACAAACGCAAGTGTACTAGTACTAAAAATATTGTTAATACTCTTTTGAATAACTACACTGTATATTTCACTTGCAATTCCAACCAAACCAATCAACCACATGCTTCCTCCAACAAGGCGCAATATGCCAGAAACAAACAGAACTGGTATACTATCATAAATTCGATTGCTAATGCTAAATCTCTTGTTTATTTTCCAAGGCCATAAAAATATATTGAAGAAAAAAAGAACTTCTTCATACCATTTATACTTTCGTTTTTCCAACTTTTGTTCATTTATTTTAGCTTTTTCGTCTTCAATTCTTTTTAGTGCCCTGTAATATGCTTCTGTCTGAATCTCTATCATTTGCTCTTGTGACAGATTGTTACTTTCGTACTTAATAATCTGTTGCTGTTGCTTCTGTTTTTTTATTTTTCTTCTGCTCATACTGCCTACTTTCTACTTCATGTACCTCCAATCAAATTACGCCACTTTATATCTCACCAATCACATATTCCGAAATATCTATTTCCCGTAATACCGGTTTTGAAAGAAGCATTGTCATTTTTCCGTCTGGATTTTTGAAAATGACAATATGATAATGAGATATTTCGCCTGTTTCACTATCCACGGAAGAATTTAGCATACTCAGGTTCTGCTCAATAAATGCTCTTGGGAATCTAACAACCGAAAGTGTTTTGTTTCTACATCCCAAAATCATATACTGTTCATCACAAGATTCAATATCCTCAAATCGTTTATCACGATATCCAAACCAATATTTTTCCTTATCCCCTTGAGGATACATTTTGGAAGACACTATGGTATATCCTTTTTTATTGTCCTCCGTTTTGAAAGTTCTTCTTTTTCTAATACAGGTTATCGGTTGTTCATCAATGGCTATTTCAACACACAAATCAAGTGCTGTCATTTCATCAACAACGCTGTCATCTATTTTCTGAGTAACACTAACCTCCGGATACGGATAAATAAAACATATTTTTTCAATCAGTTCCTTGGTTCTGCTATCAATTCTTGCCATATCCCATTTATCAATTTCCATTAGTTGAAGATTCAATTTTAAATGAGCAGTTTCTTTTAACACTTCATTCTTGTAATCCCACATAAGATTTCCCATTTTACTATTGTCCTTCTTTGCGGCAAGAGTAAGATTTCCTATTCTATGTAGGTTTTCCAAATATGTTTCCATATCTGTATCCAATTCTTCCAACCATTCTTCCGTAGGTGTCTGTGGCATCAGATGCTCTATACTTAAATGACTCAAGTCAACTGGAGCCGGATTATTGTACAACTCCAATCTATCCAATACGATTCTAAGCGCCGGTCTCTTGTAAACATTAGCATTAAACAACATTTCCTTCATCTGTTTATCTGTTGGCATATAACTACCACTTGTAGAAGCCATATTTCCGACCATTTCCTGATTCAAATGTCGTAGTACATCTGTATAATCATCATTACACTTCTCCAACACCTTCTTTAACACCGTAGGAAATAGTTTAGAAATATTTTGTGAATTCATATCACATAAACTTCTACGAATCATATATGTATTGATAGCACATATTAGCATAGCTAAAACATCGATAGTAATACAGCCTTTACGATACATTCTATAGAACTCCATAACAATTGCCATCGGTAAATCTGAATTCACTTTTCTAAAATCAACAATTGCATCTTTGAGTTCTTTATCAATCTTATTTATGTCTTCATTCATAAGCAGATTAAATATTTTTGCATATTCCAATAGATCTTCAAACAAAACCTTTATATTTGTATCATGTTCCTCAATCCATTTTACAAATTCTCTATAAACATTGTTTTTGGGAACCAAATTATATGTTTTTATAGCTAAATACATTCTGAAGAACAATTCTAAGGTCTTAGAATCTACAGAAACATTATCCTCTAGTTTTTTCCAATAATCTGCATAATATTTTTCCTGTACATCACTTTGTAAATCCATCAGAAGATAATTTCTTATTAAGTCGGCCGAAGTAAGCTTTACACCAGTAGCATTTATGCTTTCAAAAATTTTTTGAGCGTTATCTTCCTCTGAAATAGGAACACACACCACATATAATTTGTCTAGTGCCATTAATATAGCATTCGCATCATAACCTTGTAATAACAGCTCATTTAAACGATTGCTAATATACTGATAATTTTTCAAAACATTTGATTCTTTATCAGTTATATCACCCATCCTATCTTCCACAATACATCTATACACATCATCATCTGACACCAAGGGTTTGAGCTTATATTTTATTTTATCATTATGATATGGATTCGTCAGGTATTGCCCCTCCAACTGCTTTACCTTTTCAGTGTCATTACAATTAACCAGCATTTGCTTTATGGCATATATAATCAAAAATGTAGTCGTTAATCTTTGCTGACCATCAATGATAGAAAACTCCCTTGAACTAAAGTCAATGGCTTTTTCAAGATAAATTATAATTCCCATAAAATGATTTTTATAATCACCTTTTAAAACACTCTGTAAATCATCAAAATATTGCTTAACTTCTCGCTCTGCCGCCCATGTGTAATTTCTTTGATACACCGGAATTACAAATTGACAACCTAAACTATTTCCTAGTAATTGTAATAACCCTGTTCTCTTTGGTTCACTCATTGCTTTCCTCCAATCATAACTACTAATTTTTAAGCTTCAAAGAATCATTAATTTTTAAGGTTTTGCGTGTCCGAAACGCTCCAGGCAAATACTCTCCATCACAAAATCTGTCTTACATCTCATTATTCGAAATAAACATTTTCCTCTCGTTCTACTAATCATCCAACTAAAAAGCTGATTCTGCTAGTAATATCTCTGCCTTATAGATTTTACAAAACATGCTGTCCAAAAATCTGGACTTACTCCTTCACATACTCCATAATATCTCCATAATCCACATCAAGTGTCTTGCAAATCTTCCCAAGCACACCTAATGTCACCTCTTCATCTCTCCGAAGCTTAGTCATTGTATTAGGTGCTATTACGGCCTGCTTCCTCAAATCCGCTTTGCTCATTTTTCTATCCACTAATAACTTCCATAATCTGTTATATGATACAGCCATAATATGCCCTCCATCATGCATCAAAAAATAACAAAATTCTATTAAACATTATATCATAAGCATTTTTTTCTTCAAGAAACTTTCGCACAACCTTGCGATGTTTTAAAAGTTCCTTCAGGCTCTTCTCAACCGCTATTTTTCGCTATTTTCCGCTATTTAATCTCTTACTTGTGCAAAACGAAATTCCACCTACTCCTTATTTGTCTCATTTCTCAATTATTCTTCTTGCATCTTCCCAGTCCTTCGCCAGATACGCACTTTGTGCCCACAAGCCCCTTGGTGCATCCGTTTAAGGTGCAAAGCCCCCTAACCCCCCGTTTCCATATAGGTGCTCCACTTTTTGGAGCCATTTCACCAAAGTTACTCCATTTTTTGGAGTACTTTTCCAAAAGGTGCTCCATATTGTGGAGCCACAATAAAATTCTCAAAATTTCTATCATCTGATAGTGCGTCACTTTTTGGAGCCACTTTTTTAATAGTGCTCCATTTATTGGCGTCACTTTCCAAAAAGTGCTCCAAAAAGTGGAGCACCTATGTATATCCAATGGGTTTTAGGGATTTTTCCTAACCAGTACAGCACTTTGCACCGGATATCCAAAATGCGTATCTAACAAAAGACACCTCTAAACTTACCTGTGTCATTTTACGGCACAGGAATACCATTTCAGCAAATAGCAAAACCGACTGGATTTCTCCAGCCGGTCCTACTCCCGCTTATCTTTCTACCACACACTCAAGTCATCCAACGCATCCAGCCACACCTGCATCTCCCCGCTAAGCATCAACCTCACATACTCCACCGGGTCATCTATCGCCAGCGCATCCATCTTCCCTTGGGAGTTTGGAGTGGTTCGAAGACCACTCTCACACTTCCCACAATCCAAACTTACAATGCAGTTAGTATCATAGTGGATAACATTCACCGTATTATTCTGCTCGTTGTAAAATCCTCTTACCATTCTCACGACCAGCCACCTGCCTTTCGAAACCGCATCTCTGATGCCATATCCACCAGATTGCTTTCAAGTTCCCCGGTAGCCTCTGCATTGAGCAAATCCGCCACCTGCTTCTGCTTATTCGGATAAAGGTGTCCATAGATATTCATGGTGGTATTCACGGAATCATGTCCCACCCGCTGAGCGATGACCAATGGCTGCATCCCTTTTTCAATCAGTAAAGCAATGTGCGAATGGCGAAGGTCATGCACACGGATAGGCTTTAGTTTCGCCTGCTCCGTCTTTTGTTTCATCTTCTTCTGAATTGCTCTGTCTGTGATAGGAAAGATACGATCCTCCGGTGTCAATCCATATTGTCTGTCCACAAAATTCTTCATCTCCTCTGCCAGAAACTTTGGAATAGTAATCTTGCGATTAGAACTCTCGGTCTTCGGTGGTGTAATATAATCTGTCTGATTTCTCCTATAATAAGTCTTGGAGATGTTCACTATTCCGTTTTCAAAATCAATATCCTGACTGGTAAGAGCCAGTAGCTCTCCTACACGGCATCCAAGCCAGAATAACATCTGAAAGATAATTCGGTACATCTCTTCATCCGAACTAAAACCTTGAATAAACTGTTCGTACTCATCTTTAGTCCAGAAATTTAACTCCTTAGCATTCGGACGCCCCATTTTATCCACCTTCTTGCAGGGATTGTCCTTCAGATCATAGAACTTCTCTGCGTGGTTAAAAAGTGCTGTCATCTGATTCTGAATCATCCTCAGATACGTTGGCTTATAATCCTGATTCAGAAGTGCGTTCTGCCACTTGATGATATCCACCGCAGTAATCTCATTCATCTGTTTCTCACCAAAGTAAGGAATGATCTTGGTTTCAAATAATGTCCGCTTCGTCATTATGGAACGTTCCTTCAGTCTCGGTGCCTTATCCTCAAAATACACTTCCACAAAGGAAGCAAACTTCATGTCCATTCTGGCACTCTGCTTCTGTAAAAAATCACGTTCCCACTGTTGGGCATCCTTCTTGGTAGCAAATCCACGTTTCATCTTTGACTTACTCTCTCCAAGCCAATCCTTATAGTTGCACTTACAAAACCAAGTGTTTCGTTTCTCGTCCTTATAAACCGGCATACTCATTACCTCTCTTTCTTGTAGTTGCCACACCCGGAATTACTCCGGATATGGCTTATTCAGTTATCAAAGTTCATCTATTGCGCTTCGCCATATCCGTAGCACTTCTTCTCAAAGTAGGCTCTCGGAATGGAACCTGCCTTGGTAAAATAACCCTGCGCTTTCAGTTCCTTATTCCATCCACGAATAACTGCGTAAGCGGTTGATTCTGCAATTCCCAGAAGTTCAGCAACTTCCTTAGCAGATAAATAGCGTTTCGTCATACTCCTTCCTCCTTTCCACTAAAACTTATGTATGCTCTTGCACATGGCACTCACCTCACGCTACTAAATTAGTAACTACATTGTTACTGTTTGTGTTTTGATTATACAGTAACTTTTTCGTTTCTGTCAATAGGTTGGCGAAAAAGTTATTTTTATTTCTATTTGCCATACAGTAACATTTATGTTATTGTATTATCAGAAATGTTATTGTTACTATGTAATTGGAAGGAGTTACACGATGGCTATTGGTGAACGAATAAAGCGAATCAGAAATTTCCGCAAATTAACACAGGCACAGCTTGGCGAAGCTGTGGGATTATCCGACGTGCGAATCCGTCAGTACGAAATCGGCAACCGAACACCCAAGGAAGAAATGATACAGGAGCTTGCAAAAGCTTTAGACTGTAATTACCGCTCCATCTACGAGCCTTCCCTCTACGCAGCGGAAGATGTGATGTATGCTCTCTTTGAATTGGATGAGCACTACAATATGCCCCTCTACGAAGTTGCAAATCCCGAAGACCCTACTGAGAAACATATCGCTGTTGGTTTCGATTATTCTTTACTGGATGATTTCCTGAATACCTGGAAAAAGAAAAAAGAGGACTTAGCCTCCGGTAAAATTACCAAAGAAGAGTATTTTGAATGGAAGATTAACTGGCCTCACAAAGAAGATTAGGTCCGCACAGTGCGTACAACACCGAGATTCCTGTTTTTTACAACGTGTATCACACGCGTATCACAAGCCCATTTTGAGTGAAGAACTTGAAAAGGGCTTTTTCTTTGTTCGTTAATCTTCTCTAAACAAAAGAAAACCGCAACTCCTCATAAAATGAGGAATTGCGGCTTGTATTTAAGTTTCTATGATACGAAATCAGAGATTACTCAATAATTGTAGCTACTTTACCTGAACCAACGGTTCTACCACCCTCACGGATAGCGAAGCCTAAACCTTGCTCCATAGCGATCGGATGAATTAATTCAATGCTCATCTCGATGTTATCGCCAGGCATACACATCTCTACACCATCAGGAAGGTTGCAAACACCAGTTACGTCAGTTGTTCTGAAGTAGAACTGAGGTCTGTAGTTGTTGAAGAAAGGAGTATGACGTCCACCTTCTTCTTTTGTTAATACGTATACCTGTGCTGTAAATTTCTTATGGCATGTTACAGAACCGGGTTTAGTGAGAACCTGTCCTCTTTCGATTTCATTTCTCTGTACACCACGAAGAAGTGCACCAATATTATCACCAGCCTGAGCCTCATCAAGAAGCTTTCTGAACATCTCGATACCAGTTACAACAACCTTACGAGTCTCTTCTTTAATACCAACGATTTCAACTTCTTCAGATACATGAAGAACACCACGTTCTACACGGCCAGTAGCAACTGTACCACGACCAGTAATAGAGAATACGTCTTCCACAGGCATTAAGAAAGGCTTATCTGTCTCTCTCTGAGGATCCGGAATCCATGAATCAACTGCATCAAATAACTCAAGGATCTTATCACCCCAAGGGCTGTTAGGATCTTCAAGAGCCTTTAAAGCAGAACCTTGGATGATAGGAGTATCATCACCAGGGAACTCATACTCATTTAATAAATCTCTAACTTCCATCTCAACTAACTCAAGAAGTTCAGGATCGTCAACCATATCACATTTGTTCATGAATACTACGATATAAGGAACACCTACCTGACGGGAAAGTAAGATGTGCTCTTTTGTCTGAGCCATAACACCGTCAGTAGCAGCTACAACAAGGATAGCACCATCCATCTGTGCTGCACCAGTGATCATGTTCTTTACATAGTCAGCATGTCCTGGACAGTCAACGTGAGCGTAGTGTCTTTTCTTTGACTCATACTCAACGTGAGCTGTAGATATTGTGATTCCTCTTGCTTTCTCCTCTGGAGCCTTATCGATCTGATCGAATGCTATTACTTCACCGGTTCCAAGTCTTGCATTAAGAGTCTTAGTAATTGCTGCTGTAAGAGTTGTCTTACCATGGTCTACGTGACCGATAGTACCGATATTACAATGCGGTTTACTTCTTTCAAATTTAGCCTTTGCCATTTGAAACGTCCTCCTTTAATAAATAATGCTTATTAGCAAATGATTTTATGCCCATTAAGATTTTGTATAGGGCTTGGTTATATATTGCCTCATATGCCTAATTATATTTCAACTTAGAAATATTTTCAAGCACAAACAACTGATATATTCACTTTTTTAAAGTGTTTTAAGCAATTGAACTAAATACCAGTTCAAGTCGCTTATTTTGTAATACTATCAATGATTACTTTCCAGCCTTAGCGGATAATACTTTCTCCTGTACGTTCTTCGGAACCGGTTCATAGGATGCAAAGAACATGGAGTATGCACCACGACCCTGAGTCTTAGAACGAAGAGAGGTTGCGTATCCGAACATCTCGGACAACGGAACAAAACCACGAATTAATTTTGATCCATTAATATCCTCAGATCCTTCGATACGACCACGACGGGAGCTGATATCACCGATAACATCACCCATGTATTCCTCTGGAACAGTTACTTCAACTCTCATGATAGGCTCAAGCAATACTGCGCCTGCCTTATGCATAGCATCCTTGAATGCCATAGAACCCGCAATCTTGAACGCCATTTCACTGGAGTCAACTTCATGGTAAGAACCATCAAAGCAGATCGCTCTAATACCAAGTACAGGATAACCACCCAGCACACCGGCTTTGGATGCTTCCTGAATACCAGCATCTACAGCAGGGATGTATTCCTTCGGAATAGCACCACCGGTTATTTCATTAACAAACTCATAGGTCTTCTCCGCATTGGCATCCATAGGCTCGAAGCGAACCTTACAATGACCGTACTGACCACGACCACCGGACTGCTTCGCATACTTACTGTCAACCTCAACGGTCTTAGTGAAGCTTTCTTTGTATGCAACCTGAGGAGCACCAACATTAGCTTCTACTTTGAACTCACGAAGAAGTCTGTCAACAATAATTTCAAGGTGTAACTCACCCATACCTGCGATAATTGTCTGACCTGTTTCTTCATTTGTATAGGTTCTGAATGTAGGATCCTCTTCAGCAAGCTTTGCTAAAGCTTCACCCATCTTATCCTGACCAGCTTTTGTCTTAGGCTCGATTGCTACGTTGATAACCGGCTCAGGGAATTCCATGGATTCAAGCACTACAGGGTGCTTTTCATCACAAATGGTATCACCAGTGGTTGTAACCTTCAAACCAACTGCAGCTGCGATATCTCCAGAATATACTTTTTCCAAGTCTTCTCTTTTATTCGCATGCATCTGAAGAATACGTCCTACACGTTCCTTCTTATTCTTAGTAGAGTTTAATACATAAGAACCGGAATTTAATGTACCGGAATACACACGGAAGAATGCAAGCTTTCCAACGAAGGGGTCAGCCATAATCTTAAATGCCAAAGCTGCAAAAGGTTCATCATCAGAGGATTTTCTATGAACTTCATTACCATCCTCATCCACACCCTTGATATCTTCAATATCTGTAGGAGCAGGCATATATTCAATAATTGCATCCAGTAACTTCTGAACACCTTTATTTCTATATGCAGAACCGCAAAGTACAGGGATAATCTGAACACTGATTGTAGCTCTTCTTAAGGCAGCCTTTAATTCTTCTGTTGTAGGCTCTTCACCCTCTAAGTATTTCTCAATCAGATCATCATCTGTCTCGCAGATGGACTCAATCATAGCTGCTCTGTATTCTTCAGCAAGATCCTTCATATCATCAGGAATATCTGTGATAGAAATGTCTTCCCCTTTATCATCATTGTAATAGTAAGCTTTCATTTCGAACAAATCGATGATGCCCTTGAAGGTATCCTCTTTACCGATTGGTAACTGTAACGCAACCGGGTTCTTTCCTAATCTTGTTCGAATCATCTTTATTACATTGAAAAAGTCCGCACCAGAAATGTCCATCTTATTAACAAAAGCCATTCTAGGTACGTTATACTTATCTGCCTGACGCCAAACCGTCTCAGACTGTGGCTCAACACCACCTTTGGCACAGAATACACCTACCGCACTATCAAGTACACGTAAGGAACGCTCAACCTCAACAGTAAAGTCAACGTGACCTGGTGTATCGATAATATTAATACGATGCTCTAACGCATCGGGGATTTTTTTGTGCTCAAATTCTTGGGTCCAATGACATGTAGTCGCCGCTGATGTGATGGTAATACCTCTTTCCTGTTCCTGCTCCATCCAGTCCATGGTTGCAGTACCCTCGTGAGTATCACCGATTTTGTAGTTAACACCGGTATAGTACAGGATACGTTCGGTAAGTGTTGTCTTACCCGCATCGATATGTGCCATAATACCGATATTTCTAGTTCTCTCTAACGGATATTCTCTTCCTGCCAAGGATAATTCCTCCTTAATCTTGTACAAGTGAATTCTCAACAAGTGAATTCGTAAATTCACTTGTATCAATTCAACTACTGTAAACAAAGAATGAAATAAATCAATTCTCTATAGTATGAACAAAATGTTCATATTTCATGTGTTCCATGGTAGAAAGACATGCTATGATAATGCTATTTTACCATCTGTAATGTGCAAATGCCTTGTTAGACTCTGCCATCTTATGCATATCTTCTTTTCTTTTTACAGATGCACCAGTATTATTTGCAGCATCCATAATTTCATTCGCAAGTCTCTCCTGCATCGTCTTCTCGCCTCTCTTACGAGTAAACATGGTAATCCAACGAAGTGCAAGCGCTTGTCTTCTATCCGGTCTAACCTCGATCGGAACCTGATAGGTAGCACCACCGATACGTCTTGCTTTTACTTCAAGTACTGGCATAATATTGTTTAATGCCTCTTCAAATACTTCAACGGCATCCTTACCGGTTTTTTCAGCCACTCTTTCAAATGCTCCGTATACAATTTTTTGTGCAACACCCTTCTTACCATCTAACATAATGTTATTGATAAGCTTAGTAACAACCTTATTATTGTATACCGGATCTGCCAAAACATCTCTTTTTTGTATATGACCTTTTCTTGGCACGTTTCTTCCCTCCTTAACTATGCTTGACCAATAGCTATTATCAGCCAATCAATTAATTCTACGGTACTCACAAACAAGAGTACGTTCTTTTTATCCATATCTGTATACGGTCTCAAGAATATCCCCTTGCTTTTAATGGCCGGAATTACTCCTATTCCATTTACTTGTGATCGTGCTCAGTTTAACTTAATTTTCCTATAATATGGTAATGAATTAGTTGTCTAATTCTTTTTCTCATATCTGAACAATCTGTAACCCACAGAAATACAAATTATACGGAAATAAAAAATTAATCCGGCACTTAACTATTCATAGTAATTATTATTTAGCGTCTTTCGGTCTCTTTGCACCGTACTTAGAACGTGCCTGTTTTCTCTTAGCAACGCCTGCTGTATCAAGTGTACCTCTGACAACGTGATAACGAGTACCAGGTAAGTCCTTTACTCTACCACCTCTTATCAGAACAACGCTATGCTCCTGAAGGTTGTGACCTTCGCCTGGGATATAACTTGTTACTTCGATACCGTTTGACAGACGAACTCTGGCAATCTTACGAAGTGCTGAATTAGGCTTCTTAGGAGTTGCTGTTCTAACTGCTGTACATACACCTCTTTTTTGAGGAGAGGAAATGTCGGTTGCTCTCTTATTTAAGGAGTTAAAACCTTTCTGTAAAGCAGGAGAATTTGATTTCTTCTCAACTGTCTGTCTACCTTTTCTTACTAGCTGGTTAAATGTGGGCATTAATTTTTCACCTCCTGAAAATTATTAGAATAACATCGAATTCTGTGGTTTTTTGCTATCATTCATTGATCCTATATAAGCATCAACAAAATGCGCATAAAAAATACATAGCATGCAGAAAACTGCACGCTAGATGATTATACTTTTTTGTTTTATAGTTGTCAAGGGATTTTTTGTGATTTTTCATGCAAAAATTACTGTTTGTAACAGTTCTACATTGCTTGGATAACTTTTTGTAAATCTTGAATAATTTATCCTCTTATAGTAAGATAAATACATTAATAATAAGGATATAACTGGTTAGCATAGATCGTTAACATAACATTAACATTTTTGTGGGGAGATGAAGAAATTATGAAAGATATGGCTCAGACCGAACGACAGATTTTTATCTTATTACTGCTATCGGAAAACAAACGTGGATATACCATAAATGATATTCATGCATCATTGGAAAAATGGAATGTTATCGTAGACAAAAAAACCATAAGCAGAGATATTGACAGCTTGTCTGGAATTTGCTTTATATCAGAAGAGGAGCGGAATGGAAAGATCTACTACACGGCTGATAAATTTCGTCTTCGAGATATTACCTTTACCTCTCCTGAGCTGATTTCACTGGCTTTTCTGCTTGAGCTTTTAAAACCATATCAATATATGACCATGGGAAAGACAGCTCAGGAATTGATTCATAAACTTCTAGATAACACTACGAATCTAAACAGAGAATTTATTAAGCACTTTACCGGTCTGGTTACCATTAATACGAATGATTATATCACGGATGAAGTTAATCCAGAAATAGAGGAGCGATTACAGTCGGCAATTCGAAATAAAACCAAGGTTCGAATCATATATCACAGCTTTGGTGCGGACGAGGATACCATTCGAATTATTCATCCCTATGAGTTGCTGATTAACGATGGTGCCTTAAGTGTTGTTGGCTTTTGTGAATTACGAAATGATATTCGTGATTTTCGTGTTTCCCGGATCAAAGCCATTACTGTTCTGGAGGATACCTTCACTGTTTTAGAGAGTTATTATGAGACAAGATCACGAAACAAATTCATCCATTTGTCAGGGACTGTAACGGAGCCAATCATAATTGCCTTTGACGGACCCACAGCAAAATATGTACGTGAGTACGAGGCGGATCTGGCAGATGAAATTACAGAAACCGAAAACGGAATTACTTTTATGAGGAATACCGCTGTTACCGATGAGCTGGTTCGTTGGATTCTTCAGTATGGTTCTGGCGCAAAGGTATTAAATCCACCTCATTTGAAAGAAAAGATTAAGGAAGAGCTCCAAAAAAGCCTGCAGCAATATTAAGGAATATCATATATAAGGAAAATCATAATATTGAATTCATAATTAAAGTGTCAAAAGTCTGATTCATAATAATCGTATAGCGAGAACATTAGATAAATTTGAAAACATTTGACATTTTATTGTAATCTGTATATAATATAACAATCAATTAGTAAAAACCGATGAGTAAGAATAGTAGTTATACCGGATATTTCAGAGAGCTGCCGACGGTGGGAACGCAGTAGTGAAGGTGTAGTGAATGGACTTACGAGGGTGGGAAGAACGACAGTATGTCTAGTAATGCCCAACGGAATCTCCATCCGTTATTAAGGGAGCATATATGATAGTATATGGAATGAGCGGGTGCGAATGCACCAAACCGGGTGGTACCGCAGAAGTTGAGATTAGGCTTTTGTCCCAGTAATTACTGAGACAGAAGCTTTTTTTATACCTAAATATAAGCAAGCATTAACAACACTTATTGAATCTAATTATGAAGGGAGAATTTATAATGCCAAAAAAAGTTCCACACAGACTATATCTGACAGAGGATCAGATGCCTAAGCAATGGTATAATCTAAGAGCTGATATGAAGGAGCAGCCAGCTCCAATACTAAATCCCGGTACACTTCAACCTGCTACGGTCGAAGAATTATATCCTGTCTTCTGTGAGAAGCTAGCACAGCAGGAAATGGACAGCACGACCCGATATATTGATATTCCTGAGGAAATTCAGGATTTTTATAAGATGTATCGTCCCTCTCCGCTGATTCGTGCCTATAATTTAGAAAAGGCTTTAGGAACCCCAGCAAAAATCTACTACAAGTTCGAAGGTAACAATACCTCTGGAAGCCATAAGCTTAATTCCGCTATTGCACAAGCATACTATGCCAAAGAGCAGGGCTTGACCAGCTTAACAACAGAAACCGGCGCCGGTCAATGGGGTACTGCTTTATCAGAAGCTTGTTCCTATTATAAGCTTCCCTTAACAGTGTATATGGTTAAGGTATCGTACGAGCAGAAGCCTTTCCGCAAATCTGTTATGCAAACCTTTGATGCAGAAATTATCCCCAGCCCCAGCAATACGACTAAGGTGGGTCAAATGATTCTGTCACAGGATCCTAACACCGGAGGAAGTCTGGGTTGTGCCATTTCCGAAGCTGTTGAGAAGGCGGTTACCACGGAGAATTGTCGATATGTATTAGGCTCAGTATTAAATCAGGTTCTATTACATCAATCCATCATTGGATTAGAATCAAAAATGGCTATGGAGATATTAGATGAATATCCGGATATCGTTATTGGCTGTGCCGGAGGCGGCTCTAATCTAGGAGGTTTAATTGCTCCATTTATGCAGGACAAATTACTGGGCAAGGCTAACCCACGTATTATTGCTGTGGAACCTGCTTCCTGTCCATCACTGACTCGCGGACGCTACGCATATGATTTCTGTGATACGGGAAGAGTTACTCCTCTCGCAAAAATGTATACCCTAGGTTGTGATTTTATGCCTTCTGCAAATCACGCTGGCGGACTAAGATACCATGGTATGTCACCTATTCTATCCAAGCTTTATCATGACGGCTACATGGAGGCAATTGCAGTTGAACAGACCAAGGTATTTGAGGCTGCCGTATTCTTTGCAAAACAGGAAACTATTCTTCCTGCTCCTGAATCAGCTCACGCAATCCGTGGTGCAATTGATGAAGCATTAAAATGTAAAGAGACCGGTGAAGCAAAGACTATTCTCTTTGGTCTGACCGGTACCGGATACTTTGATATGACTGCATATAATGCTTATTTAAACGGAACTATGACGGATTATATTCCAACGGATGAGGATCTCCAGAAAGGATTTGAGAGATTACCAAAGATACCGGGAATACAATAGATTTGTCTATGATAGGACTGTCGCATTATGTATATTAAGTGATAATCACTTACCTCACACACAGACGGAAGTACATATTACTGATTTTGTATGCCTCAGTCGAATAGGAATATTCGCCTGAGACATACAAAATTCAGCAATAGGTTCTTCCGACAGTGCATTATGGTAAGTGATTATGACTACTGCCGCATAATGCGGCAGTCCTTAAAGAAAATTCATAGTTTTAGGTCAACTCTCTCTCAATCAGAGTTATTATTCTTCTGTTATCTCTTCTTCTGTCTCTTCTTCCTTTTTATCATAATAATTCGTACAATTTCCGCAATTATTTCCTATCTCAAAACCCTTTTTAATAGGTGATAACAGAAATCCAACCACTACGCCGAATAAAAAGCCACAGATAACTGGTAATGCTTTTTCTGATTTTTTCATTACCCCATCCTCCTTGCCGATATTGATAAAGCTATAACTGTATACTTGTTTATATTTCTCGGTGAAATATACTCGATTTGCTATAGAATAGATACAATGCCCCTAGTACCAAAGTCCAAAACACAATATAGACTCCACACCATACAAGTCCTCCATGAAGGTCGGTCCGTGTTAATAAGAACCCAAAAAGTCCATAGCATATCATTCCATACAAATTCTGAGATAGAGAGATCAACGAATGCACTGTGGATCTTCCCTCTGCTTCAATCTTCTGTTGAACATAATCTTCCTGCATAACGCTTCCTGCTGCCATGATAAGATAATACAAACCATAAAGCACCATAATTCCAAAATGTCGAACAAGTCCTGCAATAATCAGAAGCCCTGCTGCTACCATACATAACGAGCCCACCTGGTACATAATATCCTTCATGCGAAATATCTTTTCAATCATGGTTCTCAGACCATGAGCCATATAGCTTCCAAAGGCAATTAACGCAAAACGAATTGCAGTCCAAATACCGATTGCGCTGACTGTTAAACCGTATTCCTTGGCAATCAACTGATCATATTCATCTAAAATACCTGCAGTAGTGATTACCAGCAATGTCATCAATGTAAAGAGCATGATTTCCTTATTATGTAATAGAAATCCCAATGCATTGCGAAGTGTTGCATCCTCCTTCTCTTCACTTAATTCTTGCAATCGTTCCCTATAAAGATTCTTTTCCTGAAAAGCAAGGGCTACCGTTCCCGAAAGAATTCCACTTATAATGGACAAGAGTAATGCTGCCTCAAAACCAAAGCCTTTTCCAATCACGCCTCCAATAATAGAGGCGGCAATCGTACTTACCCCTGAGATAAAACGTCCCTTCCCAAGAACCTTATCATAGCTATCTTCCTGTCCGTCTGTTTTCAAAGAATCATAAAGCAGTGCTTCTTCCGAACCTGATGCAAAGCTTCCTCCAACACCCCAAAGGATAAATCCTATTGCATAAAGCAAAAATCCCTCGGAGAAAAACCAAAAAAGGTAGCAAAGTGCCTTAAGAATCGCACCCAGCACGATCAGGTTCTTCCGGCTCCATCGATCGGCAAGAATTCCTGACGGAATTTCTAGTACAATTCCTGGAAGTGACCAAATGGCAAGTAACAGAGATATCTGCGTTACTGTTAACCCCTTACTTTCAAACAGTAATAAGTAAAGTGGGTATATCGGCATTAATTCATTAAATAACTGATATAAGTAATATTTTTTACGATTCATAGCTCCTCCATAAAAATAATATTGTAGAATAATATCCAAATTTATGGCGGTCCTCGTACTTGGTATTACTGGCCAGTATCAAACCATAATTTCATATTGGTATCTCCTTCCTCTTTTTATTTTTGAATTTATAATATTACGTAAGCTCGTAGCTATTAATCGTTATATATTCTTGTTCTGGACCCATTTATCATTGTTGTTCCTTCTTCAATATATAATTTATTCTTCTTATTTCTATTAATAGAAAACTTAATGTTATTGAAAATGATATAAAATCGGAAATTGGTGCAGAGTACAAAATACCTTTTAGGCCGAAAAAGTTCGGTAGGATTAATATCATGGGTATCAGTACCAACATCTGCCTTGTCATAGTTAGCAGAAGAGATATCTTAGGCTTTCCGATTGCTTGAAAATAAAGAGAGCCTATAATCTGTGTACCAATGACCGGGAGCAATAGCATCCATATCTTTATTGCCATGGTGCCGAAGCTACGAAATTCTTCCTCCTTGCCAAAAGCTCCAATTAAAATCCCTGGAATTAATCTAGTGGCCGTAAAGCCCAATACGGCTATAACGGTTGCTGCAAGAATTGCTTTACCCAATGTTTCCTTTATTCTTCGATAGTTTCCCGCTCCACGATTATATCCAATAATCGGTTGGGCACCATGACTGATACCGATTGTTGGCAATACCATCAGCTGTTGAAGACTATTAATTGCCCCCATTCCTCCAATGGCCACATCCCCGCCATAATAGCGAAGTCGATTATTAAGAATCAAATTTAATAAGCTTCCGCTGATTTGATTAACAAAAGATGGAACACCTGCCATGGCTATGTTTTTTATCAGTCCAAGCTGTAATCTCATATTCCTTAAGCGCAGTTTCATATTGCTTCTCTTTGTAATGAAATAGGTAATTCCCCATAACGCTGATAACCCTTGTCCTCCTATGGTAGCAAGTGCCGCGCCCGTCATACCCATATCAAATATATAAATAAATATATAGTCAAACATAATGTTAAATCCCGCACCGATAAACATGGAAATCATGGCTGATTTGGGGCTTCCATCCGCTCTCATAAAATGATTACAGCCTACTGAAGGTCCCTGTAGAATGGATGCATATAATATGATCCTCATATATTCCATTGCATAGGGCATACTTTCATCACTGGCACCAAACAATGTAAGCAACCCTTTTAGATTCCACAACGCAATGACCATAAATAAAAATGAGGTTAGAAAAATCATCGCGATCGCATTTCCTAGAATCTTTTCCGCTCCTTCACGATCCTTCTCACCCAGGTGTATTGAAAATAGAGCCGCTCCTCCAGCACCAAACATCAATGCAATTCCCATCATAATCATCATAATGGGAAAGGATACCGTTAAGGCTGTTAATCCCATGGAAGCGATTCCTTTGGCATTACCGATAAACATTCGATCTACAATATTATAAAGTGCATTAACAAGCATTCCTATGGTTGCTGGCACTGAAAATTCAATTAGTAATGCTCCTACCTTCTTGGTTCCTAATCTGTCATGGGTGCTTTTACGATTCAGTACGTCTTCTGTCATTGTAGTATCCTTCCTAAATATAGCAAACTTTTCATTTCGTAGTCAATCGTTTCTATGTGCATTATTTCAAGATACGCTTGAACTATACATTCTATCATAGACTATTTTCATAAAGATTACCATTCTTTCTTCCAAGATGCAAATTTTTTCACATATGTTTCATACAATATACATTACTTTTCAGACAAAGTCGGATTCATCACAGATGAAACCAGAGATTGTTCTGTATTAGCATATTCGCGCTTGTCAGTATATCATGATTATAATTTTGTCAGTATATCATGATTATAATTTCATATATCATTCTTCCTTATTCTATGATATAATATTAGTTAGTGCAGTTTTCTAATTGGAATATGGGGGATACATAGATGAGCGATCAAATGAATCATGATGTACTTGAGGACAAGTTTAAGGAGCTTCTTGCCTTAGCAAATCAGAAGAAGGGTATTATTGAAGTTGACAGAGTAAATACTCTTATTAATGAACTAAATCTCGAAAACACACAAATTGATAAGATTTATGAAAGGCTGGAAGCATATAATATTGTAGTTCTTAGTAACAGTGATGAAGACGAGCCGGACGAAGAGTTATTATTAGAAATCGAGGAAGAACCGGAAGATGCTCAATCTGATGTAGAAGCACTTACTCATAGTTATTCCATGAGCGATGATCCTGTTCATCAATATTTAAAAGAGATTGGTAATTATCCCCTTTTAACTATGGCTGACGAAGTAGAACTTGCTAAAAAAATAGATGAAGGAGATGAAATGGCTAAGCAGCTACTGGCCGAATCCAATCTGCGTCTTGTAGTCAGCATTGCCAAACGTTATGTGGGCAGAGGCCTATCATTTCTTGATTTAATACAGGAAGGGAATCTTGGTCTGATTAAAGCAGTTGAGAAATTCGACTATACAAAGGGTTATAAATTCAGTACTTATGCTACCTGGTGGATTCGTCAGGCAATCACCAGATCCATTGCAGATCAGTCAAGAACCATTCGTATCCCTGTTCATATGTCTGAAGTAATTAATAAAACGTATCGCGTCTCAAGAAATCTTCTTCAAGAGTTGGGTCGAGAACCCAGCGAACAGGAGCTTGCTGATGCTATGAATATCTCAGTTGAAAAGGTAAGAGAAATTCTCAAGGTATCTGCTGATCCGATTTCACTTGATACACCCATCGGAGAAGAGGATGATAGTCATCTTGGCGATTTTATTCGGGATGACACGGTAATGGGTCCTGAAGATGCGGCTTCTTACTCTATTTTGAAGGATCAGATCACAAGACTTTTAGATACCTTAACCGATCGTGAACAGCGCGTATTGATCCTGCGTTTTGGATTAATGGATGGAAGAAGCAGAACATTGGAAGAAGTGGGCAAGGAATTTAACGTTACCCGAGAACGAATTCGTCAGATCGAAGCTAAGGCTTTAAGAAAGTTAAGGCATCCTAGCCGAGCTAAAATGTTAAAGGGCTTTGAGCTCATCTAACGATACATCATATTACTAGAACTTTGGGAGGCATTTGATGAAACGAATTGCGTTAATGGTCCTTCGTAGTTTATTTAATCTACCTTTCTGGTTTTTTCGTATTTTCCAATTATGTAACATTAAAAAATACGATGCCGCGACCCGGTATGCCTATCTTCACCGGCTTGTACCAATTGTAAATCGTCGGGGCAGGATTAAAATTGAATGTCATGGAATTGAAAATCTACCAAAAGAAAACGGTTATATCATGTTTCCGAACCATCAGGGTCTCTTTGATGCTCTGGCATTTCTTGAAACCCATGAAAGGCCCTTCGTCACTGTAATGAAAAAGGAAGTCAAGGATACCATCCTGCTCAAGCAAATTATACAGATCTTGCAGGCTGAGGTCATAGACCGGGAGGATATACGACAATCCATGCAAGTCATAATGAACATGACCCGCAGAGTGAAGGAAGGCGAAAACTTTATTATATTTGCAGAAGGTACCCGGTCTCGCAACGGTAATCAGCTGTTGGAATTTAAGGGTGGCAGCTTTAAAAGTGCTATGAATGCAAAATGTCCCATAGTACCGGTTGCTCTTGTGGACTCCTTTAAAGCATTTGATACGAATTCTATTAAAAAACAAACCGTTCAAATCCACTATATGGAGCCCCTATACTATGATGATTATAAAGGAATGAAATCCACCGAGGTCGCTGAACTGGTAGCCTCAAGAATTCAGCAAAAGGTAAATGAAAATATTAGATAGTAAACGAAAGCTTGTTTCTATAATAGATTAGGGTGCCAAAAGTTAACAACTACTATTCGTGCATATATATTCAAATGGCGAAGACCGGCCCAAGCGATCAATATATGAAAATAACAGATACAATAATCCCGCTTGAAGGTAAGGCAAGTCCAGATGAATATATGCATGAATAATATTTGTTACCTTTTGACACCCTATTCCCTATTATAAACTGAATTGACGGGGAATCCCATTTTGGTATTTCAAGTTAATTTCTCCCTGTATCAAGGGAAGGAGATAATCAATCATATCCGATGTCACATCATGGTCATCCGGTGTAATCCAATCTATGGGGACCGTCTTCTCCTTATTGGCTACCTGATGAACCGGAACCGAATCAAACTCCACCCGATAGGGCTTATTTGATATTCTTTTTATCACCGACATTTTACCGGTTTCTCCGTCTAGTGCGCAGGCGAGCGCTTTTTGGCCAAGCATCATTGCTTCCATGATATCTGTTTCGCTGGCCAGATGCGATGCAGAACGTTGCATCAGACTTAACTCGATGGAACGGACCTTACATCCGATTTCTGTCCGTACCAGCTGTTCTAATGCTCTTGCTGCACCTGCAATGTATTTATGTCCGAAGATATCCACCGTGCCGCTGGATATTGTATCTGATACATAGGCACCGCTCCCATCCCTTATACCTTCACTGACCGCAATCAGAATTCCACTCTTTTGGGATAGCTTCTCCCTGACATCATGAATAAAACGTTTATAGTCAAACTCCTTCTCACATAGATAGATTAAGTCCACCCCTGCTCCACCATTCATTCTGGAAAGCACTGCAGAAGCAGTTAACCATCCAGCATTCCGCCCCATAATTTCGACAATGGTGACTGCAGGAATATCGTATGCTCCGATATCGCAAGCCAGCTCTTTTATGGTTGATGCAATATATTTCGCCGCGGATCCAAAGCCAGGGCTATGATCCGTCATATGCAAATCATTATCAATGGTTTTCGGAGCCCCCATAATCTTAATATCATGGTTATTTTCTATACAGTACTCAGAAAGCTTATGAACGGTGTCCATAGAATCATTTCCACCAATGTAAATGAAAAATTTGATTTCATATTTCTTAAGCGTCGTTATTATTTTATGATAGGTTTCTTCATCCTGATGACATTCCTTCAACTTATATCTGCAGGTTCCTAATATTGAGGATGGGGTACAAGTAAGCAGGTCCAGTGCTCCGGTATCCATCAGTATATCATTTAGGTTAATCAAGTGATCCTTGATGACACCTTCTATTCCATTCTTCGCACCAAAAACCTGATCAATTTTACCACTGGCACGAACCCCATGCAGAACTCCTGACAATGTCGCATTAATTGCTGCTGTAGGCCCACCGGACTGTGCCACCAATAAGTTATTCATTAACATCCTCCTTCAAATGTGTTTCCATTATCACTTCTGATCCTATTCGTCGCATATATTAAAAGTTATTCCCATTATAGCCCCAGTATTTTGTTTCTTCATATCGTACATATATTTGATTCGGAGCAATATCCAATTCATTTGCTATAATTGAAGTAAGCTCAGCAGTCAGCTTTTGGTAGGCTTCCTTCGTGGATGCACCAAATAATTTTACTTCTACAAATGCGATGGGCTTATCCGTTTTGCCTCTAAAATAAAGAGAAGCTTGATCCTCAAAGGATACCATTAGCCAATCTTCACTTTTCCCGGGAATTAGTTCAATTGCTTTTCCTATTTCTTGTTTCAGTAATTCTTCCTTTTCCTTTGAAATCTCAATATTAGTTCTGGTATTAATATAAGGCATAACTCTACTCCTTCCTGCTACAATATATGAAATGTTAATGTGTCTGGCAGCCAGCCCGGTCAATATCCGTCTGTTTTTAAAAACAGACGTTATCATTTCCTACCGGAACAATCCTTATATAATTTATTGTGTATTCCAACACTTGTCAAGAAATATTCGCACTATTTCAATATAATATAGTAAGCTAACAAAACAAAGTCCTATATTATCATGCAATTTTATTGAATTATTACCTCTATCTGCTTGACTTTTTCATTTTTCAACACGAAAAAAATATGATTATGGGAATTGTCCTTAAGATTCTTATTTCTTACTTATTGTTCTTGACATATAAAACATATTGTTATACACTTATTACAGTTACTTTATAAAGTGACTTTATTAAGAAACTTTATTAAGTTTGTGATAAGTAAAAGTGAGCTCTTGGTATTATATCTCTTTGAAGGGCAGAAAGGAGATGAGATTTAAATTGAAGGCTAATCGCAAGCAAATGAAAGAAATTAATAAGAATATACTGAGAAAAGCATTAAAGCAGAGGAGAAAAACAACAAAGGTTGAATTATCCCAGTTAACAGAATTAAGTGTTGTGACAGTTAACTCTCTGATCAGCGAGATGGTATTATCTGGTGAAGTGATTGAGGGTGATGATATTCCGTCCAATGGTGGAAGGCCATCAAAGCAATATATTTATAACGATAATTATAAGCAATCTATCATTATATATGGCTATCAGGATAACAATAAGAACTTATTTCACATGCTTGTGGTAGACTCCTTTGGAGTCTGTTTATCCCGGAAGAAAGGATATATTGAACATGTTATGAACAATAGCTTTGATTCTTGGATTAAAGCTGCATTTCAATCCTATGCGAATATTTGTACTATCGTATTTGGCTTACCCGGTGCTGAGGAAAATGGTGTAATCTACGTTCACGATTATCCAGATATTATCGGGGATCAATTCATTACTTATTATCAAGAAAAGTACGGTGTGTCTGTGATTTATGAAAATGATATTAATGCAACTACCTTGGGATTTTATTCACGACAGAATAAAGCAACAGTACAAACCGTTGTGGGTCTTTATTACCCAAGAATATATGGTCCCGGAGCCGGCACTGTGATAATGGGAGAAATATATAGAGGCTGCAGGAATTTTGCCGGTGAGGTTGGCTGGATCCCCCTAATTCCTTCCTGGAAAGATCTAAACTATGATGATCCGGAAGAAGTACTTCTCATGTTACGTCAAATTGTTGTTATGTACTGTTGCATTCTTGCACCTGAGAATATTGTTATTTATGGCGACTTCTTGAATAATGATATCCTATGCAGCTTAATTGAACAGGTTCGGACTCTGCTTAATGGTAATTTCATACCGGACATTTCGTTTGAAAGAAGCCTGGAAAGAGACTTTGAGCTTGGATTAATTCAGCTTGTACTAAAAGAATATGAAAGAATTGAGGGATTGGCATTATGGTGTTAACGGTATTATTACTTATAATCTACTTTGCATTTATCAGCTTAGGTCTTCCGGATTCCCTTCTTGGTTCCGCCTGGCCATCCATGTATCAGGAGATGGGCGTCCCCATTTCCTATGCCGGTATTGTCTCAATGATAACAGCCGGAGGGACCATCCTCTCCAGCTTGTTTAGTGACAAGCTAATTAGAAAATTTGGTACCGGTTTGATTACTTCGATCAGTGTATTGATGACTGCTGGTGCACTAGTCGGATTTTCCTTCAGTAATGAATTTTATTTGTTATGTCTGTTTGCCATACCTTTAGGTCTGGGAGCAGGTTCAGTGGATGCTGCTCTGAATAATTATGTGGCTCTCCATTATAAAGCAAAGCATATGAGTTGGCTTCATTGCTTCTGGGGTGTTGGTGCTATGACTGGCCCGATTATTATGTCACGTTACTTAGAACGGGGGTACTTTTTTCAATCCGGTTACCGCGCCGTAGCAATTATACAATTTATCTTAGTAGCAATATTATTTATTTCCTTACCCTTGTGGAAAAAAGGTTCCCGATTGAATAGCGTTGAAGCAGAGAATATAGAAGGGATCGAAAAGGTTATCCCGGAGCATAAAGTAATAAGCAAAAAAGATCTTCTGGGCCTGCCTGGAGCCAAACAGGTGTTAATTGCTTTCTTTTGCTATTGTTCGATCGAAGCAACCACTGGCCTATGGGGAAGCAGTTATGCCGTGATGACTCATGGCATACAGGCAGATACGGCGGCAAGGTGGGCATCCTTATTCTTTTTCGGAATTACCTTTGGCAGATTTTTATCCGGTTTTGTAACACTGAAGTTAAATAACAGACAAATGGTACGTTTAGGTGAAGTATTCATCACGGTCGGCATCATTCTAATCATGCTTCCCGCTGGTCAAGTTACTTCCTTACTAGGATTCATTCTCACCGGAGTTGGTTGTGCACCAATATATCCCAGTCTGTTACATGAGACACCTGAGAACTTTGGTGCGGAATACTCACAATCCATTATGGGAGTACAGATGGCCTGTGCATATGTGGGGAGTACATTCATCCCTCCGATCTTTGGTGCAGTTGCATCCAAATTAGGGTATTCGATTATGCCGTATTTTACAGGCTTCCTCCTTATATTGATGTTTGTAATGACCGAAATGTTAAATAAGAGGGTTGATGCAAAGAAAAATATGAAGTGATAACTATTTGATTTATGTGGTGAATTCTCTGGTTCTAAGAGACTGATCAGAATTTCTACCATATGAATAAGGATCAGGGCCTTATCCGACTTCTCCGCTCATGAGAATGGATACGACCCTGATCTTTGTATACGATATCTTTACTATCATTATATTCTATACAATAGTAATAAGTCCCATTTTATAGTTACTGTTATTATGCCTTCGCTCTGCCTCTCTTAAGAACCCTTAATACTCCGCTAGCATCTACCGCTTTGATTAACCCAAAAAGCAAAAAGGTTTCAATCGGAAGTAAGATTAAATTCTTCAGTGCTCTGACTGGCAATAGAGCTAAAAATGCATCCCCATTAAGAAGGGTAAGCCAATAGGTGTCTAATAAAATGCTGATAAATATTACGCGTAAAAGATTTGCTATAAATATCCGTTTCAGACTGATTGGTTTTCGATAAAGTATCGTTCCGAAGAGTAACCCTTTCAATGCTGCACTTACGGTAAAGCCATAGAAAAAAGCCCCTGTCGGCTTAACAATGAACGTTAAGATATCCATGGCTGCTCCATATACGGCACCAAATACCGGCCCGAATAGATAAAAGATAAAATTATTCGGCAGATACGTAAAGCCAATCTTTAGAAAGTCACCGATCATAATCGTGAATACCCCTAATACGATCGAGATAGCTCCAAACATGGCCGCCGTGGCAATACTTCTTACATTTTTTAATTCCAGGTAAGATGAGTGAAATAGTTCCTTAAAATTTTTCATAAAAAAATTACCTCCTTTGCAGACCTTTTACTACAAGAAGAGATAACCTCAGCTTAAGTGAAGTATTATGGTTCACCTAGTGATATTCTGTTATCTTATTGTAGCAGCGGGATGCGAACCATATACCGCAAGTTTCCTTTTCGTCCGGTTGACAACTCCCTGTTCATCCGGCACTTAACGCACATGGTCCTACTCTGCTTCTCTAAATTTTTATCCTAAGTATATCACAGTATGCTATATTTGCAATACCCATTTTCCGTAAAAATGTCATGGTATCTGAAATAGCTTTGAACGGATTCTCGATGGATAGGGGATTCCATCCACTTCTAATTAATCTGCATATTTATACGAATCGTTATCTGACAATATTATAGATCGTCGTATTCACCACCATAAACTGCACCATTCATCTTTTCATAAGATTTCTCATGCAAAAGTGCTTCTTGATGATATTTTTGATTCGTGTATTTCTTATAATAATACTCTTTAATTAAGTCCAAATCTTTTCTGTATTTCTCTACTCCCATAACACATACTCTAGTCCATAAAAGTCTATCTATTGAAATAATAAAAATATTTTCATCCTCAATAGCATCTTTTTTAAAAAAATCATAATCAAGGTGTGCAATACTTCTCCATATCTCAAATTCGTCTATGACCACACCCAGATCCCCATATAAATCTTTTCTCTGATCAGGATATTTTTGAGCAAGCGCTTGATAATCTGTATCGGTTATTATAAGGTCAATGTCTCCGCCGGATTGTCTCATTTCGTAATATTCCATTGCCATTCCACCGATTAGTATAGGCTTCTCTGAAAATAGCAAGTCATGAGATACTAACATTTCATTAACTCGACTTACAACATTGTTCATTTTGTACCTCCTCATGGATTAATACCTTAATCATGCTCATATCATTAGTTACCGCATTCAATACTGATTTGGTTAAATTGATCCAGAATATCCTCAATCCGCATCGCTTGCTTATCCTGCCCCGCTTTATCAATCACCACTTCACCCTGATGCATCATGATAAGCCGGTTACCATATTCCACGGCATACCGAAGATTATGTGTAACCATAATGGTTGTTAGCTTCTTTTCCTTAACCACCTGGTCAGTGAGCTGCATAATAAGCTCTGCCGTCTTAGGGTCCAAGGCAGCTGTATGCTCATCCAGAATCAAGAATTCAATCGGAGTCATGGTTGCCATTAATAACGCCATGGCCTGCCTCTGTCCACCCGATAAGGAACCAACAGGTACCTCCAGTTTATCCTCAAGACCTAGATTTAATTTACGAAGATTCTCGCGGTAATACTCTATTCTTTTTTTGTTCGTACCTTTTCTTAGGTTAAAGCTTTTTCCTTTGTTATCTGCCAATGACATATTCTCAAGTATCGTCATAGAAGGGCAGGTTCCCATTGCAGGATTCTGATATACTCGGCCAATTCGTCTCTGTCGTTTGAATTCAGGCATAAAAGTAATATTTTCTCCACTAATAATAATATTACCACTATCTATGGGAATACTTCCGCAAATGATATTCAGCATGGAGGTCTTACCAGATCCGTTACTGCCTACCACAGATACGAACTCACCATCCCGAACTATCAGATTGAAATTCTGAAAGAGACACATCTCATTGACCGTACCGGGGTTATAGTATTTATTAATATTTTGTAATTCAATCATTTGCCTTCACCCTCCTCTTACGCTCATTGCTTATTACCAGAATTCCAAGGAATAGGATCGCTGTGATTAATTTCAGGTCGGATGCCTCCATACCGAGCGCAATGGCTGTCGCTACACATGCTTTATATACGATAGATCCTACAATTACTGCAGTGGTAGCCTTTACTAAGCTAACCCTTTTGAATATATTCGTTCCAATAATTACGCTTGCCAAACCAATAACAATTGCTCCGGTACCAGTGGAGATCTCAAAAAAACCGCTTTTCTGAGTGTAGATACAACCTGCAAGAGCAACAAAGGCATTGGCAATTGCCAGTCCGACTATTTTTACAAATCCCTTATCTTTTGCCAGTGAGGTTACTAATGTAGCATTGTCACCAACTGCACGAAGCAAATAACCGGACTTTGTCTTAAGGTATAAATCCAGTAAAAGCTTCATAATCACTGTAATTATTAACAAAATTGTCAAAGTCATAAACGGTTGATAGGCTTCGGGTATATAATTACGAATAATCTCATTATCAAAAATCGTTTCCTTCGAAAAGATTGCGACATTTGCCTTTCCTGCAATCCGAAGGTTAATGGAGTACAAAGCTGTCATCATAATAATTCCTGACAGCAAATCTCTGACCTTAAGCTTCACATGGATAAGGCCGGTTAATATTCCGGCAACAGCTCCGATGAGAAAGGATATAATGAGCGTTAGAAGTGGATTTACCCCAGCAACTATGAGCACTGCCGTTACAGCTCCTCCCAACGGAAAGGTTCCGTCCACGGACAGATCCGGAAAATCTAAGATTTTATAGGTTATGTATACACCGAGTGCCATGATTGCATATAACAGGCCTTCTTCTAATACACCTATACCAATTGTAAATAACATAACTTACCTCCTCAGAAATTATAAGTTGGCTCAATATCAATGTCCGCTTTCGCCAAAGATATAACACTAGTTTATCTTACGGCAAAATCAGATATTTGACAAGAGCCAACTGTTTAATCCTTTTCCATTTATTCCATTCTGTTCCTTATCAATCGGAAGACCCACTAAGCTGAACAGTATCCATAATCAATTACTCGGAGATAGTCTGAAACATTTCCTTTGCGCCTTTCACTAAATCCTCTGGAAGAGTAATTCCCAGGTTTTCGGCTACCTTAGTATTTCCGTAGAAGGAAGCCTCTTCAATAACCTCAAAATTTATCTCACTTGCTTTCTTTTCTCCCTTTAATACCTGAGCAGCCATCTTACCAGTCTGTATCCCCAGGTCATAATAATCAAGTCCTACAGTTGCAAGACATCCAATTTTAACCTGCTCTACTTCACTTCCGAAGACCGGTATATTCTTTTCAGCCGCTTTGTCCAGGATGAGAGGTAACGAGCTAACTACGGTGTTATCTGTCAGATTATTAATGCAGTCTACTTTCTCTAAGAGATTATCCGCTGCTAACGGAATATCTGCTGTTGTTGATATACCGCTTTCTACAATTTCAAATCCATATGCCGGTGCTGCTGCCTTATATTCCTCAATTGCAGATACGGAGTTTACTTCACTAGTACTATACATGATACCAATGGTTTTTGCCTCGGGTAGAATAGCTCGGATCATTTCTAACTGACGTTCTACAGGAAGTTTATCGCTGGTACCGGTAACATTGCCGTTAGGAGTTCCGTCTGCTTTTGCAAGCTCAGCCAAAACCGGATCTGTTACTGCCGTAAAAATAACAGGAATATCTGTGTTCTTAGCTGCACCAAATGCACTTTGTGCCATAGGAGTAGCGATGGCACAGATTAAATCCACCTTGTTTGCTACAAAGTTATTCGCAATTTGTCCGGCAATTGCGCCATCTGCCTGTGCATTCTCAAATTTTACTTCCAGGTTCTCTCCCTCGACATATCCCTCTTGCTTTAATCCTTCCAGGAAACCATTTTTACAGTTATCCAAGGATCCATGCTCTGCAAATTGACCTATTCCGATGGTAACCTTGCTTTTACCTGATGTACCGGTAGTAGTGCCACATCCTACGAGTAGGCCTGCTGTAAGCGCTAACATAATTGCTACTGAGATTATTTTTTTCATTACTTTCCTCCATTCCGCCGCCCCTTGCGGCATTTTATTAATAGTTTTAATAATTTGTATATTTTTGCAATAAAAAATCTCAAGTAATAATCTTACTTGAGACGAATTATATCCGCGGTACCACTCAAATTAACCAGGAAGTCCAGCTTCCAAGTTCACTCGCTTCGTATACAAAAATATACGCCACTATGATAACGGTCATGGTTTCCGTCAACTCCTACTATGATTTCGGGTTGCCCTCAAAAGCCCATTCAGCTAAAAACTTCATATCGCATTCACACCACACAGCGACTCTCTGTAATGTCGTACTAAAGCTTACTCTTCTTTCTCATCGGTTTTTCATATTAATGAAACTATGATAATACCTAAGTTTGATTTTGTCAACTGGTTTTATAAATTTATTCCAATCAGAATCCAGGCATCAACAGACTCCTTTATCAAAGCCTGAATGATTGTATGGGCAATTCTTTCTGTAACTGCCAATATGACATGTAAATAAAAAGTGACTATGTATGCCAATATAGTCACTTTTTTATTTGAACTTAATCTTAATTCCTACCAATTGATCTTATTTTTCATATGATTTTTACTTATACAATCTAATAAGATCATTCACTAATATTTCTCCATTCGTAAATTGAATTATATTATTGCTTAAAAATCCATCCAATGATTGTATTGTTTTTTCTTTAACAGAAATCTTCCACCTTTTACTAAAATCTTTTTTGAAGCAAATATATATTTCATTATTTAATGGTTCATAAACTATGGAACACAGAGTTGGACTCTGAGAAGTCGTATCCTGTGAAGTTCTTTGTAAAACTTCAAAAGCTTCATCTATTCCAAAGCTATGAATATTATTATGAATATATTCATGGGCACAAATATATCGATCAGCACCTAAACCATTTACTTCATTATAATTTGCCTCCATAAAATTCCCATTTGGAAAATTAGTCATAACAATAGAATCATTACGGATAGGACATACTGTATTGGCATCTTTTCCTTCTTCCAGAATAAATGCATCACCAGTTTTATCAGCGATCATGGTATGTAACCCCAAATATGGAAATAATGGATTTCTGGGATACGAGATTACTCTCTTATTAAGAATTCCAAAAAATTCAGATGCTTTTTTTGTTTTCTTTAGCGCTTCATCAAATATATCAAAAGCAAACCAATCGTTTTCGTCACAATTTGATTTAAAACCGGAACCATATTCTACTGCTTGAGTACAGACAAAAAGACCTTCACTGTTAAAACCGGCGATTTCCCTGTATATGTTATCTGCTAAGCCTGCAAAGTAAAATAAGTTCATACCATTATAACTATTGATTTTTAGTTTTAAATCAATATCAACGGTATCGAAATTCATGCCATAAATAGCTTTTTCTTGATGGTATACTGCAAAACTTGTACACATTTTGGATCCTCTTTTCATATATCATTTTATCATATCATGTGCTTAGAGTTTTTATAGAACTATATAACTAATTTACCATTGGCTTCACCGCTTTCTTAAACTTCCACCCATATGATATCTCCCATCATCCCGATAGTTCAACCTAAATCATTTTTCAGAATCAAAAGTGCGCCATTTAAGTTTTATTGTCATTATGTAACCGCCCTCATTACCCTTATTGAGGGCGGTGTTATTTCAAATTTTATTCCGATAAACTATTTTGAAAAATCAGCCGGGAATGCTGGATTAATTGCATAGAAATTCTTAGAATCCATGTTATCAGTTATCATACGTAATGCCTCACCAAATCGTTGGAAATGGATAATTTCTCTCTTTCTTAAGAATTTGATCGGTTCACACACATCATGATCGTGTACAAGACGAAGAATATTATCGTAAGTTGTTCTTGCTTTTTGCTCTGCTGCCATGTCTTCTACTAAATCCGTAATCGGGTCACCTTTACTTTGGAAGAAACAGGAGTTAAACGGAATGCCACCCGCTGACTGCGGCCACAAGCCTAATGTATGGTCGACATAATAATTCTGGAAGCCACCTTCCACGATTTGCTCTGGAGTAAGACCATCAGTGAGCTGATGGACAATCGCACTGACAATTTCCATATGAGCAAGTTCTTCTGTTCCAATGTCTGTTAATAGGCCTGCTATCTTTCTGTTAGGCATGGTATATCGTTGAGATAAATAACGCATGGATGCAGCAAGTTCACCATCGGGACCGCCGAATTGGCTCATTATAACCTGCGCCAGCTTAGGATTGCACTGATCAATTTTTACCGGACATTGCAGTCTTTTTTCATAACTCCACATACACTAGCACCTTCCTTCCCAAGGCCACGGATCTTCAACCCAAGCCCACTTACAGTCATTTTCTACATGATACATTTCAATTGGTCCATAGCATTTCGTGTACTCGTGTACTGCTTCATTTCTGACCCTTTGAATTCTATCCCAGTATTCTAAAGCGGCTCTGTCTGTCGGATGTGTATCAAGAAATAATCTCAGTTCATCCATAACAAAACTTGTTGCCGTAATGCAAGCAAATAATTTTTCTCTATTATTTCCGTCCATCCTATTTACAACTCCTTCCATACCAGTCTAGATCCAATTCCTTGAATAATGTTCCATGGCACAGTGCCTCGAATTCGTTTTCGAATAAGTTTCTAAATTGCTGCCACGGTACATAGCACATTGCAAGCGGGAAGCGGTCAAAATCTTCGTGGTAGTCATCCCTATCACAGGTATACTCTGGTGAATATCCCAAGACATCTCCACATACGGGATCATTGGAACGATATGGTGCTGTCCTTCTATTATTACAGTGATTACTTCCCATATTGCCTCGGTATGTCCGTCTATCCATAAAAAAATCTCTCCTTTCAAATGATATAATGAGCAACCTACCTGTAATCGTTGTTCTATATATACTATGAAGAAGGGACAATTCTGTGCGTGTATTACTAGCAGGATCGCTATTCATTTTTGTAAAATATCGCGTCCGTTAATATAAACCAGTCGTTACAATCCAATTATTAACCGTAACATTCCTTACTTATAGCGTAAAATTTTTGTAGGAAAAAATAAATAAAGAATAAGAGAACACCAAACTTTGTGTTAAGATTAAGTCATCACACAAAACAAAACATAAAGGAAGGTGTTCTCTTATGATTAAAAGTATACAACATTTTGAAGAGGTTGGCATTAGAAATCTTGAAAAAGAAGTAGAAAAATTTTTGAAGAATCCAAAGGATATGGCTTCCTTTGTCTATGGAATTCAAGACAACATAATTAAGCTTGGTCTGGATATTATTAAAGAAACACTAGAAAGCTGTGATGAAACGCTAAGGAATAGTGGAAAGAGGAAAAAGGATTGGCAAATCGTAAAGAAGGATGAAAAAACTCTTATCACATCATTAGGAAAGGTCTGTTTTGAGAAAACCTTATTTAAGAATAAGGTAACTGGGGAAAGGGGCTATCTCTTAGATCGGATATTAGGTATTGAAGGGCATGAAAGATTAACTGAGGATGCAGAAGCAAAAATGCTTGAAGAATCAGTTGAAACATCCTATCGTAAGGCAGGTCAGGCAATCAGTATAAGTGAAATTGTAAGCAAGCAGACGGTGAAGAATAAAATTCATAGCCTTGAGTTTCAAAACGAATATAAAGATTTACCTAATAAGAAAAAAGTAAAATACTTGTACATAGACGCAGATGAAGATCATATATCCTTACAATTCCGGGAACGGAAAGGGGATCTTGTGAAAAATGATAATCATGTGAAGAATAACTGCATAATAACCAAAATCGTCTATGTATATGAGGGAATAGAAAAAGAAGGTCCGAAAAGTAAACGAAATCGGCTTATAAATCCTTACTACTTTTGTGGCACATACTCTGGAGAAGATAATAGTAAACTTTGGGATGAGGTGTATGACTATATACGTTGTAACTACGATATAGACAGCATCGAGAAAATATATCTAAATGGAGATGGAGGAGGGTGGATAAAAGCAGGAAAAAGAAGACTGGCCGGACTTACCTATGTTCTGGATGAATTTCATTTAAACAAGTATATGATACGAGCCACATCACATTTACTGGATTCAGCTGAAGAAGCACGTCAGGAAATGTTTAAAACGATGAGAAGTGGGACGAAGAGAGAATTCGAAAAAGTGATAGAAAAGATTTTGAAGGTTACAGACGGAGAAGCAACCATAAAGAGAGTCAAAGAGAGTAAAGAATATATTCTCTCTAATTGGTCTGCAGTGAAAGTTCGTTTAGAAGAAAAAGAAGGTATAGTGGGATGTAGTGCAGAAGGCCATGTCAGTCATGTGCTGTCCTCAAGGATGAGTTCAAGACCAATGGGATGGAGTAGGATGGGTGTAGATAAGATGGCACATTTAAGAGCGTATTATTATAATGGTGGAGATATGCTGGAATTGGTAAGAAAACAGAGGAGGCAGACAAAGGCTGCAGGAGCTGAAGAAAATGATATAATAAGCTGTGAGGAGGTTCTTCGTTCTGAGAAGAATAAACGTAATGAACTGGGTAAGTATATGGAAAGTATAAGCCATAGTGTGAGTGCTGATGTAAGGAAATATGCATGGTTTAACGCCCATATATGGGGCTTGTAAAAGAATATATAAAAAGGTATAGTATAGGTGTGAATTCTAAAACACATCTTTGGTGAACTTCGCCTCTCTATTTCCTACAGTATAGTTACGCAATCTTCCTTACTGCAAATGATTGACATTATGTTTAATTTCATATAATATTTATCTATAGACTGCAGGCAAGGGAGCGTATCATATGTATCATTTTATCATCAACCCAAAATCAAGCTCCGGAAGAGGTATTCGGTATTGGTGGATTGTCAAGAGTGAACTGGATCGTCAACAGATTTCATATTCTGCTACCTTTACGAAGCATATGGGACATGCTACAGAACTCACTGAGCAAATATGCAATGAAAATCCCGGTATTAAGAATATTGTTGTACTAGGTGGTGATGGTACCATTAATGAAGTTGTTAATGGTATACCGAATTTTTCTGAGGTGTTATTAGGATATATTCCTTCTGGCTCCAGTAATGATTTGGCCAGAAGCCTTGGTATCCCGAATGATCCGATTAAAGCCTTGTGTAATATTCTTAAGCCTTCCAAATTTCAATACTTGGATATCGGAAAGATTGACTTTATTAATATGTCCACTGCACCAAGGAAATTTGCCTGCTCCAGTGGTATGGGTTATGATGCCAATGTATGCATGGAGGTACAAGCCTCTCCTCTGAAACGTAGACTAAACCGCTTCGGTGCGGGTAAACTGGTATATATCGCAATTGCTATAAAGCAACTGTTTTTTACCAAGCAATTAAACGCTACCGTAATTGTGGATGGCGTAAAAAAGGACACCTATCGTAAAATACTTCTGGTGTCAAGTATGATTCATAAATATGAAGGCGGAGGCTTGCGAATAACGCCTGATGCCAGTCCTACCGATGGTAAACTTAGTATCTGTCTGGTTCATGGACTTAGTAAGTTAAGAACACTCATTTTATTGCCAACGATATTCGTTGGTAAGCATGTTAAGTTTAAAGGAATAGAGACATTTCACTGTTCTGAGATTGAGATCATAGCCGACGATATTACTGCTGTACATACGGATGGAGAAATTCCTGCTGTTTGTTCCCATATCAAGGTACAATGCATAGCAGGGCAAATACGAATGATATTATAAGAAAGTAGGCGTTTAGGATGCAAAGACGAACCAATATTCAGGTTTCTTCCATGATCATTTTATTAAGTATACTTACCATTCTAATTCAATTCGTTACTTATTATTTCTTTGCATCATATATTATTATTTGGGGTATTTCCCTGATTATTTCCCTGATTTGCTGCCACCTGCTGCTGGAGCAATCAGTCAATTATGATACCTGCTTTCAGTATTCCATATTAACTTTATTTATTAGTTTAATTATTATTGTATTAACCTACTTCGAGAAAGACTACCGCTTACTTCCGTTTACCGGAGCTATGGCTGGAATTGCATTTATCAACTGGTTTGCACCTTTGCTTCATTGCTACATCCGCAGTATGATAGGCTATGGTACAAAGATTGATGATTTTGGTATCTTTTATCGAAATAGTAATATTATATTCTACCTCTTTTATATTGGAGTTCTTATTTATGGGAATTTCTCACCGAATGCCTTTCCCTGGGCATATCGGGCGATCGGACACGAGGTAAATGTGATGCCCTTTGATGTGATATCTGTGCAGATTGAAGATTATTTGTTTGGAGCTATTCCTCTGAGCAATATTATAATCTATCTGTTAAGTCGAATTGCCATATTTATTCCTTATGGCTTCGGACTAGCTTTATTATTACGCCACCAGTCCCGATTAGTCAAGTTTTTCTCACTCCTGGTTATTCCCTTCATAATTGAAGCCATTCAATATTTTACCATACCGGCAAGATGTGATATTGATGATCTTATTTATGCATTACTGGGTGGTTTAATCGGATCTGCACTATTTTTACTATCCAATTTTCTTTATCGAATTGTAAATGGACGAGATTTTCTCTCACACGATACAGAATTTCACTTTTCAAAAAATACGTATCATTATTAATAATGATACGTATTTTTTTACCTGAGTCCTTCCCTTTGACACTAACCTTTATTATCAACAAAATTCCAGAAGTCTTCCAACTTATTTTTCATGTTTAATTGATTTACAGTGATGAACGGGAACCACTCACGTGGAAACAGATTGTAATATTGCTTCTGAGTAAATCTCTCATCCAATAATAGTATGGCACCATAATCCTCTTTGGTCCGGATTACCCTGCCGGCTGATTGCAGAACTTTATTCATTCCTTGATAAAGGTACGCATAGTCAAAACCACACCCATTCTTCTCATCAAAATATCCCCGGAACAGCTCTCTTTCATTACACACCATAGGTAAACCGGTCCCAACGATTACTGCACCAATCAGACGATTGTTCTTTAGATCAATTCCTTCACTGAATATACCCCCCATTACACAAAATCCAATTCTGCTTTCTTTTGGGTTCTCTACAAATTCCTCTAAAAACGCTTCCTTCTCAGCCTCTGTCATATTATTACTCTGTACCACCAGGCCTTGCAGCTCTTCCTCTGCCATATCAGCGATTGCCTGCAGCATCTGATAGGATGGGAAGAACACCATATAATTGCCCGTCCTTGCTCCTGTGAAATCTCGTATATAGTTGAAGATTTTACGATATTCCTTTTCACTGCGTCTGGTATATTTTGTGCTCACATCATCCCCTACCATAATCAAGCGGTTTTCCGGAAGGAAAGAGGATGGAGCATAGACTGCATAATCCTCCTTTTTACCACCCAGCTGCTCCATATAATATCCGATGGGCAGTAAGGTTGCAGAAAACAATACGGAGCTTCTCCCTCGTTCCAGACAGGTCAGTAAATTCTTCGAAGGATCCATGCACTGCAGCTTAATACGGAAGCGGTCATTGTCATAGTCCGTATATATGGTATAGTTATCATCATGTATTTCATACATATTCAAAAAATGACGGATATCTAAGAATAATCGCAGGATTTCATCCTTTCCTTCCGTGATGGTACTTTCCTGAAGAAAAACCTCATATTCCGCCATTAGGCTGATTAAATGCATGCATAAACCATCCACATTATCAACCACTTCAAACTCATCACATTCCCTTTTCAGTCGAAGCAAGTCATTATTGCAATATTCCAAGTGTTTCGTAAGCTTACTGCTTTTCTCCTTTACCAACCGTTTAACTTCAAGAAAATCATCTTTATACAGAATAGCGCTATACATTTCCCTTGCTCTATCCACCAGATTATGTGCCTCATCCACCAAAAAAATATAATCACTCTGTTTCTCATTGGCAAAGAACCGTCTCAGATACACATTGGGATCAAAGGCATAATTATAATCACAGATGATTGCATCTGCCCAGAGGGTAACATCGAGGCCCATTTCAAAGGGGCATACACAATGCTTTTCAGCATATTCTTCAATATAATCTCTGGTTATCTCATTTTCGTTCGTCAGTAAATCATATACCGCATCATTAACACGATCATAATGTCCCTTTGCTCGGGGGCAGGAACCCGGATTACATTCCGGTTTTTCCAAGATGCATATCTTTTCTTTCGCAGTTATGGTGACCACCTTAAGCTTTGAGCCATGCTCACCTAAAAGCTTAAAGGTATCCTCCGCTACTGTCCTTGTTATTGTCTTCGCTGTAAGATAAAATATCTTCTCCGCAATTCCTTCTCCCATTGCCTTTACAGAAGGAAATACTGTTGATATCGTTTTACCTACACCGGTGGGAGCTTCAATAAATAATTTTTTCTTCCTTAGAATAGTTTTATATACACCGGTTACCAGTTCCTTCTGTCCATCCCGATAGGCAAATGGGAAATCCATTGCTTTAATCTCAGCATTTCGTTTATCCGTCCACTTAATCTGCCATACAGCCCATTTCGCATACTCATCAATCAGCTCCTGAAACCATGTCACCAACTCCTGATAAGAAAAGTCCTCTTCAAAATACTTCAAATTCTCCGTTTCTAAGTTGCAGTAAGTCATGCGTATCCCAATACGTTCATGTTGATTAATCGTAGCATAGATATACGCATAACACATTGCCTGTGCTCTGTGAACCCCAATGGGAGCATGCAGGTGAGATAACTCCATATATACTCCCTTTATTTCATCTATCGTTACAGCAGGAGGCTCGTTATCTTCTTTCTCAAACTGTAACACAGAAAAATCATCCTCACGTAAGGTCTCGTTGAATATAATTCCATCCGCTCTTCCCTCAACCGTTAAATCAAAGCTGATATTCTCCCTTGTAATCGGAACCGTTATGGATAATGGAACCTCTGCTGTATAATTTGCTCCCATCTGTTTCTGCAGCTTTCGGTGCATCCTGCTTCCTGCCTGCATTGCATCTGCATCACTTCTTGATTTGGTATTATCTATATCACCGGCACACAGAATAAACTCTACCAGGTTACGTACCGATATTCGTATATTTCTCTTCTCGTCCTGCATGACAGATACTCCTTATCCTTACCAAATAATCCTATTCCGATTCACCGAATCAAAAAGCATCCTAAAATGGAGATATCATCTTAAGATGCTATATCGTTCATATATTATAACATAATTAAAAGGTAATGAAAAGCAAATTGTAAACAAACGTTCTATTGCGGGGTATGTTTCCAGTCCACTATTTCACTTAAATCCGATCTGAATATGATTCTTAGAAAATAGAATCTTCATCAAGATCATCTAACAGACCATACTCATATCCCTTTGTCCAATTGATATTATTCGTTCTTTTTTGTTTCATTACCGGTCGCTTTTTCTTTTCGTTTTCTTCCTCCCGGTTCTTTTTCTGAACTGCTTTTTTCTCCCGTTCCAATCGGAGCATTGTCTCCAGCTTCTCGGTCTGCTGTTCTATATTCTTACTTTGTGAGCTTCTGTTCCTAGATTCACTGGATTTCCCTTTGGTAACTCTGTTCTCCTCTTCCTCGTCCTTATCCATACCATAATGGAAGGACATATAATTCTTATGCTCCCTTGACTTTACTTCCTTTGGTAAATTACCATAGGATCCATTTCCCTTGTACATAAATGTATTCGTTCTTGCTGGATCCGCATATTGGCCTTGCCTTTGATTTCTGCTAGTATGTTCTCTGTATTTCTGTTCTCTTAACATATTGGTCTGTTCTCTGTGTTTTTGCTCACTAGTCATATTGGTCTGTTCATTGAAATTCGGTTCATTAATTTTGTGCTCTCTAATCATCTCTGTCTTTTCTTTGTAATCTTGATTGCTGATCAATTTCTTCCGCTCCCCGGCCCTATCATTTCTCTCCCACAGCGTCTGATTCCGGATCTGTCATCTCCCGTATTAAATTGATCCAAGGACTGTTCTTCTTATCCTGCAGACACTGTTATTCATAAACTGAAATCTTGCCTTTGAACTCATTTGCATACTATGTTCTACGTATTTATTTTATGATATTTATGTATAAAGTCAATCATTTTTTTTGTAATTTGAACGTGGTAACACTAATTTTACTTAGAAAGAATCCGTTAGGTATGGGCTGGATTTTCGAAAGAACCGTAGTGGGAAATATATTTCCGATTTTTACTTGCATTTTTATCCTCAATCTGGTACATTCTAGTTATATTCCTCATATATTTTGAGGTATTAAATGAATTCTAATCGATGTGGAAATCTATTCGATGATCCGGAGTTCATTTTCATTAATTCTAAAAAGTGAGGTAGTATTATGGGTGAACACAATCACGGTGACGGCTGCGGATGCGGACATGATCACGAGTACGAGCACGATTCCATCACATTATCACTAGATGACGGTACGGAATTAAATTGTATTGTATTAGATATTTTTTCAGTTGATGGCAAGGATTATATTGCTCTTCAGCCAGAAGAAGGCGAAGATGATGATGATAACGTATTCTTATACCGCTTTATTCAGGAAGGTGACGAGGATCCTCAGCTTCTGAATATTGAAGATGATGATGAATTTGAGGCAGTTGCTGATGCCTTTGAAGAAATGTTAGATTCTATGGAATACGATGAAATGTTTGATGATGAAGATTTTGATGAATTAGAAGAAGAGGAAGAATAACAATTATATTTTATCATAATTGAATATTTTATCATTATTGAATCAGATAAAACAGACCGCATAATAAACCCTATGACTGTAAAGTAAGATAATTGGTCAGGGAATATATGCGGTCTTCTTAATGTTGAAGCTTTATTTGATATCTTTCTCTTCAGTTGCTTTTATTTCATCGATAAATCGTGACCATTGCAGGTTCTTATTGTAACGCTCCTTTGCACTGAGAATATATAGAGAATTCTTTGCTCTAGTCATGGCCACATAAAACAACCGGCGTTCTTCTTCCAAATCTTCCGGTAGGACTGCCTTTTTATGAGGGGTTATCCCTTCGTTGGCATCAACTATGAATACTGTATGAAATTCTAACCCCTTTGAGCTATGCATGGTTGCAATTGTTACCGAGTCTGTATCATTCATGGAATTCTCCATGGCTTGACGTTTTATCTCCTCCCTGCAATTCTCAATATACGTAAACCATTCCTGAACATCCTTCATTCCTTTAGCACTTTCCTGAATTTCATCCAGAATATCAATAAGTTCCTCTGCCTTCATCCTCCTATTATCACAATATTCCTTCAAATAATCATCATATCCGATACCACGACGAATATAATTTATTGCAGCATACGGCTTCATACCATTTATCAACGCAAGATCATATTCCAACTGGTCAATTCGCTCTAACATCCAATTTTTATCCTCATAATAGTCCTTCACCGCATCCAAATCCACGTTAGGCTGATCAAAGGCATCTCTACTGATATATCGTTTTGGACGATTAATGATCTGTAAATAAAGACTTCGATCTGTATGACCCATTGCTATCTTGATATACGCTAGTAAATCCGTCAAAATCCAGTGGTCGTATATATTGGGGATCTTGTCTTTCATACGAAATGGTATATTGTATTCCATGATTTTATGAATCATTGCTCCCGATCCGAGAGTGGTTCTAATGAGTACTGCCATTTCCTTATAAGGAATTCCTGTTCTGTGCAGCTTAACAATTTCTTCTGAAAGCATCTTGTTTTCTTCCGCCAACGTATTAAAATGCCATATTGCTATCTCATTGCCGTTACCTTTGACTGATACGTTTGTTTTTTGATAGCGATTTTGATTATATTGAATCAAACGATTCGATGCAGTTAAAATATTGGATGTGGATCGATAATTCTTATCCAAGATAACCTTTCTGCAATCCGGATAATCCAGCGGAAAGTTCAACATAATTTCCGGCTTTGCTCCACGAAATCGATATATGGATTGATCATCATCCCCTACAATGAACAAATTGTTCTCTGGTGACGTAAGCATTCGGATAATGTCGTACTGAATTTTATTAATATCCTGAAACTCATCAATTAGTATATAACGAAATCTTTTTTGCCATATCTGTAAAATGTCTTCCCGTCCACGAAACAGCTCATAACACAGAACAAGCATATCATCAAAGTCAATTAGCTTTGCCCGTCTGAGCTTGTTATGATACTCCTGATAAATTGCGCGAAACAGTTCATCAGGACAACTTATAGAATAGTAATTAGTCAGCTCCATCCTGCTTCCTTTAATCAGACTGATTTCTGACAGAATATCAGAGCAGAATTCTGCCTCATCCTCGTACTCAACACTCATTCGATGTAGAATTTCCTTAATAAATTGAAAGCGTATCTCTTCCCTTGCAATATTACCAGCAGTAAAATGATAAGCATGCTTTAATATTGTAAAAAATACCGCGTGAAAGGTACCAAAATTAACTCCGGTATGGGATGTCTTCCTCTTCTTAAGGTAGCGTTCCTTCATCTCATTTGCCGCTGCCTTTGTAAAAGTAATAACCAGAATTTCATTTTCAGCAATATTACATTCTTCAATTAAATACTTAATTCGTTCCGTAATAACCAGGGTTTTCCCCGAACCCGGACCGGCAAGTACCAGCATTGGACCATCCTGATGACATACTGCCTGCTGTTGTGCCTGATTCATTTGCATACAGTTACTCCTTATTGCGATTTGTTATGATATGATTGGATCATAAAGTTAATGACGATCTTGATAAATAAGATGAATGATGATTGAGGGCTTACCTCAATAGATCAGATAGAATAATGACGATTGTAATGAACAGTAAGCTAGTATCATATATCTTATGTAACCAGGTTCTATACCAATCAAAAGATCTTATCATAAATATTCCCATAACGAAATAGTAGCTTACTTCATAATAAAATCTAACAATCAATATATAATCGAACCCGGTTACATGATAGATAGCATGGAGTAGTGATTAATCACCCTGCTTATAATGAATATTAAGAAATCATTTCTACATGCTTAACTTTTCAATTGCAATTTTAATACGGCGAATGCTTTCTTCCTTACCCAGGATACTCATGATCTCATAAGCTCCTCCTGGTGTGGACTGTTTACCGGATACTGCAGTTCGCACCGGCCAGAGTCCCTGACCATTCTTGATTCCCTTGTCAGCAATATAACTCATGATCACTTTCTCGATTCCGGACTCAGTGTAATCATCCAAAGCCTCAAACTGAGGCAGTAAATCCTTTAATACTTCAAGTGAATTTTCTGCATTAGTCTTCATCTTTTTATGAGTATACATCTCGATATCGTAATCCGGAAGCTCCTCAAAGAAATCAATGATACCCTTAATATCTATTAATGTTTCAATTCGTGTTTTCACCAGTGCTGCAATCTTACGATAATCCAGTTCTTTATGAACAACCTCTTTCATATATGGAAGTGCAAGCTGATAAAACTTTTCATCATCCATGCTCTTCAGGTATTCACTGTTCATCCAGCGAAGCTTAACCATATCAAATACTGCAGGTGCTTTATTGATATGGGTATAATCAAATTCCTTGATTAATTCATCCAATGACATAATCTCTGTGTTACTGGATGGACTCCAGCCGAGTAGAGCGACAAAATTAATAATAGCTTCTGATACAAATCCCTGCTCTAGCAGATCTTCATAGGAAGAATGTCCACTACGTTTGCTAAGCTTCTTATGCTCTTCATTGGTAATCAAGGGTAAATGTACATATATTGGTTCTTCCCAACCAAAAGCCTGATATAATCTCGTGTACTTCGGTGTGGAGGACAGATACTCATTTCCTCTTACAACATGAGTAATCTTCATCAAATGATCATCCACTACATTGGCAAAATTGTAGGTAGGGAAGCCATCTGATTTGATTAATATCATATCATCCAACTCTTCATTATCTACCGTAATGTCTCCAAATATAGCGTCATGGAACGTTGTAGAGCCTTCTGTGGGAATGTTCTGACGAATGACATAGGGTATGCCAGCTGCAAGATTTGCCTCAATCTCTTCCCTGGACAAATGGAGGCAATGCTTATCGTATTTCGTAATTTCTTTTACTTCCTCCTCATCGTCATCATTCACATTTCCTACTGTGGTTTTAAGAGAAGCTAATCGATCTTTGGTACAGAAGCAATAGTATGCTGCGCCCTTGTCGATCAATTTCTTCGCATACTCTAAATAAATCCCGCTTGCCTGACGTTCACTCTGTACATAAGGTCCATATCCACCGTCTTTGTCCGGACCTTCATCGTGAACTAATCCGGTTCCCTTCATTGTACGATAAATAATGTCCACCGCACCTTCTACAAGACGTTCCTGGTCCGTATCTTCTATTCTTAAAATAAAGGATCCACCTTCATGTTTTGCAATTAAGTATTCATATAATGCGGTACGTAGATTTCCTACGTGCATTCTTCCTGTTGGACTGGGTGCAAATCTTGTTCGTATCTCACTCATATTCTTTTCCTTTCCAATACGCTTTTTTATAAGATAGGGTTATGCAGGTATACTCTCGATTCTTTCTATACAGGCTTTGACCAGACGTATACGATAAAACACCTGCTTTTGCAGATTAGTATAACATAATTGTGAGGAAAATCAAATTATAGTTATTTATTTTGTAAGGAAAATCCTGATATCGAATTGACGATGAAGCTAACGAAAAAGATGCCTGAAATATTAACTCCTTTCAGACACCTTCTTAAGATCCTTTCTATTTTATATAATCAACCGTGTTATCCTTCGGTTTTCATCGCTTCGATCGCGCTGATTTTCGTCGCACGTCTGGCCGGAAAATATCCGGATAGAAGTCCCACTCCGACTGATATCAAGAGTGATACGATCGGTAAGTAGAATGGTATTACCGTCACTGTCGTATTAGCACTATTCGGCATAAAACCTCCTGAGACCAGAGAGCCTATAATTGCAAACTTGTTTAACGCCCATGATGCAATATACCCTAGAATAATCCCGAGAACTCCTCCAATCAGACCGATTAAAGATGCTTCCAGCAGGAATAATTTGCGTATATCCGTAACCACGCATCCCAGAACCTTCATTACACCAATTTCCTTCGTACGTTCATATATGGACATAACCATGGTATTTGCAATACTTAATGCTGATACTGCCAAAACGATAAAGCCGAGAAAGCCCAAAACCATCTGCATGGATTTCGAGGAATCCCGAATCGGTTGCAGATACTGCATCATACTAAAGGATTGAAAACCTAGTTCCTGTATTCTGTCCTGAACATACTCTACGTTATCAATGTTATCGACATTCAATCGTATCTGCTGGTATTCTTCAATGGTTTTAATGGCCTTCTTGCGATCCTCCAAGGATAATGTATTACAATACTTTACATAGATACTTTTAAAGTAGTCAATATCCATGTAAGTACTCCAGTCGAATTCACCATTACTCTTTTCCATCTTTGCAATATTTTTTAATGGAAGCGTAAAGGCTTTCTTCCTTTCATTCACTGGATAGTCTTCAAATTTCAGTATAACCTTATCCCTTTGTAAATCAACCTGTTTGGTCGCACCGCCCCTGGAGGTTGGGTCATAAAATTCGTAAGGAGAATCTGACCCAAAAATAATTGCCGAATTATCCTTCTCATTTGGATATTCTCCAAATTGAAGTTTTGGAAAATCAAAGTCATCGTAGACTTCATAATCCATGGCAGTGATATATATCCAACTCATGAACTTACCGCAATATAGGACAGCATTCTTTTGTATAACTGGTGTTACTACCCTGACGTGATCTATGGTTCTTATCTGGTCCACCAGCGCGTCATTCAGCTTTTGCTCCTTGCTGTCTATATAATTTCCATCCTCATCCGTAATTGCGGCATATGTATCAACCGTAATCGTAGTCAAACCGCCATACTCCATGACCTGGGTCTCAAAATTCTTATCCATACCATGACCTATGGCTATCGTTATGATGATACATAAGGTACCAATTACCACTCCCAATATGGTCAATATTGTTCTTGCTTTTCGACGTAAGAGGTTTCGTATTCCCATTCGGAACAAATCGCTAATCCTCATATAGCTCAATTCCTTTTTTTATTTTTCTTTTTGCTAGTAACACACCAATGGCTACACTAACAAGTAGAACCAGTACCGATATTCCGATCACAAATGGCCAGGAAGACAGCAAAGAGGCTTTGGGCTTCTCCATCCCCATTCCCATGGTGGGATCCACCATCATTCCTCCCTCCATGTTCATATCCCCGTAGGCATTCATTATTGCATCATCTGTTAATGCTCCATCCTCTGTAGGGATATCTTCAGAAACTGCTCCATCCTCCATTTCTCCTGTCGCTACTTCTCCTTCAGCAGAAATGTCTTCCGATGTCATATCCTCCACAGCTGTTTCTTCTCCGTTTTCTACACCGATTGTGCTATCTGTAGTGGCTTCGGTAGTAGACACATCCGCCGTCCCGGCATCCGAAGTCGTATTCATCTCTGCCTCTTTATTCACTGCTTCTGCTGTATCAACTGATATCTCTTCTACGGCAACAGCTGCCTCATTTAATTCAGTTTGCTCTCCCACTCTTCCATCCTCACTTTCTAATGTTTCTATATATTGCTAAACTGGGATATTATTGCTCCTGTTCTTCTTTCAGAAGCTTTGATTTATATGCACTAATAACTATTTTTCTAGTAATCGGTATAAATACCGCTGCAATGGCTATCTGACAGATAATGAATAACCATAACGGAAGGATATTCTTTTTTACTTCCTGTTCCATTGGATTAAACGCATCCATCATACCACCATCACCCATACCAGGATCAAAGACAATGGCTGACTGTACTTGAGTTTCAAAATCCTTAGTGTACTCAATCTTATCTCCATTACTGTCTTCAAATGTAATTCTTACTAAGCCCTTCGCTACGCCCTCTATATTAGGTAGTACCTCAAATTCTACATACGCAGAAGTACCTTCGGCAACATTACCAATGAAATACATATCTCCACCTGATTTTGTAAAATCACCTTCTACCGTTGCAATTACATTATTAAGAGGGGATCTGCCCATATTATAGAATTCAAAGGAAAGCATGGCCGGATTTCCGACGGACACATTGCCGTCCCATGAATAAACATTAACATTATCAACGACTGGTCTCGAATTCTCAACTACCTGAAGATTAAGCTTTTCCTTCTTAAGTTCTCCGATTTCACCTGTCTCCGGATTTGGCTTTATTCCATCATACTCATATTCGATCTCCAGAACAATCGGATATGCTGCAGTCTTCGCATCGGCCTTTACCTTCAATTCAATGGTATTTTGTACGGTCTCACCTGGACCAATTTTATTAATGAAGAAGCTGTTGCTACCCTGTGTTACAGAAAATACATTCTCGGTCTGGGTATCAGCTTGTGTAATGGTTACTGTTATATTCTTTGCCGCAATTGCTGCATTGGTATTGTACAAGTCAAATGTTAAGTTAAAGGTAGAGCCTGCCCGAAGCTCCTCTGTATCCGCAGTATATTTGCTAATAATCAGCTTGGGTTTACTGTTACTTCCCAAATCATTGACAACACCCGTTACAGGCACAATAACAGTGGTTCCTTCTGCATCTTGTGAATGCTTAATTTTAAGAGTAAGATTATTCATCCCTTCCGGTATGGTATCGGATAATATTAAGGGGATTTTTACTCCTTTCTTTGAACCACCTTCTATCTTGTCTATGTATATATAGGGATCGGAATCCACCGGAATAAACGTATCACCTGTTAATCCATCTAGCATGATCTTTAAGTCAGTAATGTCGGATATTCCCTTATTCTCTAGCTGGAATGATACATCCAGTCTTCCTCCTGCTGAAGGTGACGCCTGAGACTGAGAGACATTGCTAATCAGGAGACTAGAACCTTCTCCCTGGCCTAAGATATCCGGATACACTGTTTCTGATTTTGTATAGGAAAGTCCCTTATTATCCACATACTTAATGTTTATAACTAATTCTTTTACACCGCTAACTGCGCCCTTGGATACTGTTAAAGGTATTTCCGCTTTTTTCTTACTATCTGCCTTGATATCCGTCACCCATAAATCATCAAAATAATTCTTAATAAATCCTTCTTTTCCTAAGCTCGAAGCATCTACTGTCAGATAGATATCTTTCGCTATGGAGCCACCCACATTTTTCAGGATGGGTTTTACAACAATATTCTCACCAGGCTTAATATCTCCCTCATATTCAACACTCTCAATTATAAGATTCGGGGCCTTATCATTTTTCATGATTTCCACGTCAATATTATAAGAATCAGTAATTGCTTCACCATCCAAATTCTTATATTCAAAATTAACGGTTAAAGTTTTCTTTCCCTCCGTAGCTGTGGATAGAATTGATATTGGTAATATTACCTGTTTTTCCGTTCCAGGAGTTAGGTCACCCAACTTAAATTTTTTCGAGGAATAATCACCTTTAATGCCGGAATCTCCATAATTAATACTGTAATACAAGCCACGAGCCGTGATTTCACCTTCATTTTTTATCGCAAAGTTTAGGTTGGTATATGCTCCGATCATCGGGTTATCACATTTTACTCTGCTGATTGTTATTTGCGAAGGACCTTTTTCTGCTAGTACCACCAGCTTAAAATCGACGCTAAGTGGATAGGTACTTAGATTATTGTTTTCGTCATAGCCAGCCTGATAATCCCATGCGGTGATCTGAAGCTTCATTGGATAATCACCCATTTTGGCTGTCTCCTTAACCTTCACATCAAATGTTGCATAAACAAATTCTGCTACGCTAATATAGGATATGTCTTTGCTGTGATCCGTCAATATCTTGGGTTTTGATATCGTGAACGGTGATTTTGTATTTTCATCAATAACATTAACATCTTTATAATCTGCTGAAACACCTATTGCTTTTAGTGGAATCTTAATACGTACAGTATCTCCAGGTGTTACTGTATAAACTCCATCATCCCCCACCATGATTGATTCTGTTCTTACTGCTGATGCTATCTTTTCATTGCCCGATAATCCAACCGCGAAAATTACAAACGCAAATACTGCAACCAAAATTCTTTTTACTCTCATCCTGATACCTCTGCTCCCTTTCTTATATTCTAATCTATACGAAACGAATTGCTTATCATCTTTTCTAAGTTTGTCCCTAATTTCGTCACGAAACGTCCGAAACCTCTTCGGTAACCCCCTCTTCCGGTGTTGTACTTTGGTTAACAATCTCAATATTTTCTATCTTTCCGTCGAAAATATGGATTATTTTATCCGCATATTCTGTTAAGCGTATATCATGCGTAACCATTACAATCGTCTGATGATTTGTCTTTGCCATTTCCTTAATCAGATCCATTACTTCTCTGGATGTTTTGGAATCCAGATTTCCAGTTGGCTCATCGGCAAATACAATCTCCGGATTACTGACAAAGGCCCTGGCAATTCCGACTCTCTGTTGTTGACCACCACTCATTTCCTTCGGTTTATGTTTTAATCTTGGTCCCAGGCCTACTTTGATCAGCATATCCTTGGCCATCTTCCGCCTCTTTTTCAACGTTATATGCTTAAATACCAATGGTAACTCCACATTCTCTAAAGCAGTCATGGAATTTAAAAGATTATAGGATTGAAATACAAAACCAAGATTATTTTGCCGGAATTTTGCCAATCCTTTCTCACTCATTTTATGTACATTTTTCCCTTTGATAATGATCTGACCTGATGTTAGCTTCTCAATTCCTGCCATTAAGTTCAATATCGTCGATTTACCAGAACCGGATGCTCCATACAGACAACAGAATTCACCTTTTTTTATAGTAAAGCTTACATCATCCACCGCACAGATGCGTTCGCTTCCCATACGGTAGACTTTTCTAGCATTTTTGACCTCTATTATATTATCAGACAAATTGTTGTTCATTCTTCACCTTCCTAACTGGCCTGAATACAGTTTCTTCTGCCATATAATGATACACAAAAAATCTTAATAAATGTCTATCATATTTCTTAATTTTTCCTTACATATTTTACAAATTTATTTCAATTATAATCCTATATATTAACCTACTGCCTTACAAAAAGGAGGGCCACCCAAAAATATATCATTACATTTTCTAGAGGTAGCCACTTATATTTCCCTAATTTATATTCTTCAATTCTTCCTTACGTTCCAGACGGTTGTCAATGAACCTTACAAATACCAGTTTCATAAAAGCACCCACCGGTACAGCCACAAGCATTCCCAGGAAGCCTCCGAGTGCACTTCCAAAAATCAAAGACACTATAATGATTAGCGGGTGTATTTTTATGGATTTACTTAACAGTTTTGGTCCGATTAAGTTCCCATCCACCGTCTGAATTATTAACAAGGCTATGACAGCAATAATCAGCGTCCTAATGTCCCCATTAATCAGGCATACGATGGCAGTACTAAAATATGCTATAATTGGCCCAAAATACGGAATAAGATTTCCTATTCCAGCAAAAATTCCGATGACAACTGAAAACTTGACTCCAATTATGGAAAGGACAAGACTGATTAAAACCATCATCACCAGTGCGTCCGTCAGTTGTCCTCTGATATAACCGGAGAATACATCATCCAGATCATGAACCGTTCTGAGAATTCTCCGATTTGCATTGTCACTGAGCAACGCTTTACAGACTTTCGTAATATAGTTCATGAACATTCTGCCATCAATCATAAAGTATATTCCAATGATAAAGCTGAAAATGATGGTTGTCAGATACCCAGAGATATTCGTTACCGACTCCAGTGTGGCATCCGCAAATCCCATCAGCGCATTTAATATAAAGGTAGTTGCATTTTCCACATACTGTTCAAATTCCTGGGATTGTATATCTAATTCCTTTAATTCACCTACAATAAAGTTATAAAAATCATTAAGGGTATTCATGTATTCTTCGCCCAGCTTTATTATATCATCAAAGTTAGCAAGACGAAGCTGGTTCGTCACTGAATACACCAACAAGGATATTAGTCCAACAAAGGCTGAAAACAGTATAATCACAGAGATCAGGACTGCCCAGGTTCTTGGTCTCTTAATCCAGCGAAATAGCTTTTTTGTAGTCAGCTTCCGAAATTTACGTTCAAAGAAATTCACTGCCGGATCCATCAGATAAGCGAACACAAAGCCTATAATAACAGGTCTGATTACACGAATCACCCATTGTACTTTATCAAAAAGAAAGCTTGCAATCAATGGAGCATTCCAAATGATTAAAATCAAAAATGTTATGATAACGGTTGTGATTATGACATACAGAGATATCTGCATATACTTTTTATTAAATCGTTCTCTCCATTTCATTTACCGGATGATATACCCCTTTCGCAATATTCAAGAAACTGCAGAATACAATCAACTGAATTATCGATTCCTATGCAATCACTCTTAATAGACAAATGATAGTTTTCCGCTTTACCCCACTTCTCGCTGGCGTGATAGTTGTAATAATTCGCTCTGCTTTTATCTATTTTCAGAATTTCTTCCTCTGCTTTATTCTCTTTCAGTTGATATAGCTGAATTGCCCTGTTCTTACGAAATTCCAGGTCTGCCCAAATAAACACATTCACTACATTCTTATAATCACGTAAAACATAATCGGCACACCTTCCAACAATAACGCATGGCCCCTCTTGGGCTACCTTGCGAATCACATTGGATTGTGCTATATAGATCTGATCATCCAGGGATAAATGAGTAAAACCAATATCCTGATTACCATAAGCGTTCATACCCATTGCTATTGAGTATAAAAGACTATTGGACGCTTTTTTCTCTGCATTTTCAAATACTGCTTCAGAAAACCCACTATCCTTCGCTGCTCTGGTTATGATTTCATTATCGTAAAATGGTATCCCCAGTTTTTGAGCTAGTTTTGCACCTATTTCCCGTCCTCCACTGCCATATTGCCTGCTAATTGTTATGATTTTATTCATAATACGGCCTCCTTTTCTGTTCATAATATAAGTGCGACCAAACAAATACCTATTTTTACTAATAGTATACCATATCAGTATCAATTGTTGTAGTTCCATTTTCTTATAATTTGATTAAAACGTGGTTACTACATACATTTGCAGGGATATAACTTACCTCACACACAGACGGAAGTACATTTACTGATTTTGAATGTCTCAGGCGAACATACACGAACATACATATTCGCCTGAGGCACACAAAATACAGTAAAAATGTACTTTCGACAGTGCATTATGGTAAGTTATATCCCTGCGTATACGACAACCACGTTTATCAAGTTAATCCTTAATCAATACACGCATTAATCGATTTCCAAGAGAATTCTTAGGTAAAGCCTTTTAATGGAACTAAGCTTACTATATACGGTAACATAAATATCCCGGTACAGCTCCTCGACCTTACTTAACTCTGATGGTGATATGGTTCTGTTTCCAAATCGCGCTTTTCGAGCGATATCCATACAGATCTGAAATTGCTCTTGATTAACGAATTTATAATAATCCTTAATATGTTCCTCACAATCCTCCAGGCTTGCTCTACTCACTGGCAGATTACGGTAACATAAAAGTAATTTCTCAATATCTTTGAATAAATATAGGGCCCTGATATTCTTGCTTTTATTCATTCTTGCATATCTATTCTTGCGTATTCTCATATATAGCCAGAGAATACCGGCACCGAACACCAGTATAATGAGCAGAAGAAAGAATATCACATCGTTATGCTTCTCGGAAGCCTTTGAGGATTGCTCCTTCAATTTATCCTGGGTCGTCAATTCCTGAGGCGCAGGAGTTGGTTCTTCCTTTTCAGCAGCAACTGTCGGTGTGGGCGAAGGAGTTACCTCTGTGGTATCAGGCGCTTCCTCTTCCTTTTGTGCCATGATACTACTAAACTCCGACATATCTTCTACCATACCCACTGTATTATTCATGGATGATCCAGGAGTGAATTCCACCGGAAGCCAACCACAATAATCAATATACACCTCAACCCAGGCGTGCGCATTATAATCCTTTACCGCTACCTGAGCCTGCGGCACATCAAAATGACTGGCCTGTCCGACATCATAAACTGTAATACTTTGTCCACCCAAAGCAGAGTCTTGGATAATGTCCTTAGAATTAAAGGTGTAGCCTTCCACATAACGGGTGGGAACTCCCATAGCACGGAGCATTAGCGCCGCGGCCGAGGCATAATGTGCACAATAACCAAGATGGTTCTCATATAAAAAGTATTCTACAAAATCCTCTCCCTTTGGTAGTTTGCCCGGTGAAAGAGAATACTGGGTGTTACTCTCCAGATAAGCTTTCACATAAGCAATCAACTCTATCGTATTACGTTGAGAAGCTTCCTCCTGAGTTAGTGTAAAGTCCTTCTTTAGTCGTTCTAAACCTTCCTCTGGCAGTTTCGTATAGGTCTTATATACATAATCCCTGTAACTTTTCTCTGCAACCGTACTATCCAAAAGGCCCTGATAGGAAAGGAAATTCCCCAGACCTATATTATTCATCGAGAAATTAAAATAATATTCCACCTCATAATTACTATTCTTTTTATTGGGTAGAATATAAAGATCGTCCACTGCACTGACCCCATCGATCAACTCATAATCTGTAAAATACGGTGCATAGAGAAACTTCTTATTTGCAGACTGATAATCAATATACATTTTGCCTCGGCTGATATTATATAATGAGAATTCAGATTCAGGAATATCCTCCTTTTCTATCAGCTCATCAATCATTCCATTTACCTGATTTATAGGCTCAAAGCCCATGTTCTGATAATGGTTTAATAATTCCTTATAATTCTGACGATCCTCCTTCGAATGCCTCTCCCAACTATCTCCTGTATATACGCTCCCAACATAACCCTTAAGATAAATTCCCTCAGTAATCGAGGATACCGGTGCAGTAACGCGCAATTGCTCTATATTATGAAATTCCACTCTTCCAGTACTCCCCAGTTCACCACCATCCAATCCGCCTACCGAGGTATCATGCCCCGGTAACTTTATATCCGAAAAACTTTGCGTAATATCCTGAAATGTCAGATTAGAAAGTGTGGTTTGAATTTCTGATTTAATCTCAGCAATCTCTTCAACCTTTTCGTATTGCTGTGGAGTAACGATCAACTTCATAAGTAAAAAGAGTGCTATACCCATCACACTAAAATAGGCCGCCGCTCTGCTGCTAATTCTCTTCATGAGCTTTCTTTGTTGTTCGTCCTTAGAATGGCCAATATCTCCTGACTTGATCATATAAATAGTCGTAATAATATAAGCAAACAAATATCTCTCAGCCGGAATAATTCCAAAGATAAAGCTTACCGCTATCAGGAGTAATTGCACAAGACCACTAATAGCTATCAGTCTGTTCTTTATCATTGACACCGTAATCAATAGAGTAAGCGGTATCAGAAATAAAATCAGTAACAGGGTTATATCCTCGGAAGCCCTCGTATAGTCTGCATTATAATAATTTAATTGATATCCATAATAGGCATAGATCTTATCAATTACTAAATTCTCAATTATAAAAAAAGCATTGGTGATTCTCTTAATTCGGCTGATAAAAAAAAGGCCGTAAAACAGTACACCGAAGAACAGTTTCACAAAGTGATATGAACGGTATAAACAAAGCCCAAATGTAATCCCAGCTGTTACAAGAATCGCAAGATTGATATAAATTTTATTGGCTGGTGTTCCCAGCGTATCCATAAGCACGGACAGGGAACTCCAGATCGCTATAACGATGGCTACATATTGAATTAATCTTATTGTAACAGGATTATCTTTTTTTCTATCATCTTCAATATATACGGAGGAATCCACAATGATCCCGTCATGTACTTTTTGACTCATTCCATCACCACCACTCTATTCCAGTCTTAACTGCTCCATATCCTTCTTAATATCGGAGGCATCAACATTGAACACTCCAATTCCCATAGCTTCCGACTGTTGTATCACTTTGTCCAACATATATTCTCTCTCAGAAAGCTTATTCAGATTACTCATATAAATAATCTGACTTCTTTGTGTTCTGATGTGTGATAACATGTTTACTTCTTGTTCCGATAGCTCTCCTGTGATGTAGAAAAGATCCGTATAGGCTTCCTTCCCAAATTCAGCCAGATAATTAGAAATTGCTTCCACCGAATTTCGGTAAGATATCGAATTCAAAAGACCTTCCATTGCTTCATATAATTCCGATTCCTGCATAATACGAATTCTTCTGCATATTTCATTCTTAGCATCATACCAGGACAGATAATGTATTTGCTTATTTAAAATCAAGGTATAGGAAAGGGATAACGCGCTTTCCAGTATAGAATCCATATAAAAAAGAACATTATTTCCTTGAGGAACACCCAGATTTACAAACAATAGCACCGAGCAATTCAGTGGATCACTAAATTCCTTTATCATTAGCTGATTCTGCTTCATGCTTAGCTTCCAATGAATACGTTGAAGACGATCCCCTTCCTTATATTCCCGGATGGCAAATACTTCAGAAGGATCGTCTCCACTCTTCACTGTAGAGTAATGGTCACTTTCCACAATTGTATTATTCTTCAACGTAAAATTATTCCCCATCAGCTCATAATAGCTCGGAAGTACTGCAACAATTCCTTTCTCGCAATTCTTTCTTCTCACCGAAAACAGCTTAATATAATCATAAATTCGGATTTTCTTTAAAGTAATCTCAATATTACCAGCAAAGTCTGAATAAATCTTGCTGGAAACAGAGGTACCGGTTCTTCCATCCACTGATATCTGTATTTCCTTTGTATACTGTTTGGCTGAATAGGTGTTTTTATATGTCAGAAACAGCTTAATGTTCGATATAGGAAAAATCGTGGGATTATATATCTGAACTGAGATGGGGATAGCTTCGCCCTTATTCACAACATGAACCGAGCAAAATAATTTACAATCTATTTTCCTACTGACATAGAAAATATATCCGATCATTAATAGCGGCATAGCTGCTACTGTCAGAAATATAATGGTCATGTAATATATGTTATATAAAATGGATAGTACACCAACGAATGCCAAAAGAAACAGATACCGTAATTTATTCCGAAGCATTCTCACACCTGTGCCTTTCCGAACTGATCTTTACAATTCTTAAATATTCCTGGTGATAATTCTAGGTGGCTTTACCGTGCGAAGGATATCATCTAAAAGGTTGTCCACAGTAACATTATTGATGCGTGCCTTAGATTTTAAAAGCATTCTGTGCGCACAAACATCCTTAAAAACAAATTGTACATCGGAGGGTATTACATAATCCCGCCCTTTCAGAAACGCAGTGGCCTTTACCATATTGGTCAGTGCCAAGGTACCGCGAGGGCTGACTCCAAGCTCAATCAATGAATTATCCCGGGTCTGCTGCACCAAATATGTGATATATTCATAAATTGCATCATGAATATAGATTGATTCCACAATACTCTGCAGATAAAGGATTTCTTCCTGACTTACTACCTGCACCACATAATCAAGGGGATTAGTATTCTGCCGTTCCTTCAGTATGCCTATCTCGCTTCTGATATCCGGATATCCCATAGACAGACGTACCATAAAACGGTCCAGCTGGGATTCGGGTAACATCTGCGTACCGATGGAGCCGATGGGATTCTGAGTAGCCATAACAACAAAAGGCTTGGGTACCTCCCTGGTTACACTATCAACGGTTACCTTCCCTTCCTCCATAACTTCCAGTAATGCAGATTGTGTTTTCGAAGAGGTCCGGTTAATCTCATCCGCTAAAAACAAATTACACATAATTGCTCCCGGTTTATATTGAAGGCTTTCACCATCCTTACTCAGTAAATGAAAACCGACTACATCCGTAGGTAATACATCCGGCGTAAATTGCAGACGATGATATTCCAGTTCCATCGCTTTCGAAAATGCCAACGCCAAAGTGGTCTTCCCAACTCCCGGATAATCCTCTAAAAGAATATGACCCTTAGCCAGAATTGCAGTAAGTACCTTTTCAATAATATCCCTTTTACCAATTACTACTTTATTCACTTCGTCAATGATCTGTATCGCCTTGCTATTATATGGGGACATTTTCTATATCCTTCCTAGTATATATTTTACTGATAATTATATCATATCATAGTAGGATTTCAATTCTATTTTCAATTGCCTCTTTTTTACTAAAATTACCTAACCGGTAAAAAACTATAATAAAAAATTCAGTAAAAAATATCCTCAACAGAATTTTTGCACGCACTGGTACTTGGGCTCTGTATTTTAGAGCCTTAGTACCAGCGAAGAGTCGATAGGATTGTTAATGGATATTATCCAGAGCGGAGTATTTGCACGTGTCGGTACATAAGGCTCTGTTCTATAGAGCCTTATGTACCGTTACGCAGTGCAGCTTAGTGGAAACGGCTCCGCGGAGGATATATTTCCCTTAACAATCCTACCGACTCTTCGCTAGTATATAACGCAACTAGCTATTGACTTATCCCCAGAATCGTATAAAATTATTTTCATGAGAATACGATGGAGGTAGCAAAAAGTGAATAAGTCAAAAAGAATTAAAAACCCTAAGGTTACAGCAGCAACCCCTAAGAAAAAACGTATCAATACAAAACTAATCATTATTTCTTCTTCGATATTGGTCGTTTTATTAGTTGCTGCATTATTATTTGACCAGTTATATGAAAAATCCATTTTGAAAATCAATGGTGATAAATATCGTATGAGTGATTTGACCTATTATTTCTATTCCATAGAATCACAGTATGACTATTATGATCAGATGTTTGGTGGACAATATTGGGACATGTCGTATGATGAAACTTCAGGTGTAACCATGCGTGATGTTGCCAAGCAGGAAGCAATAGAAGCCGCACTATATAATGAAATTCTTTATCGTGAAGCCGTATCTGAAGGATACTCCCTTACGGAAGATGAGAAAAAGAGTGTCTCCGATAATGTTGATAATCTATTAAATCAACAGCTTCCTGAGAAAGTAATTAAGAAAAACAATTTTACGAAGGCGTATCTAACTGATATTGTGGAGAAGACAACTCTTGTAGCACGGTTCCGTCAGGATAAAATTGATTCATTAGATATCGATGACGAAGGAATTAAGGCCGGAATCAAGTATGAGGATTATAGACAATATGATATCGAATACCTTACCATCCCTACAACGAAAACGGATGACGAAGGCAATTCTGTTGAAATGACCGCGGAAGAAAAGGCAGCTGCATATGAAAAGATTAGTGCACTGCTCGATAAGGCTAAGGTAACGGAGGATTGGTCAACTCTCGTCCCAGAAGACGAAGAAGAGCTTACCTATCATACAGATTACTTCGTGGAAAATGATACTAACTTTTCAGACGAATTTAAAGGTATGATGATGGAAATGGGCAATGGCCAAATAAGCGATGTATATGAAGCAGAGGATGGCTACTACATCGTCCGTATGGTAAATAACCTTTCCTATGAAAGCTATGATAATGCAGTATCAAAAGCCATTTCTGATGCTGAGAGTGAAGGTATGAATGAATTATACCAGGAGATAAAGGCTAAATACGATGTAACTATCAATAACAGTGCCGTGAGATCCTTATCCATGGGTAATATCACACTTGTAAAATAAATTAGTGTAATTGGAATATAATTTTCCTTTTCTGAGATAATAATACTGGTATTATTTTAGAAAGGAGATTACAATGGCAAAAAACAAAAACAACAATTACAAAAACAGTTCTTCTTATATCAATAAGAGCAATGCAACAAACTCCAGTAAGGAACAGTCCGTAAGTTCGATTAAGGACAGTCACGCACAGGTTCCGGACAAAGGAACCGGTAGAAGCGGCCCTGGTGGTAACTAACCTAAATTAAACTATGCTTCACGAGATGTGAAGCAAATGAACAGATAGAATAAAAGCTCCTCTTAGATACATGGTTAACTATAATGTAGGTTAATCCGTGTGTTTTACAGCTTGATATCAGGTTGTAAGAGGAGCTTTTATTTTTATCTTTTTTATTGCTTTTTGCTTCCATACCACCCAATAATTTAATCTATAATTCATTTTATTGTACTAGCTTTTTTTGTAAAATGTGATATACTGAAATTTACGCTAATATGCACTAGCAGAAATTAAGATTTGTTTATTATATAGAAAAGGAGCGTTATGATCTATCATGAAGATTATTATTGTAGGTTGTGGTAAAGTAGGTACGACGCTTGCTGAGCAACTGGATGGAGAAGGTCATGATATAACATTAATAGATAATAAAGCCACATCCATTCGCAATGTTACTGATACTCTGGATGTAATGGGCATTGTGGGAAATGGAGCCAGCTATCATGTACAGATGACAGCAGGAATAGAGAAAGCAGATCTTCTGATTGCCGTTACGGGATCAGATGAGTTAAATCTTCTATGCTGTTTAATTGCGAGACAAGCCAGCGACTGCCATACGATTGCCCGTGTCAGAAATCCTCAATACAATGATGAAATCAGTTATATTAAGAGTGGTATGGGGCTTTCTATGATTATTAATCCGGAATTAGAGACAGCAACTGATATCTCACGTCTAATTCGACTGCCCTCAGCGATCAAGATAGACACCTTCGCAAAAGGGAAGGTAGAATTGTTAAAGTTGCAAATTCCGCAGGAATCCATATTAAATCAAATGAAGATTATGGATATTCCCAGCAGAATACGTTGTAAGGTCCTGGTATGTGCCGTGGAACGTGGGGACGAGGTATTCATTCCTTCCGGTAATTTTGTCCTAGAATCAGGAGATAAGATATCCTTTATTGCCACTCCGAAGGATGCAGCCTATTTCTTCCACAAGGCAGGCTTCACTAATGGCTTAATTAAGGATGTTATGATTGTCGGGGGTGGAAATATAGCGGTTTACCTTGCGAATAAATTAACCGCAACCGGTGTAACGGTTAAGATCGTAGAGCAAAGCAGAGAAAGGTGTGAGGAGCTCAGTGATATGCTTCCCAATGCACTCATTATTAATGCTAATGCTACCGATCATAATGTATTGATTGAAGAGGGCATCACCGATATGGATGCTTTTGTTTCTTTGACTAATTTGGATGAGGAAAACGTGTTGCTATCCTTATATGCTCAAAAGAAATCGAAAGCGAAGGTGTTTACTAAAATCACACGGCTGACCTATGATGATGTGATACGAGAAATGTCCTTAGGAATAATTATTAACCCTAAGGCAATTACTGCAGATCGTATTATTCAGCATGTTAGAGCGATGCAAAATCCGAAAGGAAGCAACGTTGAGACTCTCTACAAGATTGTCAGCAATAAGGTTGAGGCTCTGGAATTTCATGTAAGAAATAATCCCGACTTAGTCGGTATTCCTTTATCAAATCTCCAAACAAAGAATAATCTATTGGTAGGCTGTATTAGCCGTAAAGATAGAATTATTATTCCAAACGGACAGGATGTCCTTCAAATAGATGATACTGTGATAATCGTTACCACACAGACCGGACTGGATGATTTAAGCGATATCTTGGAGTAAGTTAGGGAGGGTTATTGTGAATAAATCAATTATTTTACATATCGTTGGATGGATTTTATCGGTAGAGGCAGCCTTTATGCTTCTACCACTTATTTGTGCAGTAATATATCAGGAAAAAAGCGGTTTTGCTTTCCTGATTACCATGGGTATTGGGCTTCTGATCGGTCTTCCTCTGGTTATCTATAAGCCAAAAAGCAAATTATTCTTTGCAAAGGAAGGTCTGGTATCGGTTGGTTTGGGATGGATTGCAATGAGCTCTTTGGGTGCATTACCCTTTACCATCAGCGGCGAGATCCCCAATTACGTTGATGCCTTATTCGAAATAATATCCGGTTTTACTACCACAGGATCCAGTATATTAAAGGATATTGAAGCACTTTCCTATTGTATGTTATTCTGGAGAAGCTTTACTCACTGGATTGGCGGTATGGGAATTCTTGTATTTGTACTGGCGATATTACCAATGTCCGGTGGAGAACGTATGCATATTATGCGTGCTGAGAGCCCCGGTCCTTCTATAGAGAAATTAGTACCTAGAATGAGAACGACAGCTAAAATTCTTTATTCTATTTATCTAGGCATGACACTCCTTCAAATCATTCTTTTCCTGATCGGAGGTATGCCTTTATTTGATGCATTAACCATAACCTTTGGTACGGCAGGTACCGGTGGATTAGCTATTAAAAATGATAGTATGCTTTCCTATTCACCCTATTTGCAAACTGTCACCACCGTATTCATGTTTCTATTCGGTGTGAACTTTAATATTTATTATTTGATTTTGTTTCGCAAAATTAAAACTGCACTTCGCAGTGAAGAGCTTCGTGCCTATGTACTTATCGTACTTACAGCCATTATATTGATATCCTTTAACCTAGGAGGATTTAAAGGCTTCTTCTCGTCAATTCATCACGCTGCATTTCAAGTATCCTCCATTATTACAACCACCGGATATGCATCTGTTGATTTTAATACCTGGCCAACCTTTTCCAAATCAATTCTGGTGTTTATTATGTTTATTGGTGCCTGTGCTGGCAGTACCGGTGGAGGATTGAAGGTATCGCGTATTGTTATGCTTTTTAAAGCTCTTATGAAAGAATTATCCTTTTTAATTCACAAGAGAAGTGTTAAAGTTCTTAAGTTTGACGGCAACAAAATCGAACACGAAACCTTGCGTTCCGTAAACGTATTCTTTGCATGTTATATGTTTATATTTGCGATTTCTGTTATCCTTGTATCTTTGGATAATTATGATTTTACCAGTAGCTTTACAGCCGTAGCTGCTACTTTAAATAATATAGGCCCCGGACTGGAGGTCGTAGGGCCACTGGGCAACTTTAGTGACTTTTCATACTTTTCTAAATTTGTTATGATGTTTGATATGCTGGTAGGAAGGCTTGAAATATTTCCTATCTTAATATTATTCTCACCTGCTACCTGGAAAAAATAACTCAATGGACTCTTTCTTTCAAGGATGTGTTCAAAACTAATATTCTTTATTAGGGTTGAAACACGTCCTTTTACTCAGTACATCTGGGAAGCATAGCGCCTCCCGGTCCGTAGGGCAATACAAAGGTAGGAATTCCAGAAGAATAAGGTGCAATGTCATATTGTTGAAAGTATATTACTACTCCTTCCTTTGAAAGATAAAATTGATTTGACTTAAAGTTTTCTCTGACGAGTCTTTGATACTCGTCAAAATACATTTTATTATCACCTTCCATTTCAAGCTCTATTTGATTATTAACCTCTTGTATGATACTACTTTTGTAGTTGGTATTGGGTGGAAATAAGTCTGCAAGATCAATACGCTTGCTTTTTTTCAAATCCCAGGTGTCCGAATAGCGGATAGTTAATCCATGAGCTCCTCCTGCGTATTCATATTGGTCAAAATACAAGCTGAGATAGCAGTTCTGATTATAGGTTATGAAATAGTCTATATAGGCTTCGAACTGTCGTATGGGATAATGGTTGGCCACTGAGTACTCGTACTCCACCATTGCCATCTGGTAAAGATTCATTACATTGGATCTTTCATACATTAATGCTTTTGTCCGATAGAAGGTATTTAACTTATTCATTAATATCTGATAGTCATTTGATATGAACTTCGGATATTTGATGGTGTATTTCATGATGTTATTATTTTTATAATACATATCCTGCTGTAAGACTTTTTCCCTGACTATAATCTGATATCCATCCATCAATCAGACCGCCTCCTTTTCAGATATCTTTTAAGCTATCCACCTCAAATTATAGATGTCTTATCCGATATCTTATAGCACATCATATGCTGGAAATACCCTCGTTATTCTTGTCTTATTATTTAACTTAAAGCATATTTTAAGAGTTGTCATGTTAACCTCATACTAGTTCTGAACAAAAAATAACCCGTGTCACAAACCGACTATCATAATCCCTTCAGCAGCTTCGTTTACTCTGCTATTAAGCACTATGAAATATCGAAATTCGTAACTCGGGTTATTTAATATATTGCTTATATTTATTTAACTAATCCGTGTAAATCTTTGCCTTCTCGAATTCTGACTGTATCTCTTGATCCGGTTCCTTTGTAAGTAGCGACACAATTAATATTACAACACAGGAGAACAGGAAGGCTGGCAGTAATTCATAAATATCGAGAGCACCTCCCATAGGACGAATAACGTACTTCCAGAAGAATACCATCAGACCACCTGAAAGCATTCCGGCAATTGCTCCTTCTCTTGTAGTTCTTTTCCAGAATAATGAAAAGAGCATAATCGGTCCGAATGTAGCACCAAAGCCTGCCCATGCAAAGGATACCACCTTAAATATTACACTGTTTGTATCCAGCGCAATCACAACTCCTATTACAGAGATAGCTAGTAAGACAATTCGTGATAAGGTCATAACCTGCTTATCCGTTGCATCCTTCTTTAAGAGTCCCTGATAAATGTTCTTTGATACTGCTGAAGATGCTATCAACAGATAGGAATCGGAGGAGCTTATCGTAGCTGCCAGAATACCGGCCATTGCAAGCCCCGCTATTACAGTCGGAAGCAAATTAACAGACATGGTTATAAATATATTTTCTGCATTCGTTCCTGTCAAATGACTGGTAGGATATAGAACTTTACCGATCATTCCAATAAATACCGCTGCAAATAATGAAATTGCACACCACACCGTCGCAATTCTTCTGGATTTTTTAATCTCACTATTCTTTCTAATTGCCATAAAGCGTAATAATACCTGTGGAACACCAAAGTATCCTAAGCCCCAGGAGAGGGTTGACAGGATTTTTATGAATCCGTATTCCCCTGCACCGGAGTATAATGGGACTCCACTCTCAGATAATTGCTGTACTCCACTCGCATCCAGGGTTGGAGATGCAATTCCAAAGAAATCTAAAAATCCCGGAATTTCATTCAAATTATCAATTATGGCTCCCACACCACCTGCATTAACAACGCCAACAATAAGTACCAAGGAAAGTGCAAAAATCATTACAATCGCTTGCATAAAGTCAGAAGCACTCTCAGCTAAAAATCCTCCCAGGAAAGTATAGATAATAACAAAAATAGCTCCTGCTATCATCATATATTGATACGGTAATCCAAATATAGAGTTAAATAGTTTACCAACCGTCATAAAACAGCTGGATGCATATACCGTAAAGAAAACAAGAATAAACAATGCTGCTATGGTCATGATAATCTTATTTTTTTCCTTAAAACGGCTGCTGAAGAAATCCGGTATCGTAATGGAATCATTGGCGATAATCGAATAAGAATGTAGTCGCTTCGCAACGATCAGCCAGTTGATATATGTACCTGCAAGTAATCCAATTGCAGTCCATATTGCATCACTGATACCATAGAAGTATGCTACACCAGGCAATCCCATTAATAACCATCCGCTCATATCAGAAGCCTCGGCACTCATCGCTGCAATCCATGGACCTAAGGATCTTCCTCCAAGGAAATAATTCTCTGAGTTTTCGTTCGCTCGTTTAGCAAAAAACAAGCCAATTGCAATTACTAATGCCATATAAAGACACATCGTAATCAGTATCTCAACTGTACCCATAAAAGCCCTCCCTATTATTATAATTATTCATGCATTTTCCTGAATAATTATAACAGACTGTCCTCATTTGGGCAAGTTTTTTCAATATCAATTATTCCCTTTTTCTTACTTAACCTGATGATTAACTACAATAATCGACTTATCGAATTGGGCAGGCACCACTTTCACATTCATTATCAATGATATCATGATCATCTGCGTTATCCAACTGGCGCAATCTATCATAGTCAATTGGCTTTATGGCTTTCATCCGCTTCTCATAATCTTCCTTTGAGGTAATTTCATAAGGCAGAAGAGGATAGGTTTCCTCCAACAGTGGCAGGAAGGTTATCCCTACGATATCATTAAAATTTTCATATACCCAGAGAGCTACTTCATCCCATTCCTTTTCGCGAACATGGACGGTAATGGAAGTATTATGATCCGACCAGTACTTCATGGAAAGTTTGTAAAGCTCCAGCTGTTCTATCGCTCCCACATCATATTTCGTCCTTCCCTCTGGTGCACGGATTGGAAACTCAATTACCTTAATGGAACAATCTTCATCACTCTGTCCATTTTCATTATAAATAGGATAACTTCCCTGTTCGGCTATCAATTGATAAAGAGGATCGGAGGATGATATTCTTACCCTTCTGATGTAATAGTTCGAATGAGCAAAATGAATCCCTGAGCTAACACAGGGCAATGTGGAAAGACTGCCTTCCGGTTTGATAGTCGTCATTAAATTAGGCGCCTTAATACCCAGTTCCTCACTGTAGCGTTGCCCTTCTGAATGAACTGTATCTCTCAACTCTTCCAATAAAGAAGCTAATTCCTTGTAATTCATTCCGGTTTTATTCATCATATCCATCATCCCGGTAAGTGAAACCCCAATAATCCTGTCTTCCTGCATCACTTTGTTCCATTCCGGAAGCTCAACTTCTACCAAGGTCATACGAATGGCTACTCTGGTTGACAGCCTAAGTATGTCTTTTAACTTCTCCTTGTTTAGTTGATTTCCTTCCACAAATGCCACAAGATTATTGGTTGTAAGATTACAACACTGCTTTGACTGTAGTAATATTTCTCCACAAGGATTGCTTCCCTGGAATTTCGGCTTTCTTCGTAAGGCTTCAGCCCCATTAATAAAGCCAGGCTCACCATTCAGTTTAATTGAGTTCAGTATTTCCTTAATTCTCTCTAGGGATGGCCGGTTAGTATAAAGAATCGAATTATTACTCATCCTTCTATGAGAAATCTCTGCATCTTCTATCCACTTGCCATCCACTACGCGGTAAATGGACTTCTTTGCATTGATTACCTCTTCATCCTCTTCATCACAGATTACCATCATGGCACTTCGTCTCACGCCTCCGGATACCACATTCTCACTGATGATGGTAGCAATGTCCAGGACATCCAACGTAGTTAATCTTCCATCCTCCCTACGATGGAATACCCTGTTCATTTTCTCAAACATCCGCTGTATGGATTTGTGTCCTGATGCCCGTCCCCCAAAGCGCTTTAATCGTTCTCCCTCCGGTCTTACATAGCTGTAATCGATAATTAGTTGCGTTATTTCATGATATTCATTACTGGTTGTAAGCGCAAAATAGGTTTCGAGTGCCTCGCACCAGCCTTCCTTGCTATCTCCAACCAGAAGCATCGCTTGAGAAGGTTTCTCAGGAGAAATGATTAACTTTGTATGTTCCATTTCCTCTTTCGAAGTTCTTTTCCGAACCTCCTTATTATACATACTCTCTAATAAAATCTTACGAACCCTCGACAGCCTTGAAACATGGTCACGATCAATACGAATTCCTACGCCACTACCCACCATTAGCAAGTAAAATACATCCACCAAATCCTTAAGCTTCTCAATGTTAGTAAACGCGCAATTATAGTTTGATAACGGATATTCCTTTACTATTTCCGTTCCACCCATGTATAGGGTTCGACCCGAAGTGAAGGTTCGCTGATGAAATAAATTATCATATAGCTTCTGTGCCTCTTCTATTTCGTCTTCATAGGAAATCGGTATCCCCATCTTCTCCTTATATGCTATTCCTAGTTGTAAATTATACTCGGTTGCACGAAGTACTGTCTCGTCCCATGTCTCTCTTCTTTTTTTATCCTCCAGATATCTGGAATAGGTTCGAAGATAAACAAATTCCCCAATCGGGCTTAATGGGTTTTCTTGGTTTTTATAATTATGAATAAAACTTTCACTTAATAATCGTTTCATTTTAACCTCCATTTCCGCTTATCCTTAGCAGTCTATTAAGCTTATTCTTCATATAATAAAGTTTAAGATACTGTAATTATGTACTATATATTGTATGTATATTATATAGAAACACAATATATATGTCAATCTCCAAAACAACGGATCGTTCTGATGATATAAAATTACATATGGCAGTCCTTATATAATTGGATGATGTGTTCAAAATAAAAAGCTGTGAACTTCAATATTGCTCCATACCATAATAGATTTTCCATTGGAGTTATATTGAATTCACAGCTTATTTAATAGTGGTTATATAATGTAGCCGCAGAAATTATGACTTGCCTCAGGCAAATACGGAAGTACACGTTACGGATTTTAATTCCTTAGTTTAGTTATTATTCTGTTACCACGCCAGCCATTATAGACTTATAATCGTTGTTCTTATTCCCACCATGATATCTTATCTAAATTCTGATAGCGGTATACGAGATCAATAAATTCCAAGCGATATCCATCTTCGTCCTCTCCCATACCCTTCTGGGCAAGCTCTAATACGGAAGATATTGAGGACTCTCCCTGATAGATTGAGTTTCTTAGTATCATTCCGAATTCAGCCACCGCTGCTGCAAAGTAGAAATCCTCACTAAGTTTTTTGGAATTCACCGGTGTATTTTCGTAGCTAACCACCTGTTTTATTTCCTTGCTTACATTGCCATCTGGCTCCTTGTAGCGCAGTCTGATTTCGGATATTTCATTATTATACTGTGAAGAGTTCTTGTTTTCTGTCTGATACTTTAAATCTCCATCCTTCCCAATAGCATCCGATGGAACGATCTCGTATATTGCCGTAACCTGATGGCCAGCACCGATTTCACCTGCATCAACGGTATCATCCTTGAAATCCTTATTTTGAAGTGCTCTGTTTTCATATCCAATCAAACGATATTCTGCAACGGAATACGGATTAAACTCCACTTGGATTTTAACGTCCTTTGCAATGGTAAGCAGGGTTCCTGCCATCTCATCTACCAATACCTTTTTTGCCTCTCTGCTACTGTCGATATAAGCATAATTGCCATTTCCTTTATCTGCGAGAAGCTCCATGCGGTTGTCTTTCAGATTACCTGATCCGAAGCCAATTACACTTAAGAATATTCCACTATCTCTTTTCTCTTCGATTAATTTCTCCAACTCTTCCATTGAGGACGGACCAACATTAAAATCGCCATCCGTTGCAAGTATAACGCGGTTGTTTCCATCCGTTATAAAGTTCTTTTCAGCTAATTGATATGCCATATTAATTCCACCTGCACCGGCTGTAGAGCCTCCTGCATTTAAAGAGTTAATTGCATTCAGAATCAACTCCTTTTCATTTCCCCTAACACTATCTAATACAACCCCGGCTTCTCCTGCATAGACAACGATCGAGATTTTATCATTTTCACCAAGGGATCTCACCAACTGCGAGAATGCGTTCTTCAACAGGGGCAGCTTATCCGGTTCATCCATGGAACCTGACACATCGATCAGAAATACCAGGTTACTTTTTGGTAATGCTTCTGTCTCAACGTTTCTTCCCTGTAATCCTATCATTAGAAGATAGTTTTGCTCATTCCAGGGGCATTTTCCTATTTCAGTGTGAATACGAAACGGTTCGTCCTTCTCCGGCTCCTCATATCTGTAATTAAAGTAATTTAGCATCTCTTCAATTCGGATTGCATTGGCGTCCGGAATCATACCATAGTTAATCGTTTTTCTCAAATTGCTGTAGGAGGCAGTATCAACATCAATCGAAAAGGTTGAGAGCGGATTTGTGTTTACATGCTTAAAGCCCACCTCATTTACCTCTGAGTATTCATCTGAGGACATACCATCATAAGCAATATTACCTGCATACTTATATGGCATTTCAGCTTTTTCATCTATGGAAGCAGACCCTACCGACGTCTCACTACCATCCATGATACTCTCCTCAGCTTCAAAGTTCTCATAGTCTGAAATGTTATAGCCATTATCCATATCTGCTGTTGCTTCTGAACTTTTCTCTTCTGTATAACTGGGTGCATATGCTTCTTTTTTATCAGAAACTGCCGTATCTGAAAGCGTTTTCGATGAACCTGTATCCTTTTTTGCGCAACCGGTAAGACAAACTCCTGTAATTAAAATAATAATAATAAAAATAGATAATAATTTCTTCATAACAGCTCCTCCTTATATTGAGGGTCCCTCCTCCCTACAGAGTACTCCTCGATTCAATAGATCTCTCTGGTTATGATATAACCATCACATGGTACAGAGTACCGTTACAAAGAACCGGCCGTTTTCTTTGTTCTTACTCATTAGACTACACTCTCTTGAAATAAGTTCCATTTTATTCAATAATTTTTCCATAATTTATTAATAGTAAAAAAGAAATATATCAGATCGTTATAATGACATTTTCTTATTAATTGCGACATTGCTGTAACGTTTACTAGTCCTATTGCATATATAGATATTGAATAATATGTAAAGGAGTGTCATATTATGATAGAATTTGTTACAACAGCAGCAATACTCTCCCTTTTTTCCATTGGTGGTATTCCTTACCTATTACTAACCTTAGCGTTTTTTATCCTCGGAATTATCATAGGTGTGTTACTATCGTTCTTTAAGTTGTTTAAGTGTGTATCCAGTCTATATCCCTCTGCTAAAAAAGAGAAAAAGCATAAAAATACAAGGACAGATGCTAAACCCAATAATTCAGAAGAAACATTACAACCGAATAAGCTTCCTTCCAATTCCAGTTCACATCATGAGCTTCAATGGAACGGCGAACATTTTGAGCAAGGAAATGGATCTCCCCCTCAGAATAATCCAGTGATACCATTGCAGGAACAAGGTAATCTGATCGAAAATAATAATTTCCAGAAAGGTTCCGATATGCAGACGGATTGTCCGGATACCCTACAGAACAGTACCCCTATTAATAATAATCAACCTAACAATCCAGACCGGCAAGCTACAGAGAATATCACGGAAGAGGCTCAGAAGCAAAATAATATGTATTACAGCCGAAGGAACTGGTATTATTACAGATATTAATACAATGATGCGAGGATTTAAAGAAACCTATATATAAAGCTTAACGCAAAAAATAAGTGTAGATATAAAACTTATTTTCTAAGTTTTTATCTACACTTATACCATGCCATGGACTTCTACGCGATGTAACAGCTCTGGTTATGACTTACTTGACTTATAGGGCACCCTTCCCGATGGAATTTCGGAAGATGCTGGTAGCAGATGGGTATCCTGATCATCAAAGAAGATGTGAGCATTAAATGCCTTTAATATCTCCTTTTTCTCCACTCCGCCAAGGAAAAACGCTTCGTCAATATCCACTCCCCATTGCCTAAGCGTAAGAATTACTCTTTTATGTGCAGGATTATTTCTTGCTGTTATTATTGCGATTCGCAACATGTTCGGATATTCCTTCTTGATCGTAGAAAGCGTACGAAGCAGCCTGGCAAAGGGACCATCCGGCAATGCTTTTTCTGCATTTGCTTTTTCATGCTCCAGAAATGCTTCTAATCCATCTCTTTGATAGATTTCCTCTGATTCCTCTGAAAAGATGACCGCATCGCCGTCAAATGCAATTCTTATCTCCTGATCATCCGGAGTAAAATCCTTTGGTACATTATATATCAGCGCTGCAGCAAATCCAGCATCAATAGCATCCTGAACATCCTGCTCGTTTTTTGACAGAAATAAATCCACATGGAATGCAGCCAGATATTTTTTTATTGGCTCTCCTCCGGTAAAGCCTGCTCTCTCTATCCCCAAATTCAAATGGTCAATCGAATTAAATACCCGCAGTCCCGTCTCCGGACTATTTCTGGAGATGATTATTACTTCTACAATGTTCTTCTGAAACTTTGTATTCAGGTTTAAGAGCGCCTGGATTAAGGAAAAAGCAGTTCCTGGCTTTAATATATCATTCTCATGTTCAATCTCATATCTGGTGTATTCCTCCAGCCCTTTCTCCATAAAGATCTGATTCTCATACTCCAGGTCAAAAAGTGCTCTGGAAGATATACCAATCACTAGCTTGTCATTTAACTGATAGGGCATGTTACCTCCTCAATTATTTCTTATACTGAAGGGATTTTAACGCATAATCTGCAACCGTCTTAAGTTCAGGAGAAAGCTCCTCACCATAATCAACAACATTAATCTGTATAAGATAATTATCTACCATTATGTCATAGATATCTTCTTTTAATGTTCCTTTGGTATCCTGATACGTAAACTCTCCTTCATAGTGAGTCAGATAAGCCGTACCAAAGTTAGTTTCATAATCACTGGAGGCAAAATCTGATATATTTATATCCATTCCTTGCCCTGTAATCTGTGATACAATTAAGTCCTTTGTAATTAATTGTGAAAAAAAATCCTTTACTTCACTGTATTCTGGTGCTTTTTCACCAGTATAAAGTATAGTTACAGATATTCCTGAATGTATTGAATTAATATCCGCTGTCTCAGGGTAAAAAGCAACTACGATGTTTTCTCCCTGCTTGCTCATTTGGTTCTTCCAGTTCTTCGGAAGTACTACTGACATATTTCCGACTGCTACTTCCTGAGCCTCAAAGGGTGCATTTTTTACAAGTGGATTAATTGCCTTTGTTACTGTAACTTTACAGGTATATTTTTTCTTATCAACCGTAGCGGTGATCGTAGCCTTACCAGCTTTTTTCGCCGTTACTTTACCGGATTTATTTACAGTGGCGATCTTTTTATCACTGGTGGACCAGGTTACTTTCTTTTTAGTCCCGCTTACCTTAAGCGTATAGGTTTTTCCAACCTCAAGTGATAAGCTTTTCTTATTCAGCTTGACGGTTGCCGCTTCTGCTACTGCTACAGTGGAGAATGGTAATGAAGTTGGTGATACGATGGCTAACATCAATATCAGTGCTAATCCTGTGTAAAATTTCTTAAAGTGTTTCATAATTTACCTCCCTATTCTGAGAATGAGCTTATATATTCTTTCAATAACACTAATCTGTTCATCCTCTGTGATTATTTGATTATACTCGCAATTATATCTCTTAATACAATGAATTTCCAGTAGAATTAGTTATATTTAACATTATAATTTGATTAAAACGCTTCTAAATAATAATTTATATGCTATAATTTCATTAAATTCCACGCCAGGTAACGCCTGGTAATAAATTAAATGGAGGAATATAAGATGCTGAAAAGATTTATGAAGTCTGGAATTGCATTTGTCATAGCGGTGCTATTAATCATCACACCATATTCTTATGCATTTGCCGACACGCTTACAAATGAGACACAAGTTCAACAAGCTACAACAGAAGCAGCTCCTACTGAAGCAAGTAATATACAAAAACTGGCAGAAAGTAAAGCTACCTATCTTACTTCATTTTATGGAGCAACCAGTGTACAGTACGCCATGATAGAAGATGGTAAAATCACCTTATCCGGACAAGCGGGCGTATACAACAGAGAAGACGGAACCAAACCCACCAAGGATCATATGTACGGTATCGGTTCCATAAGTAAAGTATATACCACAGTTGCAGTTATGCAGCTAGTGGAAGAAGGAAAACTTCAATTGGATACTCCAGTAGTAGAGTATTTGCCGGAATTTACAATGGCAGACTCAAGATATAAGGATATTACCGTAAGAATGTTAATTAACCACTCTTCCGGTCTATTAGGAACCTTTATGACAAATGCAGCATTATTTGCTGATAATGATACCTATAACCATGATCTGTTCCTGGCATCCTTAAAAAATGTTCGCCTGAAAGCGGACCCCGGAGCCTTTTCTGTTTACAGTAATGACGGTTTTACTTTAGCGGAAATCCTGGTAGAGAAGATTTCTGGTATGAGCTTTACTGATTATATCAGAAACAATATTACCACGCCACTGAATCTCACCAGCACTGCCACTCCACAGGATGACTTCGATCGTAAAAAGCTTGCTAAGACGTATCTGACCGGAAGCAAAGAAGCTCTTCCCTATGAAGCCTTTAATATGATTGGCGCTGGCGGAATCTATTCCACTGCGGAAGACATGTGCCAATTTGCAACAATTTTCATGAAAGACCGTACTATTGATCTCCTTAATGACACCTCTGTAATGGCGATGGAAAACAGTGAATATCTTAACGGACTATGGCCCAAGTCGGATAATGCCCTAATATCCTATGGACTTGGCTGGGATAGTGTCAATACATACCCCTTTAATCAATATAAGATTAAGGCACTCGTAAAGGGTGGAGACACAATGCTATATCATGCGACCCTGGTGGTTCTTCCTGAAGAGAATATGGCTATGGCTGTTCTTTCCTCCGGAGGTGCCAGTCCTTACGATCAGGCTTTGGCACAGGAAGTCCTTCTAGCAGCTTTAAAGGAAAAAGGTAGGATTAATGAAATAAAGCCTAATAAAACCTACACTGCACCAACGAAAGCAGAAATGCCTGAGGAGATGATGAACTATTCGGGACTTTATGCAAATTATGTATCCCTGAATAAGTTAAATGTAAGTGCTGATGGCACCCTAACCTTATCCAGTGCCATCTCTCCTGAAGCAGGAAGTGAGAAATTTATTTATGCAGGAGACGGCAAATTCTATTATCAGGATGGATCTGCTTACCTTCAATTTGTCAAAGAAAGCAATGATAATACTTATCTCTACGTCTACGGATATTCCACACTTCCCGGGTTGAGCCAATTCATCGATAGTGGTTATATGGCTCAAAAGGTTGAAATAAAACCTCTTTCCACTGAACAGAAGGCCATATGGAATAAACGATTCGGGATGAAATACTTCATTGCTAACGAAAAATACACCTCACAGATCTATGCAATAGGCTCTCCAGGAATGGAGATTCCATTTGTAAAGGATATGGATGGTTTCTATATGAATGCAGCTATCATCGATAATGCCACTGCCAATGTATTGGTTGAAATTCCGGGTGTATATGGAAGAGATCTTAGAGATTATTCCTTCTTTACCGTCGATGATACAGAATACATGTCCTTTGGATGCTATGTTGCAGTTCCTGAAAGCTCCGTCAAGAGCCTCTCTGCAAAAGCAAGCTTTACCTGTAAGATTAATTCAGAGGGATTTGCTCATTGGTATAAGATAGGTAAGAAATCCGCCGGAAAGACCATTAAAGTAACTCTACCGGAGAAAGCCTCCTTTGCTACCTACGATGAAAATGGTACCTGTATCGATTACTCCATTCTTAGCGGAAAGACTACAGTAACCTTACCCAAAAAGGGATATATTGTATTCATTGGCGAGCCGAAGGCGGTTTTCAAAGTGAAATATGTGAAATAAGAAAATCTAATTGATACAGAATTATTACTATTCGCAATATTGATGGAACGAATTATATTTAAATTATTATAAGAATAGGGCTGTTGCAAATGAAGCTTGCAGGATGAGGTAACTTATCACTCCCCATAGTTCATTTGCAGCAGCCCATTATTTATTATTAATATTTATTACATAGACTTCACTTATTTCAGCTTCCATGCAATATCCTGAAGGAACAGTAATTGCTTTAAGCCTTCTACAGTAGTGTCTTTTGTAATATGAACAAACTCGATATCCATAATCTCAGCAAAATCCTGCATCTGCTCTGCAGTCACAGTGTAACTGAATACGGTATGATGTGCTCCACCCGCTAAGATCCAGCACTCTGCTCCGGTCTTCAGATCAGGGAATGCCTTCCACATAACACGTGCTACTGGAAGATTCGGCATCTCATAGATCGGTTTCACAGCCTCAACGTCCTGAACAATCATACGGAAACGACCACCCATATCAACTAAGGATACTACAATTGCTTTTCCTGGATGACCTTCAAATACCAAACGAGCAGGATCACTCTTACCACCGATTCCAAGAGGATGAACCTCAATTCTCGGCTTATCTGCAGCAAGGGTAGGACATACCTCAAGCATATGTGCTCCAAGAGATAACTCATTGCCCTTTGTTAAATCATAGGTATAGTCTTCCATAAAGGCGGTGCCGCCCTCTAGTCCTTCGGACATCTGTTTCATAATATGGGTTAAAGCGGATACTTTCCAGTCACCTTCACCACCGTATCCATATCCGGCTTCCATTAATCTCTGGCTAGCCAGACCTGGTAGCTGTTCCATTCCATATAAGTCTTCAAAGGTATTCGTATATGCTCCACAACCAGCTTCATCCAGCATTTTCTTAATTGCAATCTCTTCCTTTGCCTGATAACGTACAGCATCGAGATTATCCGTATTCATGATATACTTCTCTTGATATTCCTTTATCAGGGCATCTACCTGTGCATCTGTTACGGCATTGATTTCCTTTACAAGATCACCAACTGCCATTGTATTTACCTGCCAGCCGAACTTCTTCTGAGCCTCAACCTTATCACCTTCCGTTACGGCCACCTGACGCATATTATCGCCAAATCTCATAACCTTCAGGTTCTTACTTACCATAACACCTACTGCGGTTCTCATCCAACTTCCGATCTTCGCCTGAACATCCTCATCCTCCCAATAGCCTGCTACGACCTTACGAGGCATACGAAGTCTAGTTCCAATAAAACCATGCTCTCTGTCACCATGTGCAGACTGATTCAGGTTCATAAAGTCCATATCAATTCCTTCATTGGGAATTTGACGGTTAAACTGTGTATGAAGATGACAATAAGGCTTTTGTAATAATTCAAAACCATTGATCCACATCTTGGATGGGGAGAAGGTATGCATCCAGGTAATAATTCCGGCGCACTTGTCGTCATAGTTTGCTTCCTTCACGATCTGTGTAATCTGATCCGGTGTAGTTACCACAGGTTTGTAGACTACGGAACAGGGAAGTAAACTGGATGCATCAAAGCCTTTTGCAATTATCTGGGAATGCTCCGCTACCTGCTTTAATGTCTCAGGACCATAAAGATGCTGAGAGCCTGTGATAAACCAAAATTCATAACGTTTCATTGTTGACATGGCAATCTCTCCTTTTTTGTTATGCATACTGGCTGGTAGCCGTATACATATATAATAGTTGTTTTCCTCAAAACGAAATATTCATAACCGTATCGTGTTACTTATTTTATATGACCTTATATTCTAGCTCTGCTGTTTCTTAATTTCCTTTAAGCGCTTCATAACATCGTTTGCACCACGTCCAAAGTAATCATGGAGTATGGTGTATTCTTCATAAAGCTTATCATATACTGCAGCATTTTCCGGAATTGGATAATAAACGGTATCACGTACCTTACCCATCTTCTTAGCTGCCTGGAATACATCATCATATCCGCCTTGCTTTGCTCCGGCAGCAACTGCACCGAAGATTGCACTACCAAGAGCCGGTCCCTGTGATGTTCCTCCGATTCGAATCGGTATCTGGATAATATCAGCATAAATCTGCATTGCCATAGGGTTTTTCTGTGAAATACCACCAGAAGCGTAAAACTCATTAACCGGTACTCCGTTCGCACGGAAGGTTTCAATAATTTTACGGGTTCCATATGCGGTTGCTTCGATGAGAGCACGATACATCTCTTCCGGTTTGGTCTGAAGTGTCATACCCAGCATCAAACCAGTCAAATCCACATCCACCAGTACGGAACGGTTACCATTCCACCAATCCAGAGCTACAAGTCCGCTCTGTCCTACCTTAAGCTTTTCCGCTTTCTTGGTCAGGTATTGATGAATATTCAAACCTTCTGCCTTTGCTTCCTCATAATACTGAGGGGGTACACAATTCTCAACAAACCATGCAAAATGATCACCAACACAGGATTGTCCTGCTTCATATCCAAAGAAACCAGGACAAATTCCGTCTTCTACAACACCACACATACCGGGAACTGTATGCTCTTCTGTTCCCAATAATACATGACAGGTGGAGGTTCCCATAATCGCAAGCATCTTTCCAGGTCCATCAATTGCTACAGCGGGAACCGTAACGTGAGCGTCAACATTCGCAACCGCAACCGCTGTTCCAACCTTTAATCCGGTAAGCTTTGCTGCCTCTTCTGTAATCTCACCCGCTTTGGCACCTAATGGTGAAATAGGGCAGTTAAACTTATCTTCTATAACATTCTCTAGTCTAGGATCCAATGCTTTAAAGAAGCTCTTATCCGGATAACCCTTCTGCTTATGCCACATTGCTTTATAACCTGCAGTACAGGAGTTCCTGGTCTGTGTACCGGTCAGTTGCCAGATTACCCAATCTGCTGCTTCGATAAAAAAGTCAGCATCCTCATACACCTGGGGAGCTTCGTCAAGCACCTGCCATACCTTAGGGAATGCCCATTCAGAGGAAATCTTACCGCCATAGCGGGCAAGCCAATCCTGGTTTGTCTTTTCCGCTATCTCATTCAGCTTATTCGCTTTATCCTGTGCCGCATGATGCTTCCAGAGCTTAATATACGCATGGGGTTCATCCTTATATTGATCAAGGAAACATAGCGGAGTTCCGTCTGCCTTAACCGGAAGTAAGGTACATGCCGTAAAGTCAATTCCAACACCGATTACATCCTCCGGAGATACACCGGATTCCTTTAACACGGCTGGAATGGTATGCGCAAAAACATCCAGATAATCCTGCGGATGCTCAAGCGCCCAGTCAGGTCCCAATTTCTTTCCACTGGGAAGTGTCTCATCCATGACTGCATGGGGATAATCAAATACTGAAGATGCTAATTCCTCCCCGGTCTCAACATTTACTAAAAGTGCTCGACCGGATAATGTACCAAAGTCCACACCAATTGAATATTTTGACATAGTATCCTCCTAAATTATTATATTTTTATGTTCCATATAACAGTTCGAGTTTCTGACATCTAAAAAGCATTGTTCCGACATTAATCAGCTGAACAATTCTCACTTTATAGTTGTCCGTACATCTATCTCCATACTATCATAGGTTTGTACAAATTTCAATATGATTCTATCGCAGATAATGATATTAATATTCTGACTGTTCTAGCAATAGAAGTTTTCATTAATTGCCAGATTTCATATCAAACTTGTATGTACATGTTGGTATAATATTGTAGACAATTTTCCTGGAATCAGATCTTTACGATAGAATACATAAGAATAGCAGGGATGAAACTAACGTTTATCACCCCTGCTATAAAGTTTACTCGGAAATGCAAAAATTAATTTAGTTTAAGAATTGATTTACGGGTGATCAGCTGGGGTTCCAGCTTTATTTTCTCAATCAGTTTAGGGTTATTGATACAGCGCAGTAATACTTCCGCCGCCTTTTCCCCCACTTCTCTGGCTGGATATTCAATTGATGTTAAATTGTATACCTGTTCCTCCGCAAGAAATGAATTATCAAAGCTTGCTATGGATATATCCCTGGGAACTGTCAGGTTATTCTTATTAAGCAGAGATATGAGATCCGCAGCAACCTGATCGTTATAGCAGATGATTGCTGTGACATCCTTTAGACGCTCCAGCAGTATCTTATCCATACCACCGCCAAAGAGATACTGCTTATCCTCAGTGGTATACCATATGATTGATTCATCCCGTATGGATAAACCGTTCTTCTTAATGGTGGAGATCACTCCTTCATAACGCTTTACCCCTTGAATATCATCGGATTTAAAGATACCACCGATTTTAGTATGGCCCTGTTCCAGCAATAAATTAGTAAGTATTTCACCCGCCTTCACATCATCCATAACAATATGGGAAGCGCCATAATCACTATAGTATCCATTTATAAAGACAACCGGTATCTGCAACTCCCTTATTTTTTCATATAACACCCGATTGGCATTGGGTAAGGAGGTCTTTGTTCCTTCAATAATAAAACCATCCACTCCGTTTTGAAGAATATTCTGAATACATTGTTCCTCATTTGCTGGTTTGTTATACGTAATTCCCAAAGTTAAGGTATAACCCGCATTTGTCAGTACATTCTCCATCCCATGTATGATATTTGGAAAAATATAATCGTTTAAATAAGTTGTGATCACACCGACCCTCATGGTATTTTCCGTCTTCACCTTCATACCCGGATCATTCACAAAGGTTCCGCTTCCCTGTTCTCTCACAAGAACCCCTTCTGCTGCCAGATTACCTATCGCCTGGCGAACTGTCTGCCTGCTAAATCCAAATTGATTAGCAATCTCATTCTCTGAAGGTATCTTACTCCCTATTGTAAAGGTACCATTCTTAATATTTTCTTTTATCCATTTACTAATTTCCTGGTATTTTGACAGTTCGTTCTTGGCCATTCCATTACCTCTCATCAACAGTGTGGTATTTTAAGTAATATAGTACCCAGGTGAAGGATACCTATGATTACACAACTTGTATATACATTATAGTGATATCATTCTGATTTCGTCAATGTCAAATTCCTCGAATGTTCTAATATCCATGTTTATATTCAATTGCACAGTACTGTAAATACTCAAGCTGTTAGATTAATATGGCCTTTTTATGTTTAGAAGTCCTTCTTCCAAAGTCCATGCAGGTTACAATACTCATAAATAGTTCCGGATTCCACTTCATCGAATTCCGCCCTGGGTTCTTCACCCGGCTCTAGATATACCTGTTCAATTTTGCCCGGTGTTACCAGTGCAATCCATTCAATGTAATGCTCCGGTAAAGAAGGATGTAATACGGAGCCAATGGTTACCTTGATTTTTCCGTTCTCCTTAACGATTTCCGGTACATGCTTTTCTTGAGCCGCATCTGTTGAATTGGCATTAATCTTGGTCATCTCCTGACCACAACAGGACAAGGTTCCGCCGCCTTCTTTCACTAGGGCAACAATGTTTCCACATTTTTCACAACGATAAAGTTTTTCGTATAGCATAACACATTCTCCTTTTCCATTTTTCATTTTTCATTTACTTGTTCTCTTACAATTAATCATCTGATAAGCATTGGATTTTTTTATCTGACCAATTTTAGTAATAGTTACTATTATTAGTATACTATAATATCTGGAAATTACAAGTATTAATTTCTCCAATTCAGTTGAAATTATTATTTTCTTAGAACGAAAAATGAAGTAAACGGTTATTTAATTTTTGGTATTAGACGAATTACCTTATCATCCCCTGCTAGGATATTTCCTCTACCATCCCGATTGCTGGTTGTCATATATATTGATCCGTCCTCAGCCTGAACCACTTCTCGAATCCGGCCAAATTCATTGGGTAACCATGATTCCACTCTAGTTACTGCAGTGCCTGTATCATCCAATGAGATTAACAGTAGCTGCATCCCCCTTAGGGTCGCAACAGCAAGCTTCCCTTCCCAGGACCCCTGATTAATATAACTGATTCCTGAAGGTGCCCATGTATTATCCCCACTTGAAACCAACGGAGGTATTAAAGCAGAAGTCTCTGTATCCTGTTCTCCTTGGACAATGGGCCATCCATAATTTCCTCCTGGTAGTATTCGGTTTATTTCATCATGTGCAGAAGCCCCATGCTCTGTTGCGTACATATTCTGAGGTCCCCAGGTTAGTCCCTGAGGGTTTCTAAAGCCCAGACTATAAACTGGAGAGCCAGGGAACGGATTGTCCTCAGGGATACTTCCATCTAACTCTATTCTTAGAATTTTCCCAGCCAAACTGTTGCTATCCTGGGAAAGGTTCATATTGCCGGAATCTCCAGTACTTATATAGAGCTTATTATCCGGTCCAACCTTAATTCTACCTCCATTATGAGACATTCCACCCGGTATTCGGTCAATAATAACGCTGTCAATTTCTGCATCATGATTCTGTACGATCAATCGGATAACGCGATTATAATTCCTGCCTCCCTCCCGATACGAATGCATGGCATACAGGTAATGATTTTCCATGAAATTCGGATCTAAAGCAATCCCCAATAATCCTCCCTCACCAGTCTGAGTAAAGGGGGCCTCCAATGTAATAAGAGGTTGGGGAAGCAGCACCCCGTCTTCAATGATTCGAATACTCCCAGTGCGTTCCGTAACATAGATTGTGGACTCATCTCTGATGGCAATTGCCCAAGGTACGGATAAATTCTGCGCTATGATCTCAATATCATACGGAAATTCTTCGGCTGCCAGTTCACTTATCTTCACTCCTACTACTTTTCCATTGTTCCTAACCTTCTCAAACCAATCATAATAAATGATTCTTTTCATTGCCATCTCTCCAAAATTGACTGTGAAGCCGCCGCCTGTCACTTCCAAACAGCGGAGCATTCTTTCCCTTTATAAATACATATTAGGATATAGCGACAATATTACTGGTTTAACAAACGATGAAAGTCCACATTACGATTTTTCTATAGTTAAGAATTTTATTATATGGATAACTTAGAGAAATTTCCTATACAATAAGAGAAGGGCAGATACCTGCCCTTGTGTTTCTCTTTTCTTTTCTGTTGTCTCAGTTCAAATTGATACTTCTTCTCTGCTTCTTTTTGATTCAGACTTACTCTATACCAATTGCATATGCGATCCCAAAATTCTCTTAGTAGTTTATTCTAGCTCCTTGGAAATACTGTCGCCCATGCCAGTTACATTCACATTCTTAGTCGTTCTGGCTTCAAGACTGTCAGCCATTACAATACTCTTCATATCAATACCAACGGAGCTTTCCACCGTTTCGAATACCTTTGCCAATACGGTAGGCACGTTATCCGTAACACTTTCCACGCCGCCTCCATAGATCTTAATATCCGATATCTGACTAAGAGGCTCTGCAATTGCTTTTGCAATCTCAGGAAGCTTTTCAATTAATTTATCAGCCATTGCTGCACCGGTATATTTCTTGTATGCTTCTGCCTTCTTCTCCATCGCTTCTGCTTCTGCAAGGCCCTTTGCCTTGATCGCTTCTGCCTCTGCAACACCGACAACACTGATTGCCTTCGCTTTCGCTTCACCACTGATTGCTTCGGCGTCTGCTTCTGCTTTCGCCTTCAACTTGATGGCTTCTGCCTCCGCTGCAGCTTCTGCTTTTTTTGCTTCTGCTCTTGCCTGTGCCTCTGCAATTCTGGTATATTTTTCTGCCTCAGCTGCTGCCTTTTTTTGCTCCAATTCTGCATTCGCAGGCTCAACAACCTTTGTTTTTAACTCTTCCCTTGTCTTCTCAGCACGACGCTGCTCTAACTCTATCTGCTTCTGCTCTCTGGCGATTTCAACCTGTAACTGTGCTTCTTGCAATTCTTTTTGCTTTTGCTGTCTTAATATATCTGCTTCCATCTGAGCAGCAATTACATCCTGTAAGGTAATGCTTTTTTGAATATCGTAAGCTGCATCCGCTTTTGCCTTGGCTGATTCCTGCTCAATCCGGTATTCGGCTTCTTGAACCTCCTTCGCTTTCTTAGCAGCGCTTACTTCTGTTTCTGCCTGTAAACGGGCTCTTTCACCCTCTTTTGCAGCCTCTGACTTCTTAATGGACTCTTCTTTTTGTGCCATCGCCTGCGCAATTTCCGCATCCTTCTTCTTCTCAGCAATTTGCTTAGCACCAAGAGCACGAATATATCCATTGGTATCATTAACATCCTTAATTGAGAAGTCCTTCAGCTCGAGGCCCATCTCACCAATCTTCGTTCCTACCACCTCTTGAACCTTAGCAGAGAACGCCTCACGGTCATTGTAAATCTGCTCAACCGTCATGGATGCAACGATTTCACGAAGCTTACCTTCCAAAATCAAGGTAACCTGATCTGAAATGGATTTCTGAATCTGCATTTCGTTTGCACCGGTAAATTGCTCAATTGCAGCATAAATACTTTCATGGGTATTGCGGACCTTAATTACCGCGGTACCAACCACATCAATGGGAACACCCTGTGATGACATGGTCTGTGACGTATTAATATTAAGCTGAATATTACCAAGCGATATGGTATCGGTTCTCTCCAATATGGGAATTACCAATCCACCGCCACCGGTGATAACCCTTTTCTTCATACCGGTTACTACCATTGCCTTGTCCTGCGGCACTTTTCTCCACATACGGAAAATAACCGTTAAGAGAGCCAGTCCCGCGATTACAGCAACCCCAGTGATAATAATTGGGGTGATGTCAAGTGATGTTAACATAATACTCATACCTCCATTTATATTATTTTTTTATTCCCTTTTGATGCAACAATGCTCATTCATATCTATTCTTAGGTTCCACAATGAACACTCCATCCTTTAATTCGATTGCTTTTACAATTCTACCTGCCTCCAGCCGTAAGTCCTTGTCAACACATCTAGCCGGATAGCTTATCAAAGTATTCTGTAAGGTAGTAAAGCTTACTGTTCCCAACTGTCCTGGAAGAATAGTATCTACAACCTTCCCATCGTAAAGAAGCAACTCATTTTCATTAACTCCATAGTTTCTTGTCTGAACCTTTTTCAAGGTTTTTATAATGGTCTGAATAATAACAGAGGCGATATATCCACTAATTATAGCTACTAACAGGCTAAGAAGTTTCCCTTTTCCTGATAAGGTCATTATTGCTCCAACAGCTCCGAACACAATGGACATTGCAGATAATGCCATAATGGAGGTGGGGAAAAAGCCAATTGTTAGAGCACTTCCTGTATCAATATCTGTTCCAACATCCAGATCGGAATCTGTGGAAAACATCCCTTCCGTATCCGTCCCTATATCCAATTCTGTATTAAGGTCTACATCTACATCTACATCCATATCCATATCCATATCCGTGTCCGTATCCATTCCATCACCCAGGAATCCTAGGAGAAAGCTCACAATTGGAATAATTGCTCCTCCTACCAGAAAGCACAAATATACCGTTACCATTCTTTAACCTCCCTTCAGACTTCCATATATTAGTATAGCTTTGCCTATTTGTTTTTTCAACAAAGAAGCAGAATTTAAATCAAAGTTTAATGTGTTTTTAATTTATGAAATAATAAAGTCTGCTACAAATGAAAATAAGTAGGGACAATCATTTACCTCACACACAGACGAAAGTGCATTATGGTAAATAATTGTCCCTACTTTATTTTCATTAGCAATAGAGGCCATTTGGTCCCCCTTACATGCCATGTCTATGGTCATCTTTTCGTCTTTCATTTATTTATCCTCCAACATTCTTACATCACACTAAAAATCCCTCCTTTTATAGTATTAGACAAGGAGGAATTCATGTTGTGACATATTATTTAAATTTTATAGAAATCTTTACACAATGCATATTATCCCGGTATGCATTCCGATATCATTCATTATTATGGGCATCTCCGATTTCCAAAAGGTGCCCATCCGGATCAAAGACCCGAATTACCTTCTCACCCCAGTCATGTAAACGAATATCATGAATAAAGGTTACATTATGCGATTTGAGTTTCTTACTAAAGGCCTCCAGATCAGAGGTTGTAAAGTAGAAATATAATATAGATACTCAAGTAAAAGAAGTCGCGGTCAAGTATATTCCCTAGTCATTTGAGTATTTCGATAAGGAGCCTATTGCATAGCATCCCAGGATAAATGCTGCAACGGACATGATTACAGATAAAATCCACCATTTCACATCTGCATTGGCAGGAATGGAGGGCAATATCTTCTCCCTAAATATCTCGGAGGTTGAACCTAATACAAAGCCAATAATCATGCAATAGGTCTGGTGGGGGAATTTATTCATGGTCCATTCTAAGGGCTTGGTAATCAGAAATACACCGATTAATGTGGCTATTCCCAATATCCCTATGTATACGATATTAAATTCCGTAATGGCAGTTATCATTGCATCATACATTCCTAGTACAAGTAGCATGTGAGATGTGCTGATTCCCGGTAATACAAGCGCGAGCGCGATAATAATACCTGTAACCAGTAACATAATATAATAACCTATTCCAGAACCAGTAGTTACATCAATATTACCAACCGGAATAAATCCAATGGAAATGACAATTAACAATCCCAGAAGAAAATAAACTCCTGATGAAATCTTCAAAGAAGTTGCTTTTGTTTTTTTATACAATGCAGGTATTCCACCGATTACCGCTCCTAGAAAGAAGAAGGAGATCGGTAATGGGAATTTTTCTAATAACCACTTAATGAGAAAGGATAAGGTTCCTATCCCTACGCCGGCTCCAAGACATACCTTAAACAGAAAAAGGATATTTCCCTTGATATCTTTAAGAAAATTACTGATTGAACTAATCAATTTGTCATATATCCCTAATATGATTGCCATGGTCCCACCGCTTACCCCTGGAACACTCATGGAAGAACCTATTATAAATCCTTTTATTATAAGTAACAGATTGTTTTTTAGATTTGCTTTCATTGTTTTAGACTATACCGGATACTCGGTATATACTGCTCCTTTCCATTCTTTATCAGACTGCAATCCATTTTATCACAAAAGAGCAGAATAGAAAATAGTTAATGCAAAATCGATACATAAGAAAGGAATATATACTTCCTATGCTAAGAAGACGGTGCTGCCTCATGGCCTCACCGTCTTATGAAAAGATCTTATTTGAGATACTTATCGATGTTTTCTTTAGTTACCTCATAGAACTTAATATCTTTACTACCATAAATTCCTGCTGCTTCATCTGATTTCGCTCTTTCCTTAGGGGAAACCGTTTTATTGTTCACATATACTTCTGTGTTAAATTCTCCTGTTTTATCATCATATTTAAGATGGGAGCCGCTAATATAAATGCTCTTTAAGACACCCTTCTCCAATACATAGATATCAACCCATTCATTGGAGCTAAACATTCCAGCAACTGCAATTCCCTTTTTACTGCTGATATATGAGGGATATATTTGACCGCATACTGTAGAATCATATATTTTACCATTATAATAAGAATATACTATAGTATCACAATCAATGGATGAAGCACTCTCACTTACGTTTAAGAACAATTCCTTTTGTCCGTCTTTATTAATATCCAGTAATGCAAATGATCTCGTACTAGAAATATTCTTGTTCAGAATTTCCCGATAGGAATCTAAGATGTTGCTTGAAGTACCTTTTGAGCTCTTCTTCACTGTAATTTTACAGGTAAGCTTCTTCTTGCCTACCGTTGCGGTAATGGTTGCTTCTCCCTGCTTTACTCCTTTTACCAATCCTTTTGAGGAAACGGTAGCCACTTTTTTATTGGAGGATTTCCAAGTAACCTTATCCTTCGTATTGTTAACCTTTAATTGCACAGTTTTACCAACATCAATACTGGCCTTCGTTTTATTAAGCTTGGGAGTAGCACTTGCCTTGGGACCGGATATGATACCTTCTCCTCCCCGAACCGTAATCGTCTCGGTATAATCGCTGTAAGTGGAGCCCTTATAAGCTCTCACTCTCATCTGGAATTCTCCATCAATAATCATACCCTGCGCAGTTGTTTTTTTGGTTTTCTCATTCAAAAACCAAGGCTCCCATTCGTCGTCGCCTCCGGGCACCTCACTTCTATAATAAACCTCATATCCATCTGCTCCATCTACTTTACTCCAGGTTATTGTTAAGATTGTTTCATACTGCTTTGTAATTTCTGCACTTCCTGCGAAGTTTTTTGGTGTTGCAAGCTTGGTCGCCGCTTCTACAGAGGCTGATCCCAGTAATGATGTAAATAGTAGTACGCTAAAAAAAATTGCTGTTAGTTTCTTCATGTATTGACATATCCTCCTTTTTTTCGACTAATGCAATTATAACATGCTTCTTTTAAATACACAAAATAAATTCTGACATATTAATAATTTTCTTGTCATAGAAGATACAATTTGGTAAAATTAAGATATATTTAGGAACAATTACAAAAACTACGATACTTTTGTTTAAGAAGACTATGATAGTCGAAGTCAAAGGAGTTAACATGAGTAATAATCCATATTTTATCCATGATTTCTTCTCAAAATACAGTGAGGCTCCCCCTGAGGAAGTGGACAAGGCAATGAAGCTATTTTATCCCGTTGCCATTAAAAAAGGGGAGTATTTTGTAAGAAACGGGGAATACGCCCGGAAAATCGGCTTGATTCAATCCGGTTTATTTCGCTATTACTATATTGATAAGAAAGGGGTTGAATATACGAAAGGCTTTGCTGCAGAAAATCATTTTGTTATTTCTTACAGTAGTATGCTGCTTAACCAACCCTCTGGTTTCTCCATTCAAGCCCTAGAGGATTCCCACATTTACTGTATTAATTACACCGACTGGTTACAACTACTGGAAGGGCATCCCTGTTGGCAAGTGATTGCAAGAAAAACCATTGAAAAAGTATATGTTATGAAGGAAACGAGAGAAAGAGAGTTCCTTCTAGAAGATGCAAAAACCAGATATCAAAGCTTTCTGGAGAGTTATCCCGGCCTAAGTGACAGAATAAAGCAATATCACATAGCCTCTTATCTAGGCATCTCTCCGGTATCTCTCAGTCGTATTCGAAAAAAGTTGAAAAAATAAACCTATGTTAATGATTTTCATTCTTCCCCGTTGTAGCATCAAAAGAAAACAATCGGGAGGTAACTATATGAAAATCAATCAAAATGTAGTATTAATTACCGGAGGAAGCTCCGGGATCGGGCTGGCATTAGCCAGACATTTTTTAGAGAAGGAGAATAAGGTGATTATCATTGGGCGATCAATGGATAAATTGCTCTCTGTAAAAAAGCAATATCCGCGTATCCATATAGAAAAAGCGGATATAACGGTTGAAGAGGATATCAAAGTACTCGTACATAAATACCCTGACGTCAATATTCTAATTAATAATGCTGGAATTCATATGGAATGTGACTTCAAAAACTCCTCACTTGACACTCAATCCATAAAGCAGGAAATCTCGACAGATTTTATAGCTCCTGTTCTACTAAGCAAATATTTTATTCCTTCACTCCTATTGAAAAAAGAAGCAGCTATTATCAACATATCTTCCTACTTCGGTATATCTCCAAAACAGAGTGCTCCTATATACTCTGCCAGCAAAGCAGCTCTTCGTTCGTTTTCCAAAGCACTTCGGGTACAGCTGGAAGGGACCTCTGTCAAGGTATTTGATATCTTGAGTTTCCGTAGTTTTATCCACAGTATCCCTGTTTCATCAGTATTGTAATAAACAACTTTTAGAAAATGCCCAAAATATAAGGAATCCTCATCCTTTTTGTAGTAGAATAATGGTGTCTAAGCAAAATCTACACTAAACAATAAAGAAAGGGACTCCTTATGCTTAATTCTACTACAAATACTTACACTTTGAAACGTGAAATTTTATCTTTTTCAAACAAAATATCCCGAAAGCTTTCCAAACCGGATCGAAAGTTTACTGCAGACATGACTTATGGCATGTTAGCTTCTGGCAGTTGCCTTCTGACTGATGTTGTGGATCAGCTTCACGAAGATTCCAAAAAGGTCAACAGCGTGGAAAGACTTACCCGACATCTCAATAAGGGAATCCATAATTCTGCCTTGTCTTCGTATCTGCATACAATACGTAAATGGGTGCCGGATCAACCAGTTATCCATATCGATGATAGTGATATCATCAAGCCTGACGGCTACAAGTTCGAAGCACTGGGACTTGTTCGGGATGGTTCCAAAAGCACCGATACCAAAAATGTCTATGAGAAGGGCTACCATGTAACAGAGGCTTGTGTTATGACTAAAAGCAATCATCCTGTCAGCATTTATTCTAAAATCCATTCTTCAAAAGAAAAGACCTTCACCTCTGTCAATAACGTAACCTTTGATGCCATGGAGCGCGGAAAAGCAATGTTTGGCAAAGCTACTTTTGTAATGGACAGGGGCTATGATGATAATAAGATGTTTCTTAAGCTTGATGAATTAAAGCAGGACTATGTGATCCGACTTACAGCTAAAAGAAAGCTACTTTTTCATAACAAATGGGTGGCCGCTACTGAACTGCGAAATCGTCGAAAAGGCAAAATCACAACACCTGTGTTCTATAAGGGCAAAAAAAGGGAAGCTTATCTATCCCATGTGAAGGTTCAAATCACTGCATCCAGAAAGGATATTTATCTGGTTCTTGTCTATGGCATCACAGAGCATCCGATGATGCTCGCAACAAACAAGGAGATAAAGTCCCGAGAAGATGTAATACGAATTGCAAGGCTTTATTTCTCCCGCTGGCGCATTGAGGAATATTTCCGCTGCAAGAAACAGGTTTTCCAGTTTGAAAACTTCCGTGTCCGGAAGCTGAAAGCAATTAATGCTCTCAATTTTTATATCACCTTGTGTATGGCATTTCTTGCTCTGGTTTCAATGAAAGCAGAAACAAATGCCCTAAAGGTTTCAATCATACAGACAGCAGCTCCTGTTAAGGAGAAAGTTCAGTTCTGCTATTATCGGTTAGCAAAAGGTATCTCCGGCATACTCTCGTATGCAAAAGAAGGCGTCAGGCTATGGTTCAGGACAAAACGTCCTGCATACCGTCAACTTTGCTTTAAGCTAATCGCTTAAATAGATAAAAGAATACTTATCCCGAAGTCCGGTTTTAAACGGGGCTTATTAAGCTTCTTCTGATCTAGATACTGCCACTCTTACACTTAAAAAAATCAGCAAATTGGCACTGTCATTAGATTTATTCATTTTCAAAGTGCAATTTGCGGAAACTCAAGATTTGATATTGCTCCACCCATTGTGGATACCGAAATGACTGCCAATAGTAACAACGGACGGGTTCGCAAAATGAAACCGGATGAGCTCGTTGAAATCATATGTGCCGGATTAGCAAAAGACCAATATGAAGTGTATCCCGGACTCGCAAAGCTTTTCTATCTTCTAAATAGATGGAATCCCAGGTTCTTAGAGAAGAAATTGAAACAGATATCAGCACGTTCCTGATATCATACGAAGCGGCTATCGTTGAATATACTGACATTCGACGATAGCCGTGTACTGTTAATGTACTGTCTGAATGGCATGTACCGAAACTGCTGAAACGATGCAGCCATACCCTATCATCAACAGATTCTTACCGGAACAGCTCACAGGGAGTTATATTCCTAGCTGCCCGTGCAACCAGTGTAGTTATGAATACGGAAAAGAGAGAAATCGATACAAAGGTTGCTGCTGCCAACTGAATACTAATTTCAAAATGACTGTTCTGGATACTTCCCACCATGGATAATAAGGCTGCAAGTATCGGATTTATTAAAAACAGAGCGGCTACTGTTCCCAGCAATGCTCCCAATATACATACAGGTGAAAAGCTGCATATTATCTGTAGTATTAACTGCTTTGTGGTAAATCCCACCGCTTTCATCACACCTAGACGCATTCTTTCCTTAAGTAGCTTTATCCGGATTAGTAAGAATAGTACCAGCGATATAATCATCAGGGTAATTACAATGCCTCCAACAGAAAGCGATGATATGGCTTGATTAAAGGATTCCATGATCGAATCGAATTCTTCCTCCATATTCAGTACCGTTATCATCTCGCCTTGATAACGATCCTCAATTGTCTTCATTACAGATGGAATACCCTCCGAGTCTTCCAGATAGACATAGAGACTAGTAGGTATGTAATCTGCATCCAGTCTTTGCATTCCCTTCTCCGTGATGCAGGCTCCCTTGCCCAGGTTGTTAATCTGCTGTGTGATGCCGACCAGGATAAAATCCTCCACCCCCTCGCTGCCTTCTATACTGACCGCATCACCAATTTCTATCCCCAGCCCCTTCTGAACCAGACCCGTTACTGCGATTTCATTATCATGAATCGGATATCTTCCTTCCACAATAGTGACAATCTCCAAAAGATCATAATTTTCGCATATATTAACTGCCGGAGTTATCTGTTTCTCACCGTTATAGAGTGTCAGGCTATTTCTGTTCATTCGAATGGTCTTTTTAACGTTATCCATCTTTCCGATCTCATTAAAGACCTCATAAGAGTTCTCACCCATATAGCCTACCATCAAATGGGACTTTTCAATTCCGATCATACGCAACATGGCAGTGTTGCTCACAACAAAATTATAATTTGTTGTAAAAGCGAATACACAGACAAAGGACATCAGGAATACAATCGTAAACATGGTTATATTTTGCTTCATATTTTGCATTAAGGACTTAAAACCGATTGTAGCATTTAAAGATGTCTTTCCTTTATGAAGAGGGAAATAATTCCTTCTGAAATTGTGTGTTTCAATGCCGTCCCTCAGCGCCATAATCGGAGTTATTTTCTTAATTCTTCTTGCAGTAAGGGAGGTAATGAACCATACCATAAATAATATAATTGCAAAGCTTACTAATATAACAATGGGATTCACTTCACTTTTCCATTGCAATCCGATGGAGGAGGACACCAGATTGGTAACAACCCTGGTATAGGAGATGGAAAGCAGTACCCCGATTGCTGTACTTACCAGTGTAATTAGAATAAATTGTATAACGGTACCCCTTGCCAGCTCTCTTCCGGTATACCCCAGCGCTTCCATGGAACCAATATTCTTTATATTTCCTTCAATATACGTGACTATGGCAAATCGTATTACGGTAAGAGCAATCATTATCACAATGATAGAAAAAGTAATGAGAAGTATCATCATAATAACGAAAAATGCGCCTACTCCCACCTTCATGGAATCGAAATCAAGAGAATTAACCAGACTTGTTGCAGACTTAAGCTTCTCATTCATCTCCTTTGCAAAATCATCATTAAACTGACTAGTAGCCATATTTGGTTGTAAAATCGTTTTTAAAAGAAAAGACTGCGTAGTTTCATCACTATATAGCTCATTAAATTTTTGATCAAATACATAGCATTTATAGTACGAGAAATTACTGGGAATCGCAAACATAATATCTTCATAGAATCCATAGACGATAAATTTGTGAGTAATTCCTCCATAGGTGATCGTCATCTCATCCCCTGTTTTATAGTTCTTGGCAACCTTCAGATAATAGGGAAGAATAATGGAGTTATCAAGCTTTGCATCTCCCTTGTCGACAATCTCCAGCCTGGATATGGTCTCCTGCTGATCTGCATTCAGAAAAAGACATCCCATATGTTGGCTCTCATCTTCGTTGCTTATATTCTGAAAGGAGGTGGAGCCGATAGATACTATCTTTACCACTTCCTTTTGCTCAATTCCATCCATATGATTCACAATCTCAGACAAGTCATCATGGTACATCATAGGTGCCATTACTGAAAAATCAGATCCGTTCAGCTCCTTATTCTTTTCATCCAGAAAGGTATCCATTCCCCATATTACACTTGTACCTATATAGAGGAGAATGGATGCGAATATAATCAGTAACACCAAGGTTATGGTCATATTCTTATTTTTTTTCATATTACTTTTTGCAATCAATAATAAATTCATATTCGTTACCATCCCATTTTTTCCAGAAATGTTCTTAAGGTATCATGTCGTTCCTGATCGCCCTTAATGTACATTCCTAAATTTAATTCATCAATAATAATACCATCCTTTAAGTACAGAATTCGATTGGCTCTTCTTGCAGTCTTCATGTCATGGGTAACCATGACAATGCTCTGTCCCTTCGCATTCATATCCGTCATAACATCCAATACATTGGTGGCATTCTGGGAATTAAGAGCTCCTGTTGGTTCATCGGCAAATACAATCTCAGGTGAATTAATCAGCGCCCTTACGATTGCCACTCTTTGTGCCTCCCCTCCGGACAGCTGGCTAGGAAATTTATGATAGCATTCCTCATTTAGTCCGACTGCCTGAAGTAATTCTTCCGCTTTCTTTTTTAATTCCTTTCGATCCTTTGTTACCAGCAGCCCGCTCACTAAAATATTATCCATGACGCTCATGGTATCATTCAGGTACATCTGCTGAAAGATAAACCCACAATGCTTACGACGAAAAACTGCCAGCTTATCATTATTGTAATTGCTGATATCCTCATTCCTGTATTGAATATTACCAAGGGTTGGTTTATCCATTCCGGACAGAGCGTATAGCAAAGTTGATTTCCCTGAGCCCGAACTACCCATGATGACTGTAAAATCACCCTCGTATATTTGAATATTCAGATTACGTAATACATGCTGCATTACACTTCCATTGGAATAAGATTTACATAGATTGGTTGCTTCTAATATTTGTTTCATCATTACCTCCATCTTTTTAAAAAAATAAGACTATAGGTCCTACGCTTCAAACCTTTAGCCTTATTATAATTAGTCTTTCTTCATAAGTCTTTTCCCAAACTTTATATAATTCTTATCAAATTCTTAATTATCCTTTTTCCTTCCCTATATCTTTTTAATACCCAGCCTTACAACAAAGCCATTCTCAGTCTTACATTCCAGTTTGCCTTCCATCCCCTCCATAAATAGCTTGGCCAGGTACAATCCCAATCCGGAACCGTCATGGGAGGATGCATTACTGCCTCGAAAGAATTTCTCACAGACCAGTAGCAAGTCCTCCTTTTTGACGCCGTCACCATAGTCTCTTACTTCAATATTAACAAAGGATCCGTCCTCATAAAAGGATACATCAATATCGGTATTAGCGTATTTATAGGAGTTGTTAACAATATTATCAATTACCTGATTGAGCCTAAGCTTATCACAATAGATCAGACATCCGGGTAAGCTATTCTTAATATGTATCTTGTTATAATGATTCAGATCCTCGAACATGGATAAAATGATGGTACTATATTCTTCCTGAGGTTCAATCTTAAGAACCTCCAGTTCCTCCAGTGTGGCATGGAACATATTGCTGATCAGTTTGTCAATCACATCTGCTTTCTGATGAATCGTACCCAGCTTCTTAATCATATCCTCGTCGGTAGAGGTTACCTCCAGTAGTTCACATAGGGCCTTAATGGTGGAGACAGGGGTCTTAATATCATGGGATAGCTCAGCAACCAGCTCCTTCTTACTTATATTAGCCTCATATTCTCCCTGTTTTGCCCTCTTAAGCTCTTCTCTCATCAGATCAAAGCTTTCTGTAAATGCTCCAAAGTAATTTGACTTATCCATAGTAAGTGGTATATCCAAATTTCCAGCACTGATACGGCCTGCAAAATGTTCTAAGCGCTGAAATGGCCGGATAATTCTTATGTAGATCAACAGCAATACGGTATATAAAACGATGAAAGTAACAGCAAAGACAATGGCAATTACAATTGCCAGATTTCTTTTCAGCTGCAGGAAGGTGTTTGAATTGGAGGGGAAGATAATCTTGCCAAGAAGCGCATCTCCATCCATATAATCTAGTATAATATCAGAATTACGAATAGCCCGGTAAAGTGTATTACTATAATTCGGATCCTCGCGCATTAGTATCCTGCAGCCATATTTACTTTCAATCTCTTCGACGGCAGAGTTCTCCATCTCATATTCTATATTCTTATAGAGATCATTTATCATTGTCAAATCACATGAATTATATTTCTGGGATCCAATATATCTTTCCACACCCACAAATGTGATAAGTAAGCAGATACTCAGTACCAGCATAAGCACTTTCAATTTCATAATTCCATCATATACCCGATGCCCCATACCGTCTTAATATATTTGGGTTCATTGGGATTCCTCTCAATTTTTTCTCTGATCTTACGTATATGTACATTCAAGGTGCCATCACTAAAGAATTCATCACCCCAGATTTTTTCAAATAGTTCTTCTTTGCTTATTACCTTATTCCTATTGTGATATAAATAGGAAAATAAATTATACTCTTTGTTTTTCAGAGCGACTTCCTGTCCCTCCACATATATTTTTCTTGCATCATCATCAACAACAATCGCCTCTGTAGCTGACTTTTTCCCTTCAAATCCATCGAATCTTTTCAGTATTACTTTCACCTTCGCCAGCAGCACACTCAAGGAGTAGGGTTTCTTAATGTAATCGTCTCCTCCGATATTCAAAGCAATCAGGATATCATCGTCACTCTGTCTGGCGCTGATAAATAATATGGGGATTTCCATCTGCTCTCTTAACTGCTTGCATAGCGTGAAGCCACTTTCATTTTCCAGATTAATGTCCAGAAGTATTACCTTCACCTGATTCTCCTTTAGAAAATCCAGACACTCTGCTGAGGTTTTGACACATGCCGCAGTAATTCCGAATACCTGGAAATACTCGCAGGTAGCCTCTGCCAGTTCAATTTCATCATCCACAATCAGACAATCATATTTCATAAAAATTCCTCATTTCCGCGTTGCTTTACGCCAGCTATTTATAAGCTTTCTATACCCATACTCACATTGATTGATATAATATATTTTCACCCACATTATATCTGATTCCCCAAATTCAGTCAAACTAACTAATAGCAAAATACTTTAATCTGCCTAGCTTCAAGGTACAGTGCGTTCGAGTGTGAATCCGTCCAGGAAGTCTTTTATATAGACTGATCTAACTGTATAGTATTAAATTGATGATTCGTTCCATAGTCCATTACGGTACTTAAATCAAGAAATTAGTCTGTAATTACTCTACCAGCAGAATAGATAGGCCGATAGTCCATCTTATCTATTACCACACCTGATTTAGCATTCTTAGCATGGATAACCTGATCATCACCAATATATATGCTGACGTGATTCACCGTATTATCACTGGTGGTTGTATAGAAGATTAAATCTCCCGGCAGCAGTTCCTTCAAAGAAACTTCTCTGCACTCTTTTATCTGATCTCTTGATACCCTGGAAAGATTAATATCAAATTTCTTATAGACTGCCTGAACAAATCCGCTACTGTCCACACCGTCTTTCAGATTATTACCTCCCCATATAAAGGGTGTACCCTCTGCTTCTATGGCGTACTTTACCACGGTATTCCGAAGATCATCTGCATTCTCAGCCTCATCACTCACACTACTCTCATTCTGATCTATTGGATTGTTATTTATGAGGCTGATTTCATCACTCAAAAGCTCTTCCTGGCTGTTATTTGGAACAGATACCGTATTGCCCCTACCACCCATATCAGCGATGCCATCCGTTTCTGGGGAAGCCATATTCTCTAATAATTCCGTATCACGGAGTTCAGAAGTGGATACATCCTTATGATTGATAATGGATACAATGGCAGTTGTAGAAACTATTCCAATGAACAGTATCAGCAATAATCTACCCGTTCGTTTATTATTGTGATTTAGGATTGATTGGATTCTTTGCTTCATATTCTTTTTCCCTCCATAAAAACTCATTAACAGGTTTACATTTAATTTAGGTTGCATGGCAGCACATTGCAGCAATAATCTGCTATATTCCATACGATCCGACTTCGTTGCTTTCTGTAGAACGATAGAATCACAGGAAACTTCACACCATTGGTCTAAACGTCTGGAAAGCACATAGCACAAGGGATTATACCAGTTAAGCGATATCACAAGGAGCTGAATCAGTTTAATCTGGGAATCCCGGCGCCAAACGTGAACCAATTCATGTAACAACAGAAAATGCAAGTCCTTTTTTATATATGTTTCATCTGGTAATAAAATCTTCGGATTCCATACACCTATGGTCATAGGACTGGATATGGCAGAGCATAAATATATCTGTGTCCTATGTAATCTAGATCTTCTTCCGAAGCTGCCTATACGGTACTGACGCTCCAATTCTGTAACACACAGGTTCAGCTCCTCTATTACGTCAGCCTTTATCAATGGTACCAGAAATCTTTTTAGCTGCATCCGATATCTATGATATTGAACTCCTTTATACAGTAATAATGAAATTACACCAAGCATCCAAATAATATGAATCCAGTTTCCAATATTTATATGGCGCAGTATCGATGGTATTAATTGATGATTTAGGTATGCTTTAAAAGCATGTTCCAGGTTACTGTGATTCATGCTTAAGGTAGTACCTTCCTGCGATGTCTGGCTAACCGGTTGTGTCAAATTACTCGCTGTGACATTGGATTCCTTCCAACTTGTCTCTTCTGCTTCGTTAGAGTGTTCCTCAACTACTGATATCTGCGGTATCTTTATCAGAAACAAAGAATCAGCAAACGTAAAACGCAAAGGAATCAGTAACCCAATAAGCAGAACGAACCAAAAACGGTATAAGCAAACGACCGAATAGTATTTCTTTAAAAGCGGCTCCAAAAGAAGAAACAGCAAAACAAATATTGTTATATTCAATGTATTGGATAAGTAGGTGTAAAATAGAACTTCTCCCATACTATTTGCCCTCCTGTTCTTTCAACCATTCGCTCAGCTCCTTAATTTCCTCCGCGCTTAACTTATTTGATCCCGAAAAAGCATTCACCAGCTGGATCAAGGAATTCTCATGGTATCGTTCTACAAATAGCGCTGTCTCAAATCGAATATATTCCTCCTGAGGAATACAAGGATAATAGGTACGCTCCTTTCCCGCCTTTTCACTTCGTAAAAACCCGCGATCAATCAATCGGTTTAGTAAGGTTACTAAGGTCTGCAGCTTCCAGCCTTTATCGTTGCCTATTTGATTCATAAGCATTGTCGTTGTAACTGGTGGTGTATTTCTCCAAATTGCTGACATAACTTCGTATTCTGTCTCCGGCAGCTTGGTTTGTATATTCCGTGAAGTACCGGTAACATCATCCGATAAATGGTTGCCTTGTATTGGCCTTGTCTGTTTATTGTTAATTTCTTCTTTCTTCATACTCCATCTCCATTTTCATTTTCATTTTCTAAAATTATATAATCTACATTTGTCTATAATGATAATATACACTTGTCTATCATGATTGTCAACTATTCTTTTCCAATTATTTTTTAGTATACTTTCACAACATAAAAAAGCATTGACTTTTATGGTAAAATCAACGCTTTAATTATGTTATTAATATAAATTCAGATCATTATTTACTCTCTTCTGCTCTGGAATTTACCAGTTAAGGTTGCCTGCTGCAGGATATGTCCTTCCATCTTATTCAACAAATCTCGTTTTCTACTACCAGCATCTAAATCTATCTTACAATCCAGGATATATACAGTAAATACATAATTATGAATTGCTTTCAGTGGTGGCTTTGGACCTCTATACTTATGTCTTCCATAAGCTTTACCCTGTGTTGCGCCAAGGCTACCTACATATTTACCGTGAGCTATTCCCTCCGGAATAACCGATTGTACGGGCAAATTCCATATTACCCAATGGTTAAAATTCGGAAAAATGGGGTGAGATGCATCATCTAAGGTAATTGCAATTGACTTTGCACCCGGAGCAATACCAATTAGTTCTAGCTCCGGAGATAAATCTTCACCTCGTCCGGTATACCGTATCGGTATCCAATCTCCTTCTTCGAAGCCTTTGCATTTTACTTGTAACTGTTCCATAGTGTTCTCCCCTTTGACTTCATGATTTAACTCTATCTTTCTCACCATAGAATTTATTAACCAACTCTGTTATAACCAATATAATACACCATATGAAAATAGTAAATATTACATTGCTATATTTTCCACTATAAGTGATAAACACAACATCTTATAGGACCATAGAAAGCCTATGTCTTTCGTTGAATACTTATCAACCACTTTAATACACAAAAATGTAATCAGGCATATACATAGGAATGGAATGAGCCTTGAAAAGCCCTCTATTTCCATTCCTAGTCCTGACAGTGTTAGCAAACATCCAAACATTACTCCTATCATTATTACTTCGGTTAATATCAGGTAGAATACTTTCTTCATCACCATTACCCTTTCATATTATTTACATAATATAACGATTTGGTGGTGATATATCTTCAAAAATATGGTAATTATGTACCCTGGTAAAAAAAGTAATTCTACTGTATTATATATCCATCTTAACATGTTAGGTGATTTAGAAAGATTATTGTCGTTTTATGCAACTGCTTTTTACATTATGTAGAAAGAAGTGGTATAGCCGAGTGGAAACTCGTCGAATTAACTATTATTAAATTAGAAGGAGCGATCTATGAAGAAAAAAATTTATAAAAAACTTGCAGTACTTGTGTATTAGTCCTATTCTTAACCGGAGTCAGCCCGACTGGTATAACATATGCTGATAGTGATGGAAAGACTTATTATGTTGCACCAACCGGATCGGATTCTTACCCTGGTACGTTCGACAAACCATTTCAAACCATTGGTAAGGCAGCAACCATTGTAGCTCCTGGTGATACCGTATATATCCGTGGTGGCATGTATAATGAGCAAGTCACATTGACCATTTCAGGTCTCCCTGATAAACCAATTACTTGGGAGGGGTATGAGGATGAAGTTGTTATAATTAACGGTAAAGATCGACCCGTCATTGAAACTCCAAACCCGATTGATGAAGCCCCACAGCTTTTTATAAAATCCTGTGACTGGCAAATACTCCGGAAACTTACGGTAATAAACTCTCCGGCATATGGAATTTCGGATTATAGGGCGGCGTCAAACCATAACATCTATGAATTCATCAAGACCTCCGATAATTATGGAATTGGCTTTCGTATCTGTGGTGATTATAACCAGCTTAATGATTGCGAATCGAGTTACAATTTTGATTATGCCGGAGAAAAAGCATGGAAGCTTGCCCCCGGGGAAGATTCCGATGGATTTTCACCAGATGGACGCTACAATATCCTTAGAAGATGTGTGAGCTTTCATAATTCAGATGACGGATATGACTGTTGGACATGCCAGTTTACTTTATTCGAGGACTGTATTGCTTATGAGAACGGAACCTCCGATGGTTGTCGAAACCGGGATAAAGGGGACTGGGAAAATACCTATGGAAAATTTCATGGAGGCGGAAATGGTTTTAAGCTAGGTCAAGGACCTGAGTCTCAGGCATTTAATACTGTTCTACGATGTATTGCATATAATAATTTGGCGTCAGGAATTACTACCAATGATGGCGATGGTAATCGTATTCTAAATTGCACAGCATATGGCAATGGCGCGAATGATATTGCATGGTGGGACAGTCCTAAAAACAACGGAACCATAGCTACTATTCTAATAAATAACATAGCATTTAAAAAACATAGTACTAAGAAATGGACAACTATATCGGCTACAAACTCTTGGAATCTCGGACTCGTTCCGGCTCGAGAAAGTGATTTTCTAAGTCTGGATCCAACCAGTAAAGATTTTTTAAAGTTGTCTCCTAACAGTAGATTTATCGATAAAGGAACCGATATCGGATATGCTTATTCTGGCACACATACGGATCTGGGAGCTTTCGAATACCAGGAAACAGAATACTCATCAGCAGTAGCCCCGACACCAATATCGACTTCTGGTGCAAGCATTAATATTATTTCTGAACGATTACTCCCTAACTGGGAGTACTAGAACATAGTGCTGTTACAAAACATGTCAACAGATAATGGAGCACCTAAAACACAGCGAATGAACCCATTGTACGTCAGTGTATTAAGGTTTGTCCTAGTTTCTGTATATACATTTTGTAGCAGCACTTACTTATTTTATATTATACTTTTATTCAAAATACGGATCACTTCGTGAAATATCTATTTTTTTCATTAAAAAAAGTAATATCTGCATATCCAGCATATATTTTTCCCGAATGCTGTACTCCTTCCGGAATAAAATACCGATCACCTTTTCGATAGGTGCTTTTTATCCCACCAATTACCAAATCAATTTGTCCTTCCAGCACTATTCCAATCTGGCTGGCATGAGAATGTTCCGGCAAATCGACATCTTCGGAGAATTCCATAAAGATAATCTGATGATTATTGCCTTGTGATAAATATGCATGAACCCCTTTTATAGGAATATCCGCCTCAGGTAAATTTAAAATTGGTTTATAAAATATTGATTCCATATGCATCCTCCTCCCTCCTATGGCTTACCGATTATACTACCTATATCATTAATAAGAGAATATCTTAAATTCATGTCGATAAATCTCTACTCTTCATATAAATCCCCGCTATTTTCCTTATTCAGGGTGCCTGCCAATTCTATCATCAAAAATTTAGTCAGGGTATCCACTACCGGTCTATGTCTTGTCCCTTTTGGAACAATGACAAATTCCCCTTCATTTACCCTAAGTAATCCATCCTCTGTTTCAAATTGGAAGGTTCCCTCAATGACATAGAATAATTCATCTGAAGCTTCATGCACATGAAAATCAAGCGTACGATTTTCAACACGAACCACACTGAGTACATGCTGATTTAGCAGTCCTACCTTTTTATATCGATACAGTTCCTCCATCCCATCAACTTCGTCTTTTAAGTTTACTTTATTAAGCATAATCCAGTCCTCCTAACTATTGATTTTACTGAGTGATTATTTAATTGATACTTTCTATTAATTATGCTATCATGAAATAAACAATCTGTATAACGAATTGTTTCGATATTATTTATCGTATTTTTCGATTGTTCGAAGGGAGTATATATGGACCTAAAGCAGTTGAATACATTTCTAACATTAAGTAAGATCAAGAATTACACTATGACAGCCGAGACATTAGGATATGCCCAATCCAGTATCACTGCGCAAATCCAACAGCTGGAGAAGGAATTAGGGACAAAATTATTTGAATGTATAGGAAAAAAAGTAATGCTTACGGCACACGGCAATGCCTTAATCCCATATGCCACTAAAATACTTTCTTTATCAGCCAATATGAAGGATTCTCTATCTAATTCAGACAGAATGTGTGGAAGTATAACGATAGGAGCTTCTGAATCATTATGCATCTACCGTCTTCCCTCCATTATAAAAGCATATAAGGAGAAGCATCCTAACGTCGATATCTTTCTGAAGCTGCTAAAATGTAATGAATTTGTTCCCTTTCTATCAGACAATTCAATTGACATCGCATTTAGTATTGGAGACCGGATTGATAACGAAGCCATTACCTCCGTATTAGAATTATCAGAACCGATTATGATACTGGCTTCACCGGAACATCATCTATCTTCGAAGAAAAAACTGAGTTTGCACGATTTTGACAAAGAAGCCTTTATTCTGACTGAACACGGATGCAGTTATCGGGGTGCTTTTGAGAAGGATATCATGAATACTAATATAGATATTAAAATTGTTCTGGAAACAGATAGTATACAGGCGATTAAACAGACCTCCATGATTAATCTAGGGATATGCGTTTTACCTGAGATCTCTGTGACAGAGGAAATTCAACGGAAAATGCTCATCCCATTAGCCTATGATAATCAGTATCAGATCGTGTCACAAATTTTCTATCACAAGAATAAATGGATATCTCCCTTACTTGAGGATTTTATTCAGGAAGCATCCAGTCAATGGACTCATTAAAATAGTTGTTAATTGAAATTGATAGTTCCTGCGTATGGCATATATATAAAAAGGGGATGTTTCATTATACATTCCCCTTTTATAAATTAATTATTATTTGCTGATATCATACATTTCTCTGTATGCCTTATTCTGTTTACAGTCCACAAAATCTCTGAAAGGCATATGTCCATCTGCATACTTCCATAAAGTGATAAAGGTTGGTTCCACTTCAATAATTATTTGATTTATCAAATGGGTATAGGCATCATAGGACGCTCTGAAAGACTTCTTATATAATTCACAGAATTCTGGAGCATCATCCGCATTACCTATAATCTTCGCAACACCTTCCATCTGGATATTATCAACACAGAGTGCAACATTTGGGTTCTCAATCATTTGTAGAGATTTCAAAAAATTTCTATCTGTTTGAAAATATACTTTCTGGTTCATCATAATACAGCTCATGTTTCTGGCTGTAACCCTATCCTCAAAGCTGGTAGCTAATACCATTATCTTTTTACTGCCCAATTGATTAAATATCTCTTCCATCGCTACGTTATAATTTAATTCCATATTATCCTTGTATGATGTATTTAGTAACAAATACATCAATACTCTCCTTTCTTTTCAACTTTGTTATAATCAATAGTAACACTGTGGACTTTTTATTTTATCCTATAGCTTTGACTATTTTTAGGAGTGTATTGCCACAGTTTTATCTGAATCATTTATAGTTGGATAAGTCAATACGATTTAATCGTTAGAACTTTTATGTCACGCAAGTCTATGATGATAAAACTCGGTGGACAAACACAGTGATTATTTACTAAGGAGTTGATCTTATGATTTACGTTGGCATTGATATTGCCAAGCAAACACACTATGCAGCCATTATTAATTCAGATGGTGAAGTCCTTGTTAAACCATTTGCCTTTTCAAATGACCATAGTGGATTTCAAAAACTACTGAAACATTTAGATTCCTATTCTAAAGAAGAGCTTTATATTGGTATGGAATCTACTGCCCATTATGCAGAAAATCTTACCAGCTTCCTTTTCACAAGGGGATTTCAGGTTTGTATAATCAATCCTATTCAAACTTCCTCTCTTAGGAAATCAAATATCCGTAAAACCAAGACGGACTCGGTGGATACTTATCTCATTATCAAAGCTTTAACTTTAAACCACTATCATTTATATTCGGAACGCGATTACAATTCCTTGCAATTAAAAAACCTATGTCGCTTCCGTCAAAAACTTATGAAGGCTAGGACAAAGGTTAAAATTCAACTTGTGACTTATGTGGATTTGTTATTCCCGGAACTCCAGTATTTCTTTAAATCTGGTATTCACGGAAAAGCTTGTTATACTCTATTAAAAGAGCAACCAAATCCCGACAGAATTGCGAAAATGCATCTCACAAGGTTAACTAACCTTTTATCAAAGTCCTCTCGCGGACACTTTAAACAGTCTAAAGCTGTACATTTAAAAGAGCTTGCATCGCAATCTGTCGGTATTAAAAATGATACCCTATCTTTGCAGATTTTGCAATCGATAAAACAGATTGAAATGTACACAGAACAGCTTGCCGAAGTAGATCAATCCATTCATGAAATCATGGATAAGATGGATTCTGTTATTAAGACTATCCCTGGTGTTGGAGCAATAAACGGTGCCATGATTATTGGAGAAATCGGTGATATATCACGTTTTGATAAACCATGCCAACTGCTCGCCTATGCAGGGCTAGATCCATCGGTATATCAATCAGGAAATTTCACTGCCGCTAGAACACGAATGTCCAAACGAGGTTCCAAACTACTTCGATATGCACTAATAAATGCAGCATGGCAAACCACCTTGGTAAATAAAACTTTCAAGGAATATTATGATTTAAAAGTCTCTCAAGGTCGTCGTCACTACAATGCTCTTGGCCATGTAGCTCATAAATTAGTCCGTGTTATACATAAGATGATGAGCTCTAACGTTGAATTCAATTTAGCTTAGCCTTACCTATCAACTATATTTAATTTTCAGAAAGCACCTTTATGATGCTTTATTTGTTATGCACTTTATTATAATAAATAAGCTTAAGAAAATTTCTCTTTTACTATTGACTTTTCATAGTTGGTCTCCATTCTACAACCTGATAATTCAGGTTCATGAAAATTTATCATTTGATTTGTTATTCTCTAAATCCTTTTATTTTTGCTGCTTCTTATATTTATCTTAATTTACCGCCATGAAAAAACAATTCATAAATTTTTACCGACCGGCAATATATTTCCTCATGTCCCTGGAACCATTCAAAGCTGCCGGTAGAATAACAATGGTAGGTGTAATCCCCATCCTGATAGAGTGCGGGACCTCTGTAAGGTGCCTCTTTTGTAACATGACGTAAAGCATCCTTCAAAAAGTCTCCAGAAAAATTTTCTCCTAGCAACCGTCCAGTATAATTTATACACCAAACCGGTTTTCCCTGATACCAGACTGCCTCTTCCCCTCCAAATTGCTCTGCACCTAGATAAGAGTCAATATACAGATAATCTCCATCACTATAATGCAAATCCTGAGACTGCGGTCTGGACGGTGCCTCTTTAGGACCATACGCTGCGTAGGTTGATGTCTTGGCCTTTAATAAAAACTCAATGATTTCCTCTGTATTGGTATTGTCTTTCATAATATTAGCAAGAAAATAATCGTTTTCTTCCTCTTTAATAAGCCGATCCACACTAATCTTTAAGGTGTTACTTAACTTAATCAGATTATCAATGTCAGGATATCCCTGACCCAGCTCCCATTTTGCAACTGCCTGTCTTGATATTCCGATAAATTCTGCCAGTGCCTCCTGGGAAAGTCCTCTTTCTCTTCTTAAAACTGCTAACTTATCCTTGAATTCCATATTTACCCCTTTCTTATAACCAAATGAAATATTTGTAATCGACGTCTATACATTTCCTCATCTGATGAACTAATATTATCATATTTTATTCCCCTCATCTACCAACCATATGGAACCATATAAGCAACTATTGGTTGCATAGAAAAAAGAACCAAATCCGAAAACTTGGTTCTTGTTATGAAAGCACTTGTTCTTCTAGCAATAAGTACTACTTCTTATTTGGTCTTCTTTTAATACGTAATAACCTTCCAATATCTTCAAGTTGCGAAATGTCCGGCTCAAAGGACATCCATTTTCCATCATGATAGGTTGTTGAATTGTTATAGATGCTTTGGATTTCCTCGGAATAAGTGTGTTGCTCGTTCTCAAATTTATCTCTTTCCGCTTTTCCAAATACAAGCTGTAAACAAAAGCAATTATCTTTCGCATAGAGTGTACATAGGGTTTTTCCTCCACGACGATATTTATGCTCGTATTTCCAATTATTCCAGCTGGTGTTCTTTCGTAAGATATCCATCTCATATAAGCTTTCAATTAGATTACAGATACACTCCCATACATTATATTTCTCTGTACCGAGCATTTCTTTTATATCCTGATTTGTTGGTAGTACGTCTTGCATAATAACCCCTCCACTTATTATATAGTTTATTGAAATTGTATCCTGGTAAAGACTTACTTTGGAATATATGAGGCATTCCAATCTTTCGGAACCTGTAAGTGCCAATAAACCCCGAACTTATCAATGAAAGATTGTGTCAACTTCTTATTGGCAAAACCCCATTCAGTTTTTCTTATAAGCTATTTCATATATCTCCGTACGGATAAGTTTGCCCATTTTCACAGGAAGATGTAGACAGTATCGTAAAACAAGCTCGATTTTCGGGAGTTTCTGCATGCTAGTTTGTTTTGCTCCTCCCTGATAGGTTCGCCGGTCGCTCGCAAAACAAACTAGCATGCAGAAACCCACTCGAAAATCGGCTAATCGTTTTCCGATATCTGCCTACACCCCCTATAAATGGGCATACTTATCCTGTCTACGTCTATCCACAGCGACTGCAGCTGCGTCCATCATCCTCCCAGCCTTCATACATGGTGGCAACCTTCATTTCCTGCTTTGGAGCCTTTCTATGGCCTTTTCCTTGCATCTTAAGCCATACCCCATCCATTTCCTCAAAGAGCAGTTTCAGCTCCTTTGTTCCTTTTCCACCGGTTGCATCCATTTCCTTTACCATTGCTGTTTCTTCCGCTGAAATACGTTCTCCAAGCTTTTGAACCAGGAGCCATGCTCCACCATGACTGATGCTCTGTCCACTGGTACTGCTTATGATTTCTGCTGCTGTATGGTAGGAATTATCGGCCACAACATTTGCTATCTTTTCTGCAAGGTTTGTCGAGAAAAAGCCAATCTTATCCATCTGCATCTCTTGATCCAGCAAATATACCCACGCTTTACGACCTGATTCATCCTTGGTCTCATATACGTTCCTGGAATATTCAACTTCACCCATAATTGTCTTTATTGTGGTCTGACGGGTTCCTTTACATCGGAGCTCCTTCTTATTGCGGGTTTCCTGTAATTGTTCATCATAACTTTCAAGTATGACCTGTGTCATTATCCTGCCCATTTCACAGACATAATCAAAAATTTTTTTCTCTAACTCCTTGAATGGCATCATCTTTTCGGTTACAATAGTGTTCATCATACAGCCTTCTTTCGTGTTTTTCTCGACAATTAACATTTTAAGAAAAACTGTATGATTTGGGAAGTAGGGATTTTCTCTACTTCCTATTTTTATCCCTTTGCCAATAATAATTATACTCTAACATTCTAAAGGAATCATCGCTAAGGATGCTGTAGGGCAGTTAGTTAAGGTATGGACAGTCAAAACGTAATCACATGATCTAGTTTTTCTTGCATAAATATTCAAAGGTGTTATAATTCCAATTATATGAAATTGTAAAATTTAAACTCTAGTTTAAGATAACGGAAGGAGTATATTATGTCATACAGTCCCATTTTATCATTAACTTTCTCCAATACAAAACTTAGGACTCCAGAAAATGTTTGTGCCATATCTGGTATGTGTTCGGTATGTTCTAATTATTGTAGCGGGTCATGTGAGATCGGCCTATCAGCTATTCGAGGTAGTGAAATTACATATCCACTTAACACATCAAGCCAACAATTTGCATCTGAAAAACGATATCCATTTGACTACTCTCATTTTAATATTAACGGACGAGTTTTTGGTGCTAAAGGTGCTGCCGAAAACTCAGAGCTGACAAATGTAAATTCAGTTAGGTTGCCCTGTGTGTTACGGATTGCGCATGGGGCATCTTTCTGTTTACAAATTGTGACTTTTGTACTATTATATATGGTAACATATGACAGTTTCTAAGGAGGTATCTCATGAAGAAAATATTATCATTTTTATTAGTATTCGTATTTTGCTTATCACTGATTGCTCCTAGCACCGCAAGTGCTGCCACAATCAAGCTAAATAAAACCAGTTTGTCACTTAATGTTGGCAGTACATACACATTGAAATTGACCGGCACAAAATCAACCGTAAAATGGTCTACAAGCGATAAAAAAATCGCTACTGTAACCAATGGTAAGGTAAAGGCGGTTTCTACCGGAAAAGCCACAATAACAGCGACTGCTAACAAGAAAAAATACACCTGCAAAGTAACCGTAAAAAAGGCATTTAATTCAAAAGATGCTCTTAAAAACTTAGTTGCTTCTGAGACTGACCTTGGTAATGGTGTTATAGTAATCCTTGAGAATAAATACTCGCATGACATCAGATTAGAAGCTACATGCGTATATTATGATGAATCCGGCGACATGATAGGCAAGTCATCAGCAGACAACTATTACTTTAATGCCGGAAATTCATGCGCAATATACTTATATGGGCCATATGATGGCAATTTTAATGATGTTCCCTACTCAAATTATAAAATTACATATAAGGTTGAAGAAACTTCATCGTATTATACTTCCAATCTAAAAGATATAAAGGTAGAAGCTAATTTTGGAGTCGACAATGTAATGGCAGAGGTTACAAATACCGGAAACAAAGAAGCAGAATTTACCGTTATTAGTGTTGTATTTTATAAAAATAATAATGTAGTCGGATATAGTTATACTTACGCGGATGTAAAAGAGCCTGGAAGTACAGAATATATAGACTTTTCACTGCCAAGAGACGATAACTTTGACATAATTCCGGTAGATGATTTCGAAATATTCGTCAACTACTCATATAAATAAAAACAAGCCCCGATCCATTACGGAAAGGGGCTATTATAATTCACTTTTTATCCGCTACTACAATCGCATCATAGCCTAACGTCTTTAATCTACTCCTTGCAGCATTCGCAAGATCACGATTACTAAACGCTCCAACCTGGACACGATAAATTGTTTCCTTTACTTCCTCCGGAGCGATATATGTAACTCCAAAAAACTTACATATTCCCCTGCAGGTTGCTTCTGCATCTGCCTTTTGAAATTCTGGATCAAGCATGGTTTTTGCTTCGTCCAGATTATCCATAAACCCGGATTAGGTTAAAATAGCAGGCATATTTGTATTTCGAAGCACAGCAATGTTAATTCCTGATTGCTGTATATCTGTTTTTACTCCCCGATCGGTACGACTATGGGCTTTAACCAGCTCTGCTTGTACCAGCTTTGCCAGCTCCTTTGACTTTGCCGATGCATATTGTGATATGATAGTCTCAATACCGTTTTGCTTACCCCATTTACCATTTAAATCATTATAATGCTTTGATATAAATGCGTCAGCCTTAGCGCTGTTTGCAACCAAGTAGCGATCCAATTATAAACGTAAGAATAAACCTGATAAAAACGAAAGTGTGATTACCAAATGGAAGCCTAAATCGCTATCGGATCGCTTTAATAAGCTGCTCGATATGTATAAACTTGATCATATAAGATTGCATGATCTAAGACATTACAATGCAATAATAATGTTGCGTAGCGGTATTCCTGACAAGGTCGCAGCTGAGAGATTAGGTCATACAAACGTACAAACTCTTAGAGAAGTATACCAGCATGTCTTAAAAGATATGGACGAAGCTGCAGCCAAGATGATTAATAATGCTATTAATCCAAAGGCTTTCTTATCAGATAAGCCATTAACCAAAGAAGAACGTAAAGCAATGTTCAAGGTAATATAAATAGCCAGGGATTAAATCTCTGGCTACATTTTTGGCTACATGATAAAAAAATGAGTTCCCGCATTTTATATCAACAATGCTGAAACCCTTGATTTTACGTACTGCAGTCGAGGGGACTTGAACCCCTACCCAGAAACCCGGACTAGATCCTTAGTCTAGCGCGTATGCCAATTCCGCCACGACTGCATATTTCATGTTCGTTTTTTGTAGCGAACAATAGAGATTATATCATCCCTGTCCTATAAATGCAATACCTTTTTACTTATTTTATCTCCCAATTTTTCCCAATTATTATTTCAGAATGCAAGTGAACTAAACATAGGAATTCTTCAAGCTTTATTGGTATACACTTGTAATATAATCTTGTTACTATAGTTTGTAACTCTGTACATTTATTATATAATTTTAACAAACATTTTTGAGCCAGGCAAGATTTTCATATGCGTGCATATATTGAACTATCATATGTATTATCTTGTATGTGAATAGTTTTCCATCTTATGGAAATACTGTTGACGTAAAGGCATTCCCATGGTATGCTATTTTTACTTATTATCATTACAAGATAATAGGATTGAAAGACATCCAACCATACAAGAGCTGAAAGAGGCTTGCAATAAAAGGACACATAACGTGTCCTTTTTTGTTTATCCGATTAAACTTTTCTTTAGACCATAATGAATAATGAATTCTGCGTTGTAGTCCGGATTTACCCTTCCATCCTCCCTGTATCCCCAGTAGCATTTATATCCTGTCTGCTTACTTTTGTTTTTCTTACTGACAATATCAACCTTGATACGCATTCCGATCGCACCAAACTTATACATACATCCTATGAATTCGCTGGCATCCTTCAGGTGCGTGAGCTGATTCCCATATTCGGTCAGCACCTGTTCCACGTGTTCCTTTTGAAATGTCACCCTATGTAATAGGTCAAACACCTTAATACATTCATTAATAAACTCTCTGGGATAATGAATATATAATTCGTTTTGCAGTTCCTCTAGAAAACGGGTGGAATACCGCATTTCCATAGCTGTAAAGCAGCTTGCTTCAAAACTGGTCTTATCGGGAAACTCCTGCCGGATGATTTCCAGATAGTTTACGATATCCCTGGGACGTCCAAAGCTATTTTCATATAAATAGGTCAGCGTTGGTTTCTTCATGATCTTATCCGGAAAGAACATCTTAAAGATCTCTTCCTTTTTATACTCCCAAAGCCTTTGATTGGAACGTTGTATTTTCGTGATTACCAGGTCGATCAGTGGATTATCACTGGGCTTGCCCTCCATTTTTATCAGCCAGTTGAGGTATATGGTTGAATCCTGTAACAGCTTACTGATATTATGCGAATTACTGTTTAAGGTTGATAAGATATCCTGCCGGATTAATACAATAATCCGGTTATTTTTCTTATCCTTTTTTAATACATTCTGGTTTATCTTCTTGGTAATATTCAAGAAATCAACCAGAAAGTTAATATTGTCCTCATTCAGGCTTGAGTCATATTCATCCAAATCATCAAAGATCAATGTAATTGGATTATATGTGGTAAGTAACGCTATCTTGTCAGTCAGTGAATTAATCAGCGTCAGGTAATTGCTTTTGGTATAGAGCATTTTCTTACTTTGGGAGGCCCTGCGCAGGGATCTGGCAAGCGAAAGGGTACTGCTCAGGCTTCCCTCCAGTTCCTCCTCCGTCGCTGCGGATTGCTCTAAGGACGATTGCACAAAATTATCAAAGGAGCGATAACGAAAATTCAGTACGTTCTTCAGCTCCCTGAGATGATGCTTTAATTCCTTTCTTAATTTCTTATCCTTACAGCTGCATAGATTCTTTTTACATTTTGCTTCGTTTTGGATAATCAACTCACCAATTTCAGTTAATATCGCGTATTTAATAAAATTCCTTTGCTCTTCACGGGTTAATTTAGCACTTCCCATCTCAACCAGTTTTTTTAGTATGATATCATCCTTCGTTACTGTTTTTGAAAATATGCCTTTGTTATTCTGTATCATCTCATGATACTTGGCTAGTATAGTTTTTCCAGTACCTTTTCTACCGGTTAGAATAAACTTATTAGAGCTATTGGCTAGCTCATCATATTTATTATTTCCCCGGTAAAAAAGATTCGAGAAATCATCGATTTGTGATTCATCGGATCCATCTGCTTTTCCGATGAATATCTCACTTAATTTCACGTCCGATATCATAATTTCACCCGCTTCAAGCGTCCAATTTGTGAAAAAATTGAACAAAAATTGTAATATTAATGAGTTAACCAGCTAGATATTAGTAATTGTATCACAAATATTGGAAATTTACAATAAATTCCTATTAATTTTTCATAAAGTTAAGACAATTTTCCTACTTTTTTCGCCTTTGGCATGCATCAAATACATCTCTGGTAGCTGGACTATTGATTAAATTACCACGGAAATCAAATCTTGATCCATGGCACGGACAATCCCAGGTTAATTCATTCTGATTCCATTCCAAACTACAGCCAAGATGAGGACATTTGGTTGATACAAAATAGTATTTTTCGGGAGTCTCCCGGTATACTCCGACTCTTTGTCCATCATATTTGATTACACCGGCTTTTCCTACTCCGATATCCTCCAGATTATCATGAGGGATTTTTAAATGCTCTGTCAACAGACTGATGGTAATAATTGCAGCATCCTTAAGAAATACTCTGCTGCCGGACAGCATGAGTCTGCGAGGATTGAATACCTTTTGAAATTCATTCTCCTTTCCTGCAATCATGTCACTAATAATCATGGCAGATACCATAGAGCTCGACATTCCCCATTTATTAAATCCGGTTGCTACATATATATTTCGTGTATTCACAGAGTATCGGCCGATATACGGGATAGAATCGGGCGTAATACAATCCTGCGCTGACCAGGTATACTTTATCCTGGCATTCGGGAACCACTTCCTGGCAGCCTCCTCGATTTTAGCATAGGCATCCAGTGGCTGATACTCTCCGGTTCGATGTTTGCCACTGCCAAATATCAAATAATCCTTATAGTTACGAAAGGTATAGCCTTCCGGATCCGCATCCAGATACATTCCGTCCAATCGCGCCTTTCGCTCTGTATCACAGCCATCCAGGGCTGTAAGATAATGCCTCTCCTGGTGTAGTCGGAAGAAATAATAACCAGGTACATTAATAAAAGGATAGTGTGTTGCAATCACTATGGATTTTGCTTTAACACTTCCCTGATTCGTCAGTACCAAGCCATCACTTCTGACTTCGGTTACCCTTGTATGCTCATAGATTGTCAGCTTTTTCGCTACCTCATCGAGAAACTTTAAGGGATGAAACTGAGCCTGATGATCAAAACGAATAGCTCCCTTCACCGGAAAAGGAAGTGTCGTCTCTCTAGTAAATGATGCAGGCAGCCCCACCTTCTTTGCCGCCTCCACCTCCTGCTTAATTCTTAATACATTATCTAAGGTGTAGACATAATTCGGCAGAATCTCATAATCACAATCAATCTCCAGATCATTGATTATTTCCTCATACATCTCGATAGCCCGCTGATTGGCCATGGCATATTCCCAGGTCCGGGTCTCCCCTTTATACATCATAAGCTTGCGATATATTAATCCGTGCTGGGATGTAATCTTTGCCGTTGTATTCTTCGTTATTCCGCTACCAACCTCGTTGCATTCCAACACTACAACCTCAACACCTTTACTCGCTAACAGATATGCCGTTAATATTCCGGCAAGACCGGCTCCGATCACAACCACCTCTGTGCGAATATCTCCCTTCAAAGGCTGTCTTCTGTTATTGTCGGCATTACTTCCGGTCACAGTCTGATTCCCGTCTCCTTGACCTTCGTTTTTATTTATATTGGGCTTTCCTTCATATCGGTATTCTTGCTGAACCCAAATAGATTCGCCTCGTTCGTTTCCTAAGCTTTCTGATGTGCCATTTTCTCTCCACAATACAGCCATAATTACCTCCATTTTTATTGTAATTTTACAAATAAAAAGAGTCTCATATTTTTAGAGACTCATCATTGTACTATAAGTGCTATATTGTCCGATATCGAAGGCTTTTATACTCATTATTTTCCATATATTATGGAGTGATAATCCTAATTCAAAATGAATTTGGGACATAAAAAAAACTCCCCGAGTAGGGCTCGAACCTACAACCCCACGGTTAACAGCCGTGTGCTCTACCATTGAGCTATCGAGGAATATGTTGTAATTTTAATACCCAACGGGTTAGATGTCAATACCTTTTTAAGGTTATTTATGTATGTTTTTTTACTGTAGTGATGTGTATTTATTTGGTTCTATTTGGTGATGAACATTTTTGATATTAGTATTGAAATTAAAAATCCAGTATGTTATAATCAAATTCGCTCGATATTAAAATGCCATATATGCAGTTGTGGCGGAATTGGCATACGCGCTAGATTCAGGTTCTAGTGAGGGTTTCCTCGTAGGGGTTCAAGTCCCCTCAACTGCATCCGTTAAAAAGCTCGCAACCCTAGTAAAATCAATGGGTTGCGGGTTTTTTATTTCTCTGAAATTCTGTTAAACTCTGTTAAAGTGCCTTTTTATGCGGCTTTTTGCGTGAATCACCTTTAAAATTAACAATATTGTTCATCTGCACAGTCTCGCTAATATCTTTATAGAATTTTACTCTACCCAAGTATGTTTTACCTTCTTCTTTAGATATAAGGTCTTGAACGTACTCTTGCGTTTGTTGTACAGTCTCATGCCCTAACTCTCTCTGAATTACATGTAAAGGTACCCTATCTAGATAACATATACTGGCATATGTACGCCTGATATCATGCATCGACCTTTTGTACGGTAATCCAGTACGCTTATTAATGGTTTCGATTGTTTTAATAAAGCGTGGGCAATGGAGCCGGTCATTATCTCGGTCTGTGAAAAGATATTCTGACTTTATTCCCATTCCTTTTCTAACGGATAAAATCAATTTCAGAACTTCTACTGCGTCTTCAGTAAGATTTATGTTACGATTAGAAGCCGTTGTTTTTGGAGGCTTAATGCTGTATGTATGAGTCTTTTGATTTCGTGTTTCGGTTCGCTCAATCAGTAAAGTTTCATTATCTTCGTCAAAATCGGTAACTTTTAAAGCTGCTAACTCTCCGCAACGAACTCCAGTAAAAAATGTGAGTAATACGCCCAATAATGCGAGCGGTTGTAGTTTATTTGTAGGAGCCGCATAATTATCCAAGATATATCTTCGTATAACTCCCACCTCAATTTGCGTATACGAACGTTCACAAGGCTTCTGTTTCGTTGTTTTGAATTCGTTTTTGGGAATTTCAATGAACTTGAACATATCTTTGCTGTGGCCATAAGGCATATTAAACTTTTGTTTAATCGCATAGTTATATATTTTATTAATCAGCGATTTAACATTAGTAAACGCTTTCTGAGTAATGCCACGTTTAATGCAATCGAGAAAGAACAGTTCGAACTTATCTGCATCTATTTGGGTGATAGGAGTTTTATCTATTACACTATCTTTCAAATATTGATTGTATAAACTTTCATTACGATACATCGTCACTGGTTTAACCTTACCTCCGCCCAAAGGGTCTTCGTGCCACCGATTATATTGACACTCAAATGTTGAGTTGTCTAAGTTTTCTAATTCTTTACTGATATAATACTGGTATATCGCTTCCTCAACGTCCTCCTTCCTTGCTTTATTAACCAACCCCGGTTTCTTATAATCCTGTGGATGTAGTTTGGTATAGTACCTTCCGTTGCTAAACTGATTAATAGGATGTACCTTTTCAACATGGTCTTTAATAATCTTATTTCTTCTTTCCATTTGCATCTCAAGAGCTCTTTCATAATCAATTATACCATCATCAACCAGCTCCTGCAATTTTTCCGATAATTTTACTTCTGTTATTTTTTTCAACATATTAAATCCACCTTTCTGACAAGGCAGTTTGTTGTTTTCTTGTTTTGCCTCATCGGAAAGAAGATGATTGAATTATGAAAGCTTGGTTTTTTAGTTATATGATTTTCTATAATTTTTCAGAATTCTATATAACTAAAAAACTCGTTTAAAATAATCGCTCCATATTATTGGCATCAAATTAAAAGGGGCCATAATGTATGGAACAATATGAATTAAGGAAAATTATAGGAATTGATGCTTTGAAATTGGTAAGTTTCAGAATTATCATAGTAAATGAAGAAATACTTCATGAAGCCGAACGCAAGAAGTTTATTGAAGTTGAATATGCATCGAAAGCTTCTGAAATAATAGGAATAAGAATAGTAAAAGATAGCCTGTTTAAATCTTTACGTTGGGAAAAGAAAAAAACCTCAGACAAAACATATGAGGTATCTTCTTTGGAGCTTACTGTGTCAGCTGACAACAACAATTTAAATCCGTTACTTGTTGATGAAATAAATGCACGATTATCTTCAATTAATCTTCATTTATTAAATGACCTTGGCATAGAGATAAGAACAGACGGATTTGTTGTAAACGAAATTGAAGCTAATATAAACATCCCAATGCCTAAGAAGTTCGAAGACTTACTTCCTCTTTACCGTAAGCTTCTGGCAAACATCCCTTATTTCAACAGGAGTTATAAAGAGTCAGGCAAATTAATAAAGTTAAGAGATAAAGACATGGACTCATCCCCAACTGCTTATGAATGTTGCAATCAGGGTAAGACAGTTAAAGGCAGTATAATTTGCTACGATAAAGGCGAGGATTTACGACGAAAGAAATGTATGGATTTACATGACAATATACTTCGCATTGAACTTAAAGCCAGTAAAAATAGAACTGTAAAAAAGCTATATGGAACTACCTCTTGGAATGAATTCACAAACGAAAGAGTGTATCAAGCATATTTCAACAATATCATTTCCCAAATACACCTTTATCTCAATAGCGTATACTCTCCATACTGTTTGAAACTTGGTGGAAAATTAATAAAAAAGCATAAAAGCAAAAAGAATACATGGTTGGTTAATTTGATTAAAGAAATAGAACAACTTAATAAAAGAGATATCCCCTTAATACTGGATTGGCAAGACCTTTTACCTGCCTTTAGGGCATTTGATACATACAGACATCTTAGCAGAGTAAAAGGCGCATTAGAAAGAGCTGCAACGAATACCTCAATCGGACACGCTTACCGCATCTGTTTAGACCTTTTACTTCATGAAATGGACGATATATATAATAACGGTATTGTAAATACAAAAATTACAATAATAAAATAACAGGGCAAATAGGGATACGATTATGTGTCCCTTTTTTTGCGCCATGATATGGAGCAGACCCTATGTGACGAAGGCAACAAATTACGGTATCAGTTAATAATCAAGTTTTGATTATGTAATATAAATACATTCCATTTTGCCACAAAACTTCAGATATCCATCAATCAGTTCGTTCATATTATCATCAAATAAAAAAATACGAGGCGATCTAAAATGAAAAGAGACAGCGTTGAAACATTGTTAGATGATATTACGAAAATACATGAAGCCGAAACCACATTTCTTTCTGATTATGAAATATTAAATGTCTGGAATGAGCGCATTACACAACTATCGATTATTTATCATACGTTTTTTTATGATATAACTGGTGACGAATACATATATCATCTTTTTATCATAGGCTTAAAGGAAACCGTTCGTAATTATAAAAAAGCACTACGGAGATGTGAAGGTTATGAGAAAGAGAATTATTGATGCAATTTCATTCACAGGTATATGGACATGCCCCATAACTTATTTTCTTATCTTTGAATGCTTCAATGAATTATATAAACGCAGCATTATCATTACACCTTTACTAGAGCGAGCAATATTAATGCTAGGATTGCTGCCAATGATGTGGATTGCATATGTAAATATTCTTTCCTATGAAAAGGATGATAAGCGATGTTTTAATTTAGGTGAAGGTTTCATATCCGAAATGAGTCATGAAAAGAGAAAGGCAACCTATCCACTTATTCCAACCAAATTATTGGTCGATAAACATAAGTTTAATGATGGATTTATTTTAGGAACAAAAGACAAACGACATTACGTCAGTTATCCCATCGAGACAAACTCACTCCCAAATACTATTATCATTGGTTCAACAGGTTCCGGTAAAACCTCATCCTTTTATATCAACAATCTAGTTACAATGCTAAATCAATCGCAAAGTCAAACTACGATATATGCTATTGATGTAAAAGGAGAACTACATGAAACATGTGTATCACAGTCTGATAAAAACGTAATGGTTGTGAGTTTCGATAAAGATAAACAGTCCGATGAATTTTATGGATGGGATGTTTACTACAATTTAAATGCTCAATCCGATGAAAACCAGAGACTTGAAGTATTTAATACAATTGCCAGTGCTATCATAATATCCACGTCTGATAAGGACGGATTTTGGGTAGAAAACAGCAGAACCCTTTTTGTCGGTTTACTTTCCTATTATTATGATAAGCATTTTGACTTTATACAATCGGTATCGGAAATATTAAAAAATGATATTTCCACTCTGATAGAAGAAATCATTGAAACCAGTTTGCCCGAAACCATTTCTTACAGATGGTTGTACAAATATTATAAAAAATCAAATAGTAGTTTTGAGGATATCATAACAACAATGACATCCAGCCTATCCGTCTTTAATCTTCCAGTGGTTAAATCAATTTTAAGTACCAAAGAGAACAAAGCATCACCCAAGGTTTTTGACGAGGGTAAGTCCATATTTTTAAATATTCCAGATTATCTACTTGAAAGTCTAAATCCTGCGTTTCGGCTAATCACTACAGAAGTATTTGAGTATGTTGAGCGAAGGAAGTCGGATAATCCTCTTATTATGTTGCTAGATGAATTTCCAGCATTAGGATGCATCTCAAAGATAACTCATTATATGTCAATCTTACGTTATCACAACTGTTCTATTTGGTTATCCATTCAAAGCTATTATCAGCTTCAAAAGCATTATTCCGTACCTGACGCTAAAATAATTTTGGATAACACTAAAATCAAATGCATCCTTGAGATATCCGACACCGATACAGCCAAAATGGTTTCAGATTGGTGCGGTTTTTATCAAGAAAAAAAGAAAAGCACAAATTCAAAAGGAGGTCATAGCTCTACGACAGAACGCCTTCCTATTGTAACAGCAACTGACCTGATAACATTATCAAAAAAGGAAGAAACAATATTGGTCATATCTGGGATTGGTTATCTTCGGGTAAAAAGGGCAAGTTATTTCAAAGATTCATATATCATGGGTATAATCAGAAAAATCCATGCGGAAAAGGAGGATGATTGATTATGAATAAAAGAGAATTAACAGATTTACAAATCAAGCACAGACAACAACGCCAAATTCAAGAAGAAATACATGACCATAGAAAAACGATTCGCAGATATATTGTTCGGGGCGAAAAGATGGAGAAAGAAATTCCCGTTATCAAAAACTTAACTGATAATGAATTTGAGCAGATGTTGAATAATTTGAAATCGATATTATGAATACATTAAAGTCATAAAACAATAGCGCAATTATATACCATGAATTCATGGTAATTATATAAACGCCTACGGCTAAATTGAAGAAAAAGGAAGTGAAGCGTTATGGCAATATTTTATTTCAAAATACATATCATATCTCGTGGCAAAGGTGGTTCTGCTATAAGTGCAGCTGCATATCGAGCCTGTCAGGAATTGTATAATCCATACGATGGACGCATTTCTGACTATACTCATAAGGCTGGAAATGTATACAGCCAAATATTTATTCCTGATAATACTCCTAATTATTTACTTAATCGCGAAAAATTATGGGGTAGCTTAGAGGAAGCCGAAAAAAACAAACGAGCCCAGTTGTGTCGAGAAGTTACCGTAGCCTTACCAAAAGAATTAAGCCTAAAAGAACAGATTGAATTGGTTAAAGCATATGTTACGGAAAACTTCTTGCCAAAAGGAATGGTCTGCGATATCAATATTCATGATAAGGGCGATGGAAATCCTCACGCTCATATTCTTTTGCCAATGAGAGGAATAGATGAAAATGGACAATGGGAAAATAAGCAGCGGAAAATATATATGTTAGATGGAAACGGTAATAAAATTTACGACAAGGAAAAGAAGCAATATGCTTGTCGAACTGAACCCGTGAACAACTGGGGCAACAAAGAGAATTTAATAACATGGCGAAAGAATTGGGCAAGGGAAGTTAATCAGGCATTAGAGCGAAACGGAATTGAAGCCAAAATTGACTATAGGTCATATAATGAACAAGGTATAAAAGATAGATTACCACAAACCCACGAAGGCAAGAAACATCATATTGTGGAAGATACATTTTCTTTAAATATCAACCAACAGATTAAAGAGTGCAATCTTTTAGGCTCAATGATAGTTCAAGAGATGGCATTAATATACAAAGAATATACTAAGGACGAAGAAGAACGGAATCGAAAAAGATGACTTTTAGATTATCATAATTTTGGGGATACAATCAAATGTGCACATTATATATTGGATTTTATTGACAGAAACACATTCGGTAGCTATAATAAGTAAAACAAAACGACGCTTCCGGTGTCGCTGTGGGGTGTATTAATATCCTCTTAAAAGATTTAGCTCAAAAAAATGTGACTATATCGTATAATGTAATAATATAAAGACCATCGAAAGGGGTGAACTCAATATGAGGTCAAAACGAGGTAACTACTCAGTACAGTTGAAGTAATCTGTTAGCAGATTGTACTGAGGTTAATTAATGTAATTTGCTAACAGGTTCAACTGTACTGACTCGTAGTAATTAATAATTCAATTAATGAAAAGGAGTACAGTTATGAACTATTTGGTAGAGATAGCAAAAAAGAATAAGTTTCTAGTATGTATATATTTATTGTCAGGCATTTTAATTGCCTTCTTAAGTAACTTTAGTGCCAATTACTTTCAGCGACTTATAGATAAGTTTAATGATGGAAGTTTAGCAGTAAGCAATATCATTATTTATGGATTTGTCCTTGCTATAGTATGTGTTCTCGATTATTTGGACGAATACCCTGGACGCAGCCTCGAACACGGCATCTATATAGATTTAAAATTAAAAGCATTAAATAAAATAAGCCGTATAGATTATCAGGTATATCAATCTATGGGAACCGGCAAGCTAGTCCAGAAGATAGAGAATGGCGCATCCGCTGGCAAAGGCGTTTTATTTGATTTCTTGTTTTGTTTATTCCGGCAATTATGTCCATCCATTCTATTTAGTATGATTTTTATTTATAGCATCAATAAAAAGGTCATGCTTATAATATTAATAGGTTATATTGCTGTGTTTTTTATTACAAATTTGCTCCTAAAGGTTTTATATCAAATCAAGGAACGTATTCTATCAAATGAAGAAATGATGAATCATATTCTGGTTCGCGGATTCATGGAAATGGTCGTGTTCCGAATAAATAAGAGATTTAAGCATGAAATTGAAAAAGCGGAATTAGCAAAAAAAGAAATAGTAAATTCGAAAGTTAAAATGACACTTATTCATGAAGCTTTTTTTGCGATTTTTGCATTATTGGTGATTGTAATTAAAATCTTTATCATCGCTTACGGATGGGTAACTAAATCCTTAAGTATTGGAGCAATTATAGCATTGATTACTTTGATAGATAATGCATATACCCCAATTGCCATTTTTAATGTCCTGTTCGTACAATATAAACTGGATAGAACAGCATTTAAGAGGTATACCGATTTTTTAGATTCGGAAAATGATGAGCAGCTTGATAAAGGAGAAAAAATAACATCTTTGAAAGCTGATATTTCTTGTACTGGATTAAAATTTTTATATGATAATAGGGTTGTTCTGGATAACTTTGACTTGAATATCAGACATGGAGAAAACGTTGCTCTTGTGGGAGAAAGCGGTTCCGGTAAATCGACATTGATAAAATTGTTATCTGGATTGTTAAAGCCACAAGGTGGCAAGATATCGATTGGTACATATGAGTTAAATAATATTGATTTAAACAGTTATTATGACTGTATTACATATATCACTCAGGAATCACCGATATTTGATGGAACATTGCGAGAAAATCTAGTGTTTGATAAAAATGTAGAAGACTACGAAATTATCAAAGCCTTAGAGCAGGTTGAATTATTGGATTTATACAATAAGTTGGAAAACGGTTTAGATACTGAACTAGGAGAAAGAGGAACTGCTTTATCTGGTGGTGAACGCCAAAGACTGGCTCTAGCCAGACTATGGTTTTCACAGGCAAATATTATTATATTAGATGAAGCAACATCAGCAATGGATAATATAACAGAAGAAATTGTAATGAACCGTGTAATGGATTTATTACGAACGCAAACCGTTATAGTCATAGCTCATCGTTTAAACTCTATCAGGAAATTTGAACATATTGTTGTTTTAAGAGAAGGTCGTATTGTTGGTCAGGATAGCTTTAATAAACTACTGGAGAATAATGCATACTTTAAAGATTTATACTATGCAAGCACACGCGATTAATATCATAAATAACGGCAAGTAACCCTTTATTGCGGGATTTTAAAAGGCAAGTGCACATACGTTGGTCACTTGCCTTTTTACAGATGAAAGAGCTCTATCTCCTTTCCTTATAAACTGTTAAACTTCTGTTAAACTCTAATTTCTAACGCTGAGACCTGCATAAACAGGGTCTTCCAGCTTCAGTGTCGGGTTCAAGTCCCCTCAACTGCAGTTAATAAAAATAAGTTGGTGACATTAGTCATCAACTTATTTTTATTTACGGAAGTGGGGAGTTGAACCCCGGGGGGTTCTTACCTGAACGAAGTTCAGGTTGTCCCCATCAACTGCACTATTAAGAACTGTGAGTGACGTAAGTCAGTCATTATTTTTTTACTACTAAAGTGGGACTTGATCCCCATTGGTTAAGTGAACGAAGTTCAGGTTGTAACCCCACTGCATCTTTATAAAACAAGCGTTTCGGTATTTAGATGATAGGTGTTGCACGTTTGATTAAATATTGTTTACATATACAGTTATATATTATATATTTAAATCAAAGTAATAAATATATGTAATATTAGGAGATTAATAGGTGTTATGGCATCAAATAGTGCGCGTAGGTATGATCATCTTACTAGTTCTATCAAGTCTGGAAATGTAATTATTTCAGGGATTATGGCTATCGGTATTTTTTCTCCTATCATTATTTTTTTACTGATTCGTTTTGTAGATAATCAGAAGAAGTATATCTATAGCAGTATGCTTATTTTAATTTCTCTATTATCATATATAGAATTTTATACGGAGTATAAAGTCTTTGTTCCTGCCATTTTAAAACCATCTTATTCTTATTATACCTTGCTGGCTAGCCTACTAATAAGTGTAATCTGCATACTTGGTAATTTTGTGTTAAACATAAAATGCAAATTTAGAAAAAGTATGAAAAGTAAATTATCTTAGCTATGGTCGTGAAAGAATATGGCTGCTTCTGTAATTTTTCCGGCATATTTAGGCAAAGGATGCATAAAATTATCTTTAAAGAAAGAAGGGGAATTATGAAAGTTCGTAAGGCATGCAACCTATTAAGACTACACCGTGACATGATTAGGGATATCCGGGAGGATTCACCTGATTTGGTCTTTATCCGCTCGGTCTGTGCAGGAAAGGTAGATGATGCCGTGGGTATGTTCCGTGAAAGGAAGCTGTTCTGGGATGAGCCTCCGGTTATCGATGCCCCCTATGGCAGATATGAAGGCCTCGATGGTGTACGAACCTTTGCTGAAGGCTTTCTGGCACGCTTTCATGCTACTGAAGCCACTGTTACACCGGTATTCCAAACCATCTCCGGCGGAAGAGTTGCTCTTGAGGCTGTCATAAATTTTGTTGTAGACGACGAAATTGAAGAAGTACCCATGTTTATTGTTGTTGATCTGAGAACCCCCAGACTTCTTGAGGAAGTAAGAATATACTGTCACTATACTTTTGTTCCGGATCTTACTCCCTACCGTAAGCCGATCTTCCAGCCGGCACATTATGAGATGGGTGATCCCGGACTTATGACCGGAGCTATGCGCTGTTATTATGAGGCATTACATCATGCGCCCTATTGCAGCGCCGAACGTATCCATAAGTCCTTTGCTCCTGATTGTATCGTAGGCGGATATGAGCCATGGGGTTCACAGCTTAAATCCCGTGAGGAAATGGCTGCAGATGCCCACAGCTTTGGTAATTTTCTCAGTACCTACATACCTGCTTGTGTTGGTATGAGATACGAGACGCTTATCGATGATGGCCGTACATGTGTAATTGAATGGGTACATATTGTATCAAAACAGGGTCAGAAAGAGCGCAATCGTATTGCCATGTCTGCAATAAGTGCATATACGCGTAATGATGATGGCTATCTCTGCTCCGTACGCATCTGTGACTACGCTGGCCACGAAGGTGAGATTGACTGGACCAAGACTCCTGTTTCAAAGGAAGAGGCCTGCTCCATCAACCTAGTGGATGAATTTCCAAAGGGCTGTGGTATGAAGCCTCAGCTGGAGGATTGAATAAGTTAAGCTTAGTGTCACTTCCCTTATCACTGTGGAGTGATTTGATATCTGCAAGTGCTGGCAATTAGTTTTATAAATAACACTAAGTTCTAAAAAGAGAGGCGAATACAAAGCCTCTCTTTCTTTCCGTAGCGGGTTCCTTCACATTGTTATTTTTTAGTTACTGTTACCTATCGAAATCCTATCAAATACGCTACGTCTCTCCTGATTGAACTTCGCATAAAACTCTTCTCTCTTAGCTACTTCCCTATTATCCCATATAAAAACAGCTGATGAATCTGCCTAATTCTCGCAGGTGTGTCATCATCATATTTCAGTTTGCTCCCTATAGTATTTATCGCTTCTACATAATCTAAAATTGTATCCGTATCAATTGATGCATCAATACAGCCTTCCCTCTTGCCATATTCAATGTAATCACGATAAACTTTTGCTTTGCTGCGGTTTATATTCTCTACAAGTAATTCCACCATCGCCGGATCAGCAAGTGCTCTTTCTGAAAAATACTCTGATACAGAGTAGCTTATTTCTTCTGTGCAAAGGGACAATGCTTGCTTTATTTTGTCTTCAAAGCTAATGTCTTTTTTAAGTATTTCCGATGCCCGCAGCAAAGCATCATGTATGATAATATTCGCACACTCCGTCACTAATGCCTCTTTACTTCCAAAATAATTATAGATTGAAACCTGTGATACATGGGCCTGTGCTGCGATTTCTTTTATACTGACATTCGTAAACCCTTTCTCTCTGAAAAGCGTCATCGCCACATCTATGATAGAAGCCTTTTTCTTTTCTGTTGTTATCTCATATTTATTCATCATCAACACCTCATTGACAGTATATCATAAAAGGCAAAACTTTGAAATAGAAATATTAAAATTTCAAAGTTGTTGACAATTTCGATAGATGGGGTATGCTAACTTTGAAATATCGTACCAAATATTTCAAGGTTTGAACTAAGAGGAGGAAATAAAGTGGTGTCTCGAATCATTTTCTATTTCACTGGAACTGGCAACAGCTATGCAGTTGCAAATAAAGTAGCAAAGGAATTAGGAGAAACAGAGCTAGTCCCAATAACCAGAATAAAAGATTTTCCCATAGAAAAGTATAGCATGGTTGGCATTGTCTATCCTGTTTACTACATACATGCGCCAGAAATTGTTATTCGTATGTTGGATCATATCCATTTCTATTCATCTCAACAGATTTTTATTATTGCAACACATGCTGCATCCTGGGGATATGCTTTATCAGACGTGAAATCCCTGCCTGCTTTTTCTGACTGCAGGCATGTTCAGGAATTTCGAGTAAAAATGCCAGGTAATAATATACTTGAATATGGTGCCTTTCCACAATTCTATCAGAAGAATATATTACGAAAGGCTGATCGTAAAATCAATGAAATCGTCACTACCATTATTAATAAGGAATCTACCAAGTCAATAACACCTAACTTGTTAGCACGACTATTCAAACAGAATGGAGAAGGCAAGACGCAGGTATTTCATGATTTAGGGGAGAAATTCTATGTTACGAGTAATTGTCAGCATTGTGGGGTATGTGAAAAAATCTGCCCTGCAAAAAACATTGAACTATCAAATGGAAGCGTCATTTGGGGAAACCAATGCCAATGCTGTATGGCCTGTATACAATGGTGCCCACAAAACGCAATAGCACATCCGGCCTTGAACCATAAACGAACGAGATACACCCATCCCGATATAACACAAAAGCAATTATGGAGGATATAACAATGAAGGGAAAGAAAAGAATGAGAACCTGGCTAGTAATGATAAGTGTCATCATAGTGATCTGTGTTACATTGTATCAGCCTCTAATTAACTATCTGTCAAAGCAGGCGGCAAATCCCACCGGTATTATTGGAAGCATTATGACGAGAATCTGGTCCGTTTCCTTTCGAGATATGAACGAATGGAGTTATTCTCTTATGAACCTAAACGATGAGGATGTTATTTTGGACATCGGTTTTGGTAGCGGTTCCGGTATCCAGCATATGAAAGGAATGAATAGAAAGAATACGATTTATGGAGTCGATATATCCGAAGAAGCTGTGAAGACTGCATCCACGCTAAATAAAGAATATATAGACTCCGGTGAAGTTATATTAACCGTAGGAGATGTCGCTTACTTGGATTTTGAAGATGAGTTTTTTAATCTTGTGATTGCAGGACAAACTCATATTTATTGGGATGAACTTGAAAAAGGATTATCAGAGTGCTACCGCGTTCTGAAAGAGAGAGGAACCTTATTTATTGCATGTGAGATTGACAAAATAGAATATCATCTTCCTGAATACAAGAATTCGGAGGATTTTACAAATCTATTATATGAGATTGGATTTAGTGAAATTAATGTAAAGACTCACAATAATTACATAGCATTTATCTGTAATAAATAATCGTATGGTAATGATATGAAAAGAAATTAAACAAAGATTTTATTTGCATTTTACTGGTAAATTATTGTAGAATAAATAATCAAAATCAATCGAGTCCTTAAGACAAAGGGCACCCTGTTTATCTCCGATCCAACTCCAAATGAGATTGATGTGAAGCGGTTTATAGATACTTTTATGCAATTTAAAGATGACGGACATGTTCGTTTTTATATGAAATCTGAACTGATAGACCTCGCGAATAGACATGGTTTTGAATTATGTAAATCTTTTGAATCGAATATTCGATTTCCTAGTGATCGGACAGAGAAGTATCTTCAGATTGCTGATAGTATTGATCCAAAAGTGATCGAAAGCTATGAAGTTGAAATAAAATATGGCCAATTATATATTACTGAGCAGGTCAATAACCTGTTATTTCAAAAGTTATAGGTATTCATACTAGGTATGACCATATGAGGTTGAATTACAAATAGTAGCAACACATATCTAATGTGTTTTGCTAATAATATAATCAGGGGGGATATTTATGAATAAGGAAATTGAACAGCTCTTATATGAAAATGGAGCCTCCATGGTAGGATTTGCAAAGATTGAGGGACTATATAATAGCGTGGATTTGAGCGGTCCCAGAAGTGAGGATTCCGTAACGGAACCGATCGATATACCCCGGTATCCTTATGGTATATCCATCGTACTTGCCTATCCTGGCGAGATAATTAAGAACATCAGCAATGCTCCCACACTGGAGTATTATGATGCCTATCATCGTGTAAATGATAAGCTGGATGCTTTGGCAAATCTATGTGCCGGTTACATAAAGGAATGTGGTTACAACGCATATCCACAGACGGTTTCATCCATCAAAGAATATGGCATATTTCGAACCATTATGCCACATAAGACGGTAGCTGTACACGCAGGCTTAGGTTGGATTGGTAAAAGCGCTTTATTTGTAACGGAACCTTATGGCTCTGCTATTCGCTTGACCTCCGTATTGACAGACGCCCCGATTGACTATAATCAGCAAATTCCTCATTCAAAATGTGGCGGCTGCATGCTCTGCACCAATGCATGCCCCGGAAAGGCTATTTCCGGTCGTAATTGGAGTCCGGAACTTGATCGGGATGAATTTTTTAATGCTTTAGCTTGTCGAAAAAAGGCCAGAGAAATTGCTGCCAATGCTATCAACAAACAGATTACTTTATGTGGGAAGTGTGTGGAGGTCTGCCCCTATACCAGAAAGTATACAGCAAGTGCCGCTACAGCTTAGTTTATAAGCATTACGATCAACTTAACTAATTAGAATTAATAATATCTAATGAATAGGAGAAGAATTATGAACATATGCAAAGCACAGGAAATCGATTTAGAGGAAATTCTGAAACTTCAATATTTAGCATACCAAAGCGAGGCCAAACTCTTAAATAATTATTCTATACAGCCGCTGACGCAGACTCTGGAAGATTTGATAAAAGAATATAAAAATGGTGTTATCTATAAAGCGATTATTGATCAGCAGATAATCGGTTCCGTTCGTGGTTACGTTCAGGAAGGAACCTTATATATTGGTAAACTAATTGTTCATCCCGATTTTCAGGGCAAGGGTATCGGAACCAAGCTACTGGAATACATTGAAAACGATCATAAAAGTCTTAGAAAAGAACTGTTTACCAGTGATAAAAGTATAAGAAACATCCGATTATACGAGCGTTGCGGCTATACTCCGTTCAAAACAAAGCCCGTATCCGATGATCTTAACATGATCTATCTGGAAAAGGATGCTGCGAAATAGCCTCCCAGCCTCAGTTATAATCTGCTTTTTAGTTTTTCGATCAGATCCTTATCTGCGGGTAACCAATCGACTTCATTTATATGGTCTTTGGTTAACCATCTTGCAGAGGTATGTTCCTTTAGGATCATATCACCTGATATAATCTTACACAAAAAGCAATGCATGGTCAGATGAAAATCCGGATAATCATAGTTCACTATCTCAACTAGTTCTTGCACTTTTATCCGGACATTGAGTTCTTCCATCATTTCACGTACCAAGGCTTCCTGGGGAGTCTCCCCCTCTTCAATCTTTCCACCGGGGAACTCCCAGTAGCCTTTGAAGTCACCATAACCTCTTTCTGTAGCAAATATACTTTTATTCTGTATTATAATCGCTGCTGCCACTTCTATTGATTTCATTTTTACTCCTTCTTTCCTCTCTGCAAGAATCTCATGTTACCTTCTTTCACTTCCTATAACATACTTATTTTTCCATATTGTACTAGCTTTATGAGCTTAAGTAGTGTAAAATAAGAGTTGAATAAAATAAACCAAATAATCACTTCATAATAGAGTAAGGAGGTAACCAATGAATATGAAAAACAACGCCACTAATATCAATACCGTTACTAATACATCGGAACCGAAAATGAATTACGATACTCACGTACCCGCATTATTATTTCTACTTATAGATGCCTGTATCCTTGTTGCTTCCTATCTTCTGGCATATTACTTAAGATTTTATAGTTTCCTAGCAACCAATTTTCATGGGGAAATACCCCCTCTTAGGTATTATGCGGAGTTCCTTATATATGTTTTACCCTGCTTTCTATTGTTAAATTATATCTTTCAGTTATATTCAAACATTAGGAAAAAGGGAATCATTCGGGAGCTTTTAGGTATCGTTTTATCCAACCTGTGTGGCATTGTATTTTTTATGAGTATATTGTTCCTCCGGCAGGAATATCATATCTCGCGTACTTTTATTATTGTGTTCTTTCTTATTAACATCATCCTTAGTATCACTTTAAGAACGATACTTCCCAAACTGGTTAAGTTCACCAAAGCCTGTTAATATCAATAGGGTGTCCCAAAAGTCTGGAATGGCTTGAGTGACACCCTATTGATACTAATAATTCTCGTTTTAACTAATAGCACTCTTCATCTTCTTCACATACTCTTCGATATAAGGAACACAATCCTTTCCGTACTTTGCACATAACTTTACAATAGCGGAGCCGACAATGATGCCATCGGCCTGCTGCGCGATTGTCCTGGCCTGTTCCGGAGTAGATATTCCAAAGCCCACCGCACAGGGAATATCCTTTGCTTCCTTCACCAGCTTCACCATACTTCCGATATCCGTGGTAATCTCACTTCGGGTTCCGGTAACACCTAATGAGGATACGCAATATACAAAACCGGAGGCTTCCTTTGCAATCATGGTAATTCTGGACTTGGAGGTCGGAGCAATCAGTGAAATCAGATCCACTCCATATTTCATGCATAGCTCGCTGAATTCTTCCTTTTCCTCAAATGGAATATCCGGTAATATCAGTCCATCCATACCAATCTCCTTGCAGGTTCTGATAAAACGCTCTGCGCCATAAGAAAACACTACATTGGCGTAGGTCATAAAGGCCATCGGAACCTTTACTGTCTTTCTTAGCCTCTTAACCATATCAAATATACTGTCCGTTGTTACATGACCTGTTAGTGCACGAACATTTGCTTCCTGAATCACAGGTCCTTCTGCTGTAGGATCAGAAAATGGGATTCCCAGTTCAATTAAATCCGCACCTGCTCTCTCCATAGCATATACGATCTGCTCTGTCACTTCTAAGGATGGATCACCGCAGGTAACAAATGGGATAAATGCTTTTCCGTTTTCAAATGCTTTCCTTATATTACTCATATAAATCCTCCCCTCTGTAGCGGGCAATCGCCGCACAATCCTTATCGCCACGTCCGGATATATTGATTACCATGATTTCATCCTTTCTCATCTTCGGCGCTATCTTAATGGCATGTGCAATGGCATGTGCACTTTCAATTGCTGGTATAATTCCTTCGGTTCTTGACAGATATTCGAAGGCCTCCACCGCCTCCTCATCCGTTATGGCAACGTATTCGGCACGACCAATATCATGAAGATATGCATGCTCCGGTCCAATTCCCGGATAATCCAATCCTGCAGAAATGGAGTAAACCGGTGCAATCTGCCCATACTCATCCTGACAGAAATAAGATTTCATTCCATGGAAAATACCTAATTTCCCTGTATTGATCGTTGCTGCTGTCTCCAAGGTATCAATTCCTCGTCCCGCAGCTTCACAACCAATTAGTTTTACCTGCTGATCCTGTAGAAAATGATAGAAAGCACCTATGGCATTGGAGCCCCCACCAACACATGCCAGCACCACATCGGGAAGCCGACCTTCCTTTTCCATAATCTGTTCTTTAATTTCCTTACTGATAACTGCCTGAAAATCTCTTACCATTCCCGGAAATGGATAGGGACCCATGACAGAGCCTAATACATAATGGGTATCCTCAATTCTGGAGGTCCATTCACGAAAAGTCTCTGAAACAGCATCCTTAAGCGTAGCTGTACCGGACGAAACGGGGTGAACCTTCGCACCCAGGAGCTTCATACGATATACATTTAGCGCCTGCCGTTCGGTGTCTTCCTTTCCCATGAATATCTCACATTCCATTCCCATCATGGCTGCCACCGTAGCAGTTGCTACACCGTGCTGACCCGCTCCGGTTTCCGCAATGACTCTTGTTTTTCCCATCCTCTTAGCTAGAAGCATCTGTCCGATTACATTGTTGATCTTATGAGAACCGGTATGATTGAGATCCTCTCTCTTGAGATAGATTTTCGCTCCTCCTAAGTCCTCTGTCATATGTTTCGCGTAAAACAGGCGGCTTGGCCGACCTGCATATTCATTTAGCATCTCTGAAAGCTCCCTGTTAAACTCCGGGTCGTCCTTATATTTATTATAAGCCTCTTCCAGCTCAAGCATTGCATTCATCAGGGTTTCCGGTATATACTGTCCACCGTGAACACCAAATCGTCCCTTTGACATGTTCATTCTCCTTTCATTCCCTTTAATATGTAGGTGATTGTGAAACTCTAAAGATATCTTAATTGTGTATACAGCAGATATCTGTTCCTGCACAAACCCGCTCCTTCCGCTATGGTTTGCTTCGGAACAGGTACCCACTGTATACACAATGGCCATATTTAATTTCGCAATTATAAAATTAGTTTCTTACCTTCCGGGCAATACCGGAAGCCTCTCTCATAATTGCTTTGATCTTATCTGCATCCTTAACTCCTGCGCTTAGCTCTACTCCAGTCATAAGATCGATATATTCTGCTTCTGTATTGTATAGCATATCGGCAATATTATCCGTGTTTAATCCTCCTGCCAGGATTAATCTTTTATTCGTAATCTGTCTGATTCTCCGAAACATATTACAATTAATGAGCTTACCGGCTTCTGAAGCATTGGATGCTTCCCTGCTATCCACAAGAATTGCAGATATCTTTGTTTCACTCAACCGTTTTATGATATCCTCCAATTCAGTGGTCCCAAACTGCAACAACTGTTCCTGCGGGCCCAGCGGTACGGTCTTAATCGTATCTATCCCGGCTTCAGACAGGCTTTCCGCTATCACTCTTGTATCCTCCAGGGTTTCATGATAATGAAGCTGAACCATATTCGGTCTTAATTCCATAGCCAATCGTATAATATCCTCCGATTTTCCTCCTGTGACAATGCAGGTTTTGTAGGAAGGAGTGACTAGCCTCATCAGGTCTTTTGCTTCTGCTTGTTTCAAATTCCATGGAACCGGCTTCGGATAGTCCACCACAAAGCCCAATACCTCAATTCCTGCATTCATGCATTCCTGCACATCCTCCGATCGTTGAAGGCCACATATTTTTACGGACACCGGCGAACATAGCATTTGGTAGAACACCGCTGTATTTTCCGCTTTCCAGATTGCAGTTCCGACCAACGCACAGTCTGCTCCTGCCCGAATAGCGCTTCTGACATCGTCGGGGCTTGCCAGGGAACTTTCACTTACCAGAATTGCTCCTTTGGGTGCCTCCCCTGCCAGTGCACAGGTTGTGCCAACATCACCGTTATCACATTCCAATTCCAATATATTACGGTTGTTAATTCCTACAAGCTTTGCTCCAAGCTCTGCAGCGTACCGAAGCTCTTCTCTGGTATGAGTTTCTACAAAAGGATCAAGCCCCAGCTCCAGTGCTTCATAATATAGTCTGGTAAGCTCCTCTCTTGAAAGACAGGAGAACATAAGCAGGATTGCGGATGCCCCATATTCCTTCGTCTTGATTAGATCCTCCCTTGTATGAATAAAATCCTTCCGGAGTATAGGAACACCGGTGGCCTCTGCAATGCTTTTTAGGAGTTCCATGGAGCCCTTAAACTGTTCCGACTCCGTCACCACTGATAATACAGGCGCTCCTGCATCCACCAGAGTTTTTGCAACCTCAACCGGATTTCTCCCCTGTAGTAAATCTCCCTCTTTTGGAGAAAAGCATTTAATATCCGGAATCACCACATGTCGTCCCTGTTTGATTCTATTTTCCAGTTGTTCAATGAACTTCATCCCAACCTCCAAAATACCTCTTATGGCAAATCAACTCACGCTGATATTCTCTTTCTGTATCACTACAATACTTCTAGAACTGATTTGATTTCTCCACCAAATCCCTCAGCTTATTCCTGGCTGCACCACTGTCAATAATCTCTCTAACCTTAGCTATTCCTTCTTTAAAATCAGCTGCTTTACCACCAATAATCAGCGCTCCTGCTGCATTTAATATCACCGCATCCTTTTTTGGCCCGCTAATGTTTCCGTCGAATACTCCTTTGATTGTTACCGCATTTTCTTCCGGTTTTCCTGTTTTAATATCCTCCAGCTTACAACGCTTCAATCCGAAATCCTCTGGCGCAATCTCATAAGTTAGCATTTCTCCATCCTTTAATTCCATTATTTTTGTTTTTCCAAGAAGGGAAATTTCATCCAGGCCATCTTCTCCGTGAACAAACATGGCTCTCGTATAACCAATCTCCCTGGCAACAAATGCAACCTGTTCCAAAAGCTCCGGCTTATACACTCCAAGTAGATGTCTTTGTACAAAAGCCGGATTAATCAACGGTCCGATAATTGTGTAGAAGATGGTCTTAATACCAAGAGCTGCTTCCGGTGCAAGAACCTTCCCCATAACCGGATGGAACAACGGGGCATAGATAAATGCGATATTGATCTCTTCAATTAGCTGCTCCGCCTGTACCGGTGTTAAATTAATATTTACCCCTAATGCCTCCAGCACATCCGCACTACCAGAGAGACTGGATATGGAGCGGCTTCCGTGTTTTGCGATTGGGATGCCTGCTGCCGCAGCGACAATTGCGGTGGCTGTGGAAATATTGTAGGTACTGAGGCCACCACCCGTACCACAGGTATCCATCATTGCCGAGTTCACAGCTGGTTTAAGGGGAATGCAATTCTCTCTCATTGCTTTTGCGATATAAGCGGTTTCCTCTAAACTGGTTCCCTTCATTACCAGTGCTACCAGAAAGCCTGATATCTGTCCGTCTGTCAGTTGGCCATTTTTAATCGCAGTGATTATTTCGAACACATCCTCTTCCGTCATATCCTCTCTGTTTGTTAATTTCCTAAGAATATCCTTATACATACATTCTCCTCCTTATGGTATTAATTAATAATTTTATTTTTAGAAATGATAGTAATTAATAGTAATAAAGTAATTAAAGGTCATAAAAAAAGCTTTTATCCTAAATCTCATTTAGGACAAAAGCTTATGCTTCTGCGGTACCACCTAACTTCATGTAATTACTACATGCTCTCTAATCAGTGCATTCTAACACCTATTCCCTGTAACGGAGGACAACCGTTGGACATTACTCAGCTCGCGCCTTTCTTTCCACCTTCATGAGTCCATTCATTAGGAACCTGTCTGCTGCAATCACACCAATCTGCAACTCTCTGGATTTCGATTGTACCTAACTACTCTTCTCAATCATCAGTTTGATTAATATTTATGTCATTCTACTACAGATTATTCCATCTGTCAAATGTAATTTTATTGCTGTTCTCTTACTCTATATTTATATTCCTGCAAAAATTTACGCTATGTTATTGTTGCTTGCTACCGCTCATTCTTCTCCAGACATTCTAACAATTCTTTTTTATTAATAAGCTTAAAGCTATTTCCGTAATAATCGATAAGTCCTTCGTCCTTCATCCGTGCCAGCTCCCTGCACATCGAGGTTCTCGCCACATTCAGATAATCAGCGAGCTCCGTTCGATTGAGCATAATCTGAAACATACTGCTGCCACGGTCATTGGATTCAGCGATTAAAAAGCTTGCAATCTTCTCTCTCATTCCCTTCAGAGAGAGCAGCTCCAGCTTACGATTCAGATTAACATTCTTCTCTCCCAATACCACCATCATATTCTGTATCAGCGTAATATGAAAGTTACATCCATTGCCACAGGACTTGATGATTCTTGCATAAGGGATAAATAGAATTTTCGAATCCTCCTTTACCCGTACAGTAACCGGAGAAATACGACTTTTTGTACAGATAATCCCCTCCGCGAACATATCCGAGGGCTCTAAAAATGCAACGATATGCTTGTTGCCGGCCAGGTTTTCCTTCATGATCTCAACCACTCCGGTCAGTACAACTCCAACGGTACTGACTTCATCACCAGCTAAAAAAACATATTCCTCTGAACGGAAGCCTTTTACCTGTGCTCCCATGCAGTTCATCATCTTTGCATACTCATCTTCTGCTATGGTACGAAATAAAGCGCATTTTTTTATAATAGGATAATATTTTTCCACCGGTACCTCCTTCTTTCGATGCCATTTCACATTGTAGCTATAGCTACATTTTCAATCTGCTAACTGTATTATACTCATCTTGTTCTTGAAAATCAAGGAAAACAAACCCAGAACAATCATGATACAAGGAATGCACCCGCCTTCCTTGATAACATTAATAAAAAAAGGAGCGTATAAGAATGGAAAATAAGATGTTTTGTTATCAATGTCAGGAAACTGCAGGCTGTACCGGATGTACCCAGTTTGGTGTATGTGGGAAATCTCCCGCTTTATCAAGAATACAGGATTTACTCATTTATACCACCAAAGGGTTAAGTGCTGTTACCACCGCACTCAGAGCACAAGGAGAGGAAATCTCAGCCGAGGTTAACCACTATATTACCATTAACCTCTTCACAACGATTACAAACGCTAATTTTGATGATGAGATCTTCTATCAGAGAGTGTTTGAAACACTGTCCATCAAAAACCGTCTGTTGGAAAATTTGAAAGATACTTCTTCTCTTCCCGATGCAGCATTGTGGAGTGCAGATACCCGTGAGGCACTGGATGAAAAATCCCTTACTGTCGGTGTACTGAGAACAGAAAATGAAGATGTAAGAAGCTTAAGAGAGCTTATCGTATATGGCTTAAAGGGTCTTGCTGCATATATGAAGCATGCCAATGAATTACGTTATGACAACGCTGAGATCAGTGCATTTATGCAGAAAGCACTTGCTGCCACCTTGGATGACACCTTAAGCATCGATGATCTGATTGGTCTTACTCTGGAGACCGGTAAATTCGGTGTGGACGGAATGGCTCTTCTTGATAGTGCCAATACAGGTACCTACGGTAACCCTGAGATAACCAAAGTAAACATCGGCGTAGGCAGCAGACCTGGTATTCTTATATCAGGACATGATTTAAGAGATTTAGAGCAGCTCCTTGAGCAGACTCAGGGAACGGGTGTAGACGTTTATACCCATTCTGAGATGCTTCCGGCACATTACTACCCTGCCTTCAAGAAATATAAAAATTTCATCGGTAACTACGGTAATGCATGGTGGAAGCAGAAGGAAGAGTTCGAAAGCTTCCGTGGCCCGATTTTAATGACTACAAACTGTGTAGTTCCCCCTGCCGCTTCCTATAAAAACCGTCTGTTCACCACAGGTGCCACCGGAATTACCGGATGCGTTCATATTGAAAGAGATGAAAACGGTATTAAGGACTTTACACCGATTATTGAGCTTGCAAAGACCTGTGAGCCTCCGATTGAGATCGAACAGGGTGAAATTATTGGCGGATTTGCGCATAATCAGGTTCTTCAATTGGCGGATCAGATTGTTGAAGCAGTTAAATCTGGCGCGATTAAGAAATTCTTTGTTATGGCAGGCTGTGATGGTAGACAAAAAGCAAGAAATTATTATACAGACTTTGCGAAGGCACTTCCGAAGGATACTGTAATATTAACTGCAGGCTGTGCTAAATATAAGTATAACAAGCTGGATCTAGGTGACATCAACGGTATACCGAGAGTACTGGATGCCGGTCAGTGTAATGACTCCTACTCTCTCGCATTAATCGCCCTCAAGTTAAAAGAGGTATTTGAGCTTCAGGATATTAACGAGCTTCCTCTTGCCTTTAATATTGCATGGTATGAGCAAAAGGCCGTTATCGTTCTTCTTTCCTTACTCTACCTTGGAGTGAAGAATATTCACTTAGGACCGACATTACCTGCTTTCCTATCCCCCAATGTAGCTAAGGTTTTAGTCGAAAACTTTGGTATTGCAGGAATCGGTACAGTAGAGGATGACATAAAGTTATTCTTAGAATAATATTACTACTACGAATAGGCAATGCAGGGCTGTTGCATAATATACTTACATGATTATGACTTACCTCTCACACAGACAGAAGTACATGTCACTGATTTTATATGTCTCAGGTGAATCTAAGTATTCGCCTGAGACATACAAAATACAGTAACAAGTTCTTCTGACAGTGCATTATGGTAAGTTAGAGCAACCGACCATGTATAAAGGAGTATTTTATGAGTGCATTTTTAGGTCCAATCCATTATTGGTTATATAATAAAATTAAGCTCCAACAGGATATCGTAGATAAACTCTACCTTCTCGGAGAAAGCTATGGTGTATCCTTAAGAGAATACTGTGAGGAGACCTTCGGTACCTTTGAAAACAAACCGCTGGAGGAAATGATAGATCAGGGGAATATCCACGGATGGTTGCAGGAACGGGTATCCCAGGTTGAATATAAATATGCTTATTGTATTACAACCTTACTGGCTTCCCATCCGGAGTCACTGACTGAAATTCAGAGCATCGTATCAGCCAATGGCAAAACGTTCGCTCAATCTATGAAGGACACCCTTCAGAATCCATCCGATGTATATAAAGCAATCTCTGATCTTCTACTGGATGGTATGCCCTGTGATCATGCGAATCGTCTTGTTGCAAATAATGAGAACGAGGTTATCTGGTCCCGTGCAACCTGTGTTCACAGCACCTATTGGGATGAAGTGAACGGAGATATCTCGATCTATTACGCCCTACGGGACTATTGGATCGAAGGCTTTGTAAGCGAACTGGAAGCTACAGATCAATTGCGGTTTGCTTTTGACAGACCGGATGAAGTATCCTACAGAATAAGAGTAATTAATAAATATCATGAAAGAGAGGAAGTGCATTCATGAATCGCAGTATAATCCTGATGATGGAGGAGCACCAATCCATCCTTCGCATGCTGGACGTTGTACGAAACGCATGTTATGGAATCCTGAAGGGAGCTTCCATTTGTTATGAAGACTTTGAGAAAATGATTGATTTCATACGAAATTTTGCTGACGCACACCATCATGGAAAGGAAGAGAAGCTGTTATTTCATGAAATGGTTACACACCTTGGTCCGCTAGGAAATAAACTGATAACCCATGGGATGCTTGTCGAACACGATTCCGGTCGTTTGTTCATCAAGGAATTGGAGGAAGCGTTGCAACGGGTGAAGTCCGGTGATGAGATGAGCAAGCTTGATGTAATTGCAAATGCCATCAGCTATACTCATCTTCTAAGAAGACATATCGAGAAAGAGAATTCCGTCGTATACACCTTTGCTGAACGCCAGTTATCCCCCGAAATCCTGGAAAAAGTAGATTCGGACACGGAACTGTTTGAAGCAGATGCCTGGAACCAGGGCATTCAGGAACGTTACCGGGATCTCCTTGTATCCTTAGAAGAGAAGTATTTACACAAAGAAGAATATTAGCACTAGTCGGAACAAGAGCTCTGTACTTTAGAGCCCTTGTTCTGACGAAGAACCGATAGAAGGGGCAAATGCATAACATACCAGCAGGGATATCACTTACCATAATACACTGTCGGAAGAACTTGTTGTAAAATTTGTATGGATGAGGCGAACTTTTAAGTTCGTCTGATACATACCAAATTTTGCAATATGTACTTCCGTCTGTGTGTGAGGGAAGTGATATCCCTGCTGGTATGTTATGCATTCGCCCTTTCTATCGGTTCTTCCCAGTCACATAGAACAACAATCGAAAATTTGTTCATATTTTACTTTGACGATTATTGATTACATGGTATAATTGATACTTAAGGAGTAGTGCTATGATAAACGAAAAAGAAACCATTATAAGAGAAATTGTCGACACCCATATCCGACAGTTTGCCGGGGTTCTGGAGACCCGATACAGCCTGGAGGTAACAGATCCCTTGGGTGTAATTAATTCCAAAAAGAATAATGCCTTTATGTCACAGCTGGGGGAAGAGTTTATGTTTTATTCCGCCTTTGTCCGTTCCTTCGACAGTTCCTTTGGCAAGGTCCTGGAGAATATGGGAAATGCCATTGCAAAGATATCCTACACCGTAAGAGGCCGAATTGAATCCTATCTTCTGCCACAGCAGACTCAGCACATTGATTATCTCATGACTGCCTACGAAAAGCGGGATGCCAAACCAAAGGTAGAGGATTATCTGAATTTTAACTGCCTGGTTCCTTCCAATATTACAAGCTTTATCACTGCACATGAGACGGATAATTATTTCTACGATGAGGAAAAGCACTGTCATTACCTGATTGAATTAAAGGCGGGTGGTGATCTGGATAATAAAAAAGCAAAATCAGAGAAAATTGCGCTGCTCAATGAGTTTTTTATCCTAAAGAACTTCCTACAGAACAAGGATACGATCAGAATATACTTTGCAACCGCCTATAATAAATTCGGTGAGGGTATCCCCTGGAAACAAGAGCGGGTTCAGACCTTCTTCGCAGGAGAGGAACTATTAATTGGTCGCGATTATTGGAACTTTGTCTGCAATGATCCCGAGGGATATAATGTTATCTTTGACCAGTACCGGTGCAGTTCCGCATATATAAAGAATGCTCTGGACCGAATTAAACAACTGTATTTTAGCTAATGATTAGGCAATTGCGAAACTCTGAAGATGTCTTAATTGTGTATACAGCAGATACATATTCCTGCGCAAACCCGCTCCTTCCGCTATGGTTTGCTTCGGAACATGTATCCACTGTATACACAATGGTCACAATTATATAGTTTTGCAATTACCTATTTAGCTTATGATATATGAGAGGAGAATACCCCCTTATGATAGATGTAAATTCCATAGATAAATACCTGTTAATGCATGGGGATTGTATGGAGAAGCTCAAGGAAATACCCGATGGCAGCATTGATCTCATTCTATGTGATCCGCCCTATAATCTCGCAAAGTATTCTACTGGCAATATGAAGTTTGATTGGAGAAGTGAAATCAACAACGATGTTGCCAAGTGGGATCTTAAGGAGCTTGCCCCCATTGATTTTCTTGATGAATTCAAGCGTGTTCTCTCCCCAAAGGGAAATATCTTCATATTTACCAGTTACAATTTGATTGGCAAATGGCATGAGGTATTCGACAGTGAATTTGATACCTTTCAGTTCATGGTTTGGCATAAAACCAATCCCGTACCGAATATCAGAAAATCCTCCTTCTTAAACAGCTGTGAGTTGATAGTCTGTATGTGGAACAAAGGCCATACCTGGAATTTCTCAAAACAGAACGAGATGCATAATTTTATCGAAAGTCCCATCTGTATGGGAAGTGAGCGCCTGAAATCCCCCAAGCATCCTACCCAGAAGCCCCTGGCTGTTCTTAAGCAGATCATTAAGATAGCCAGCAATGAGAATGATCTGGTTCTGGATATGTTTATGGGCGTTGCCTCCACCGGAGTCGCTGCCCGGGAAATGAACCGCCGCTTCATAGGGATTGAAATTGATGACACTTATTATGAAGCCTGCGTAAAGAGAATGGAAGGCCTATAAGATTGATCCGTATCGAAGTTTTTAGAGGTTAAGAAATACCTATCATTACATAAAAGAGGCGCCAGCCCTCACATAACACCGATTTTATATATCCGTGTATGTGTACGGGCTGATGCCTCTTTTCCTATTTGTCGTTCTATTTACATCTGGATGATTACGCCGCAGAACTGTGAGCTTCTTCTTTTTCCTTTTTATCGATAGCATGTCGAAGAATGGTTGCAGCCTTAATTACCCCTGTTGCATATGCCACGGCTGCACTGATAATCAAGATCAGATATAAATCGGGTACAAATCCTCCTACCACATAGAAGGGTGTCCCCAGTATTCCTGGCAGAAAGAGCAGAAGGGTCGGATACAGGACATGTAATATGGTAAATCCAATCCATATTCTTACTTTTCTTATATTATTTAGTTGCTTCTTCCAGCTTCTGTATCGTATCAGAGGCAATACACTGACTAAGATGACTAGCAGGTATATACCATCAATAATCAGGTGTTTCATTTCATAAGACATTTTATTGACATGGCTGGGCTTTTCTCCCAACAGTATTTTCCATACATTTTGTAATATGGTAGCAGACATGCTATTCCCAACAAGATAATCGTTATAGTTCATCAGAATGACCCCGGCGACTTCACTCTCCGGCAGGACAAACATATGGGTAATATAATTCTCCACCAAGCCGCCATGGGTGAATATAGGCTCCTTCTCATCATTAATCGTACCCCATCCTAGCCCATATTCAGATGTCCCCTTTTCTTTCACCGTGTCATAGAACATTGCTTCAATACTTTCCGGGCTGATTACGCCTTTTCCTCCATTTAGGTAAAGTTGTAGATATTTCCCCATATCATTTGCACTGGAAATAATATATCCTGCCGAAATGGAAAGCCATCCATTCGTATCCTCCTTCGGATAAGAGACGTCCTCTGGAACCATAAATCCGAAATAATTACGATATCCTTTGATTAATCCGTTCTGTTTTGCTTCGTCCATTGAAGTGAAGGTGTTCGTCATCTGAAGCGGTTCGAAAATATTGGTTCTAATATAATCGCAATAGGTTATTCCTGTTACGCTTTCAATGATCTTTCCTAACAGACCATAGTTGGCATTGGCATACACATGAGTTCCCTGTTTAGAGGATACCTCAAAATCCTCCTGGGTATCATAGGTACTGATTCCACTGGTATGATTCAGAAGCTGCTTGACTGTAATTTTGTCTCCCTCATGAATTCCCGGAAGATAGCGATCAATTGTATCATTCAAATCAACCTTACCCTGTTCCACTAATTGCATGATTGCTACTGCCGTGAACGACTTGCTATTGGAGCCAATAATGAAGGATTCATCACTGCTATCACATATTCCATAGGTCTTCGAGAATAGTACCTTCTCTTTGTCGACTAATAGTACTGACATACCCGGAATATGTGTTTCCTTAACAGCCTTTTGTAAATACTGGTCCATCTCATCATATTTTATCTCTTCTGAAGCCGCATAGACATGGGATTCACTGTTAAGTAGTATCGTAATTCCAAGGCCAACTACAGCCATTAGTTTCATAATTTTCTTTTTCATTTTTAAGCTCACCCTTTACTTTCTTTAATAATTTCTTTATCAAATTTAATAACGATATCTTATTGGTAATTACTTCATTTTTTTAATTCAAAGATTTTAGAAGTGATTTTTACGCTAAAAAAGGCCCTCCCTGAGCAAATTCCGTTATAAACTGTTCGTGAGACGGCCTCCGCTTCTTATACTTTATCCTGAGATATTATATCATTCTCTTTCGCTTATCATGGAAGCTTTCCTTCCATTTACCTCTTATTTTATTTCTGCTATTCTATCATTTGCATCTCGTACCAGTATCCACTGGTGTGTCTTGATGTGAAATTTGATGTTTATCATTTGCAAGCAATCATCCCTACGTATATTGCAGCAAAAAAGCAATACCGGAACACCAGCATAATTTTCTTCCCGGCTAAATAGAATATTCTCAATTTTGTAGGTCTGTAAGACATGCTCCTCATCCTCTAAACGAATGTAATTCGGCTTAATCTTGCCCTGCACATTAAAGGTTGCAATTACATCTACCGGCATATGATACATTCGATACACCAAGCCTTTCCATAACAAAAATCATTTACTCCTTAATATTAGTACCGTAATTTGGCTTTCGTTTCTCCGGCGCAATTCCGCCTGCCATATGGTAAACGGGGTTATTTAAAAATATGGCTCTCATAATGGAGTCGCTCCCATAACGCTCCCGAACTTGATCCACTACCTTATCCAGCTTTGATAATCTCTCATAGCGATTCATATCAAACAAATTGATCTGCTTGACAAAGTCTCCATGGACCACCCTACTTGTGTGTACCCCCAGATTCCGAAGGGGTGAACCATCCCACAACTCATCAAATAATTGACACGCTGCCCTGTGAATCTCATTGGTGGTATTGGTAGGACTGAGCAAGGTCAACTGATGGGAGGTATGATGAAATTCCGAGGTCACCATACTTACTGCGATTACAGTAGCCATTACAGAATCTGCCCGCAGTCTGGTTGCCACCGTTTCCGACAGGGACAACAGCACCATCTTGGCAACATCGCTCCGATCCACGTCAAAGGCAATCGTAAGGGAGTTACCATAACCCTTATTGGCAGGAACCTCATTGGATACCATGGACATATCAATTCCATTGGCAAAGGCGTAAATCACCTCTCCATATTTCTTAAAATGAGCCCGTAGCAAATCCAGATCCGTTCTAGCCAGCTCCCCGATGGTGTGTATTCCCAGCATATGCAGCTTTCTCTTGGTTGCATGACCCACATAGAACAATTCCTCCACCGGAAGCTTCCACATCTTCTTCTCCATCTCATGGGGAAACAAGGTATGCACCAAATTCGGCTTCTTAAAGTCCGAGGCCATCTTTGCCAGTAATTTGTTGGATGAGATTCCGATATTCACCGTGAATCCCAATTCATTTGCAATTCTATCCTTCATCAGATTGGCGGCAACCACCGCCGAGCCATAGAGACCGATGGTTCCCGTCATATCACAATAGGCTTCATCCACCGAATATTGCTCCACAACCGGAGAAAACTCCCGCAAAATCTCCATAAATGCCTTAGAGCAGGTATCGTAAAGGTCATAATGAGGCGGTACCAATACCAGATCCGGGCATAGCTTCTTGGCATCGCTGATGGTATCTCCGGTTCTTACCCCGAACTTCTTAGCAGGCGTGGACCTAGCCAGAATAATTCCATGACGCTTCTTAATATCGCCTCCCACCGCTGAAGGTATCTCCCGCAGGTCCTTCTCCTCTCCGAGAACGTGTAGGCGATAAACGGCTTCCCAACTTAGGAAAGCCGAATTAACATCAATATGAAATATTATGTTATCCATACATTTATCACCTTATCTAACTTAAATTGTAATCATTCTCGCTTCTTATTCTGTAAAACCATTTCTTCCATACATACGTAAACATCCCTTATCTACTATATCGGCGCGGGCAAAAACCGTACATGTGTTCTATTTTTAAGTTTATTATACCAGAACAATTGTTCGATGTAAAGAGAAAACATTTGGATAAAATAAAAATCATGTTTAAAGGGCCAGGCAAATTAATTAAATTTTTGCGTCCTTTCCAATAATCCATCGTCTATTAATATGTACTTAAATAAGAAATCAGGAGATGGATGAAAATGCAAGAAATTATTAATTATTTATCAGAACTATTGGCGGATACTATAACGTCAGTATTAACAAGTCTTTATCACAACTGGCTGCCATTAGGTTTAGCCATACTTACTGCTTCGCTAATGAAAGTCTATGTTAATGCGGAGAAGCTCAAAGAGTCATTAATTAACAGACCAAAAGTTTCAACTCTTGCAAGTGTTGCTTTCGGAGCTTTTACTCCATTATGTGCCTGCGGTACAATGGCGGTCGTTATTGGATTGTTATCTACTGCATTGCCATGGGGACCGGTTATGGCCTTTCTAACCTCCTCCCCACTAATGAGCCCGGACACTTTTATTATGATTGCCGGTATACTCAGTTTCAAATTCGCAATTGCACTAACCATAGCCTCAGTCGCTATCGGTCTGATTTCGGGCGGATTGACACATTTAATTGAGAAAAAGACTAGTTTTTTAGATGACCAGTTACGATTTGCAAAAAGTCAGTCCTCTCAATCATGTGGTTGCGGCCCCATAACTACTGAGACAGCTTGTGACTGCAGTACTACAACCTCAGAGACAGCATGTTGTTGCAGTTCTACAATTCCAGTAACTGAGCAGCAATTATCAGTACCTACATGTGAGTGCAGTTCTCCTACACCTGTATCCAAGCCGGTATCATCTAATGATAAATCTTTTACAAACATTATAAAAAAATATAAAATCAAGGAAGTCGGGCAGGCCTTAATCGATGTTGGCTTAAAGCAAATACTTCTGTACTTCGCAATCTTTGCTGGTTTTGGTTATCTTATTCAATCGTTTGTACCCACTTCATTAATCATGTCTCTATTCAGTGGGGAAAGTTTCTTTTCCGTTCCTTTAGCTGCTTTAATTGGCTTGCCTCTTTATGTTAGTGGCGAAGGTGCCATTCCACTCATGAAAGCGTTAATGGATGGCGGTGCAGGAGATGGAGCAATGATGGCATTCATGATAACGGGTCCGGCAACCAGCGCCTGGGTCATAGCAGGCATTTCAGCTTTCATGAAAAAAAGAGTTATTGGTCTTTATATCGGTTTTGTTTTAGCTAGTGGAATTATCATTGGGTACTTATATCAAATGTTAATCGTATTGGGTCTATAAGCAAATATATTAAATTTGTTATCATAATTTTACGTCTTTGTCGCTTCATGACCGTCTTAATATATGAGTTTAATTAAAGGAGGGACACGTATGGAGACTGGATTTGTTCAGGTGGAAAACGGAGAATTTAAGCGAAACAATAAGAAGATCGTACTAAGAGGATTTTCAATAGGTTCGTGGATGGACATTGAAAGTTTTATGCTGAGGATACCTGGCACAGAGAAGAGAATTCGTCAGACTTATGCTGAGGTTTATGGTAAAGATAATGCCGATCTTTTTTTCGATGAATTTCTGACCAGCTTTATAAATGAAGATGATTTCGTTCTTATAAAAAGTTTGGGCGTTAATGTATTACGTCTTCCTTTTGGTTATTGGCATTTCGAAAATGACCAGGAGCCTGGTAAGTATATTCAAAACGGGTTTAAGCATTTAGATCGCGTAATCGCACTCTGTCGAAAATATGGAATTTACGCAATTTTGGATCTGCATTCTTCTCCCGGTGGACAAAACCCGGATTCACATGGTGGAAGTGAAACAGGTGTAAGTGGCTTTTGGGAAGATGCTTTGGCAAGGGAAAGAGTTATTAAGCTGTGGGGTTATATTGCAAAGAAGTATAAGGATGAACCTATAATTGCCGGCTATGATGTACTGAACGAGCCTAGCTTTGTTTCAAATATTTCTGCTTTTAATGATTTTTATAGGAAAGTCATCCAAGAAATAAGGAATGTGGATATGAATCATATTATTTTTCTGGAAGGAGATGATTGGGCCAAAGACTTTAGCATTTTTGATAGCCTTGGCGGATATCAACAGGCAATTTCTTTTCATTTTTATCCTGGACAGCATGTATTTATGTCTACGGAAGCTGAAGAAAGAAAAGCACAATTGGAAGAAAAGATATCTTATTTTACAAAATTAAGAGAAGAAACAGGAATGGCACTCTGGGCGGGAGAGACAGGCGGACATTTTCCGAAAGATAAGCTGCTAGAAGGGATAAAGTTAGTCAAAGATTGCCTTGATATCTTTGAAAAGCACGGTATTTCCTGGACTTTATGGAGTTATAAAGATGCAGGAGCAATGGGAATGGTTTATCCGAAGGATGATACCAAGTGGATGTCTATGGCAAATGATTTCAGACATCAATGGCAGCTGAAGGGGCGAAGCAATCCAACGATTGCTAAAGAAATATTTGAGATGGTAGAAGGTAAATTTTCTTATACCATTCATGAAAAAATTAAAGAGCCTCTTGCATTCAGGTTATACTCCTTTCTTAATGAATTGCATATACATATGCTAGTCAAACCCAAATTGCAATCGATACCATGGGAAGAAATGAAGGAGTATCCTAAATCTTTCTTATTAGAAAATTGTGATGGTTGGGAGGAACTCGCCGAATTAGTAAAGTCTTATACGTTATATAAATACTCAGAAGGTTAAGTTAAAAAAGCAAGAAAATGTTAGAAAATCATTTAATATTTTAGGAGGGTTAATTATGTTTGAATTTAAAAAATCAGTAGCAGGCGTAGTAAAAGAAGAATTTGAGTGTGAATGTTGTGGTACACTGGATGGCCAGGCCCCGACCGGATGCGGATGTGGATCCATGCCAGCAATCAACTATGCAAGTAGTAATTGTTGTGACATATCAACCGAAAATGATAAGCCATCAGCAAATTCCGGATGTGGTTGTTCTTGTTCATGTTCATAAAAAATCATATCGCTTACTAGAAGTATATAAGTATTGGCCTGGCAGCTATCGTAATTATTAATTTACCTGCAGTTGGCTCTATTTAAGAAGGAACTGTTGCATGATGTAACAGCTGGAACTATGACTTACCTCACATAGCCCTGCAAATATATCCTACAGCAGTTCCTTGAAGGGAGATTTGTGAATGAGTAATATGGTTTTTCCAGAGAACTTTATATGGGGTACAGCTACATCTGCTTATCAAATTGAAGGGGCCTATAACGAGGATGGAAAAGGTGAGTCTATATGGGATCGATATACTCATACACCTGGGATGATATGGGGCAATAATACTGGCGATGTTGCATGTGACCATTATCATCTCTACGAAGAAGATATAAAAATCATGAAAGAAATAGGTATCAAATCCTATCGTTTTTCTATTTCTTGGCCACGTATATTTCCGGATGGTAGAGGGGAACCGAATAAAAAGGGTATGGATTTTTATCGCAACTTAGTTACTTTGCTGGTAAAAAATAAAATAATCCCTGCGGCTACCCTATACCACTGGGATTTGCCTCAGAAGCTACAGGATATCGGTGGATGGACTAATCCGGAGGTTGTAGACCATTTTGTTCAATATGCGCGTTATGTATTCAAGGAACTAGGGGATAAGGTCCCCATTTGGATAACCTTTAATGAGCCCTGGGTATCTTCCTTTATTGGGTATTGGTATGGTGGACATCCACCAGCTGTTACTGACCTTTCATTCGCTTTACAGGCAGCACACAATATAATGCTGGCCCATGGTAAAACAGTTCGTGCGTATCGGGAAATGGGAATGAACGGAGAAATTGGGATTTCACTTAATCTCAATCCTGTATACCCTGCTTCGGAGAGTGAAGCTGATTTACTTGCTGCTAAACGGTATAGTGAATTCCAGAACAACTGGTTTCTGGATCCCATTCTGAAGGGAAAATATCCGGAGCAGCTTCATAAACTGTTTTCAAACATTGCCAAAGTTCCAGACATTATTAGTAGTGATATGGACGTGATCCATACGCCAATTGACTTTTTAGGAATCAACAATTATTCCTTTAACTCTGTGGCATATGATGCAGATAAACCACCTCTTCAGGTAGCATTTGCTGACACCGGGAAAAATAAGACGGATACAGGATGGGAGATATACCCCGAAGGGATTTATGACCTGTTGCTATACTTACAAAGGGAATACGATGGTATAAAAATAATGATAACAGAGAATGGTGCGGCATTTAAGGATGATATTGATAAGGATGGAAAAGTAAATGACGATGAGCGCATAAGCTACCTTAATAATCATATATCAGAAGTTTTCCGGGCAGTAAAAGATGGTGCTCATGTTGCAGGTTATTATGTATGGTCATTCATGGATAATTTTGAATGGAGATTGGGATATTCTAAAAGATTTGGTCTGGTTTACATAGATTATGAAACACAGAAACGTATTATAAAGAAGAGTGGCTTCTGGTATAAGAAAGTCATAGAAAGAAATGGACTTTAATATAGTCTCTAAGAAAAATCATTATTGCTTTCCAGAAATATTATTTTATAATTAAGTAAAGGATGTTTTTGACATCTATATAATAAATAAATCAGTTACATAATTATGTTAGATTGCACGCTAAGCATTTTCCGCGGTAGAAATAAAATGAAGCTGTAGCGGTATGATTAATTGATTATTTGCTTCATACCGCCATTTATATAAATCGATAGAAAGGTTGTACAGGTGAAATGTATGGAATATGGTACCGAGCAAATATGGGAAGAATTCAGTTCAGCACTTCGCTCATTTATAGCTCGAAGGGTCTCTAACCCTTCCCAAATCGAAGATATTTTGCAGGACGTATTTGTCAAAATTCATTCCAATATTGATTCACTCAAAGAAAGTACAAAAGTTCATAGCTGGGTTTATCAAATTGCGCGAAATACAATCATTGATTATTACCGAAAGGAAAAAATGAAATTAGAGGATATCGATGAGATTCCTTTAGAAGATGAAGGAGCTATTAACAATATTAATAATATAGTAGATTCAGAGCCGGCTCAAAAGGTTGCAGCCGGCTTAAAAGGAATGATTGATGACCTTCCGGAAAAATACTCACAAGCACTTTACCTTGTAGAAATAGAAGGCTTATCCCAGGTGGAATTGGCTAAAAGACTGGGAATTTCCGTATCAGGTGCCAAGTCCCGGGTTCAACGGGGACGACAATTGCTAAAGGATAGCCTAATGAAATGCTGCCATTTTGAACTCGATCGATATGGAAGGATCATTAACTACCATCCCATTTGCTGCTGTTGCTGCCACCCGAATAAAAATGATTTACCATAAAGAAAGAGTTTTAGGTAGTTTATAATACTTTTGGGACAGCCTCATTATCTGTATATTTCTCATTATACTCTTTATTACAGTTATTACAGTTTTTCAACGATTCAGTGCTTACCTATTTTATACCGTGTATCAGCTCATAACTAATAAACGCAATATGCCGGCTATCTGCTGCCCAGGAATTCACATTAATGGATCCCTGGCCGCCAAAGAACGATAGCATTCGTTGCTTTCCACTACCATCATAATTCATCATCCAAAGCTCCACCTGCATATTAGGAAGATGCTCTGTAGGTTTTAAGTCCCCTTTTCGGTAGGACAAATAAACCACCTTCCTCCCATCCGGTGATATATGGGGAAACCAGTTATTGCTTTCGTTCATTGTCATTTGAACCGGTTCACTTCCATCCCGATTCATCCGCCATACCTGCATTAAACCGGTTCGGGTACTGTTGAACCATATATGCTTACCGTCGGGAGAATACTCCGGTCCGTCATTGAAGCCGCCCAACGTGAGACGTTTCTCTTCTCCGCCCTCTGCCGGTATCGTGTAAATATCCACTTCCTGATGCCCATCATGCTCACGAAATGCACAGTATGCGAGTTTCTCCCCATCCGGTGACCATCCATGCAGAAAACTTGGTGTATTTGGTGTTACCAGCCTAGGTATCCCCCCCATCAGCGGCAGGATATATATCCGGGAAGCGAACCCACCGTCTTTGGGTCCATGACTGACTGCCAGCCACTTTTCATCTGCAGAGATTACGTGGTCGTTATTGCAGTTATTACATTCTCCACTTTCAATGCGAATTTCTGTATCACTTTGAATATCATACCGATAGATATAGCCTTCCGAATTATAAAGAATTACATTCTCCTTCTTTAGCCAGTTCGGCGCTTCAATGATACGCTCATATCGACGCAGAACCTTCACTTCTCCCGTCTTTGTATCCATTATATTTAAATAACTTACCGTGTTGTCCCTGCACTGTCCAAGTCCATCAAGCAGCTGATATGCATTTCTTAAATCCTCATACACATCCCCCTGTGATTGATCCTGATCAATAATCTGCGTAATTCCCATCGCCCTGGCAAACTGAAAACACGCAACAGCATCTAAAGCGCCCTGTCCTAAATATACCTCACTATCCGGATTACCCGGCGTTTTAAAATCCTTATAATGAATTGATTTCACTCGTTCCTTGTTACGCCACAAAAACTGCTCCGGATCCTCTCCGGCAAAGAGCAACCATCCTACATCTACTTGGGCATCCACCCTGCCAAGACAAGCATCCATAAACCACTCATAGGCTGAGCGTCCGTCTATTTTCTTAGCGATCTCCGAACTACCATTGTGAATCAGAATTCGTGCTCCTACTTTCGAAATCTCCTCTGCCGCCTGTATATAGGAAAATGCCACTTCCTGCATTCGTACCTTTGTCAGTTCGTCCGGGCAATTCAGCACAAACTGTTGGATTCCATACTGTACGCTCAGTCGTTTCATCTCAGGTACTGCCTCCTGTAGATTCAACGAAAACACATGGCAGGAAATCACCTCAAGATAATGCTTTTTAAGTAATGGAAGCATTCTTTCAAATTCTTCCACTGTCCAAATCGACTGTTCAAACCCTCCCAGATTGCCGAAGGCAATACATGGTTCCACATACTGATATCCGATATCGGACAATTTCTTAAACAGAGTTTCCGGATTCTTCTTACAAATATCATATATACCAAACAACTGTAGACCAAACTGCATGAATACTCACCCCTTATTATCATATTGATACAACGTGCATTAATTATAAAGCTAAATTGCCTATTAATCTATCTGGTAATGAAGCCCCTTATCTTGCTGATATATAATGCAACAGTTCCTGTCGCATACTTCCCTATTCAACCATACTCAATATTTCATCCACTCGATCTTTATATTCTTGATTATGCTCCAGCCACATCTCTGTATGTTCACTATCTTCCACAGTCCAGATTCTTTTCTTTTCCCCCTGAATCGCATCATAGATGTCCTGTCCCATAAACTGAGGTGTTACGGTATCCACTTTACTGTTAATGACCAAAACCGGAATTTCAATTTGGGCGATGGCCTTACTAACATCCGCATCTTCATAGCTGAACCCTAGTTTTATCCTATTCATAACATTTCCACAGAAAGTCATATACGAAATCGGCAAACCGATATCCATTTTTCTCATTTCTTCCTCTACCATCCATTTCATACTGCTAACCGGACAGTCAAGAATAAGAAAATCGATACTCTCTTCAACAGCCTTATTCTCCATCGCAAGTCCTGCTGTCGCACCGCCAAAGGAGGTACCCCATACACCGATGATTTGATTCGGAGCTTGTTCCTTAATATATTCTATATAATCAATCAGGTCATATCTTTCCCAATACCCAAAGGTTGTATACTTCGCTGTATTTTCATTACTGCTTCTTTGGTCATAGGATAAAACATTATATCCCCTCTGTAAAAACATCTCCGCATTTGGGTAATTGGTGTATCGATTTCCCCCGAGACCATGTACCATAATTACAGTTTTATGGTCCTTACTATTCTGGGCATCCTGTGCATAGATGTAGTCAGCTGGTATAATATGTCCATCAAAGGAAGAGGTAATCTCCACTTCTTCAACAGTATATGTATTGCAAAAGCTTTCAAAATCAACTTGATATTTATCCCAGAAGCTTTCTTTTACTCCAGTCGTAGTCTCTGGTGTAACCAGCTGCGTTGAGCCCATGAAAACCTGACTACCAAGAAAATATGACATTCCAAAAAACAGTAGCAAAACAATTATAGCAACAATTAATAATATTTTTACACCCTTTTTCTTCTTGATTCCTTTTTTCATCTCTGTCCCACTTTCATTCATTAATTATATTTATATAATAGCTATCCCTTGTCATTACATGTATTTGTATTTCACGTATTTGTATTTCATGTATTTGCATTTCATGTATTTGTATTCATTTCTTCCCCTCATATCCTTCATTACCATCATTAACTTTCTTATGATAATGATCTGGTAATATTTTATTATCACTTATTATAATATATAAAAATTGATATTTCCACATTATCCCCCACTTTATATAAAAAAAGAGGATATAAATACTTATATATTTATTATCCTCTTCACTGTTACATATTTAATTTTATAGGCCTCTACATAATAGTTATTGTGATTCAATGCACTAATTTATGACTACTTATAATGGGTTTCATAATGGATTATTTCATGCGTTTTTCCATGATATAGGATCCCTCTAAAATATCCTTCGGATTCTCAATCCTTATCACATGAAAGCCGCATTTGTTGATATAGAAGTTATGGTTTCTTCTGGAAAATGCCGGGGTTTCTGTTCCCCATACCTCTGTATCCGGATACTCATTCTGCAAAAACTCCCATATCACTTTTCCATATCCTTGGTTCTGATACTTTGTATCTACAAATATATTTCCCAGGAAACTCCTTTTATACTTTCTATCAATCCAAACGATTACAGCACCTACTACTTCCCCCTTTGAAGAAATCTTATATGCCTCAGAATCATTATGCAGAGCATATTTTCGAAGGAATTCCCCGTTATCGTATCCATCGGGACCTCCCTTTTCTTTATTCAAATGAATGCGTGAATCCTCGTCAAAGGCTCTTGTCATAATGGGTGTTAATATATCGATATCTTCCTCTTTTATATATTCAAAGGTTAGGTTCTTGTATGTTTTCATTAACATTCTCCTTATCGTAATTCGTTTATAGCTATAGCTTAAAGCTCTGATAGTATCTCCTTAATCAATCCACAGGCTTTTTCCTCATATTCCTTTGCCTTTAATATCAGTGATACTGTCGTTTTGCGGCTCTGTGGCTCAGCGAATTTCCGAGCTGCTGCCTCGTCCTGCATAAAACCACCCTTCGCATCGTTCATTTTAAAGCCACATTCAGCAACCTTGCGAAAATATTCAGCGACCTTTTTGCATTTATCGGCAACTGCTCCATGCTCTCCTGCTAATCTGTCAAAATAACAGGCTGCATAAGAACGGCCTTCACAAATCATAACCTGGGCATCATTCTGACACATGAGCCGCTCAAACAGAATCGGAAGTACTGCTTGCTCAGGGAATTCTTTATCATTACCCACTGAGCTTGCCCAGGCTTCATATGCCTTTTGACCTCCAGCATATTCTGCTGTTATCTTCTCCTGATCGCGGAAAGTAATCCTCTCTTTGGTTAAAATATCAATGGCATTTTCAAGAATATCCCGGCTGCTTCCCAGCTTCTCCTGCTCCTCACCAACAGAAATAAGCGCAACGGTGCATTCATTCTCCCACCATGTACTAGTGATAAAATATCCGCTTTCATCCAATTTCACATTTCCCGCATATTCCTGATTTTCCTGAAAGCAGTTCCATCCAAGCAGAGTATTCCCTCCATCTCGGTATCCGGTTATCAGGCAGGCTTCCGGAGGTCCGATTATACCAAAAGCAATTACTGGCCGTCCATCGTCTATTTCTTTCTTAATAAACTGTATAAACTCTTCTTTACTGGAATCCTCTCTCTTCAGTAGCTGATATCTGCGTCCGGCAGCTTGAAAGGCCCTCTGAAAGGCTTCATAAGGATTCTCATAGATGTTCATGATATCCACATTACCGCCATCCCACTCGTTAATATTCCACCGAAGTCGAAAAGCGGCACCGGTTGTTGCCATAATATAGGCGTAGTCAATCTGCTGTCCCATATAATTAAGACAGGATTTCATTGCCACACAAAAAGGAGTGCATTCCTCAAAGGTATATGCCACCTTCGGAACTCCGTATAAGATGCAACTGTCATTTGATTTTTCAACATTTTTCATAGATTTATCATTCTCCATTATCTGAGGGGTGCTGCCGGAGGTATTGACAAGCCATTCCTCCCGTCTTCTTGCAAACTCCTCCTTCTGCATAATCATGGGTGCATAAAAGCCTGTTAGTATTCTTCGTCTTCCCACCTTAAGCTTACAGTTGGGGTTACGAAACTCCGATGGGTTAAGGCTAATATGCCTTTTATAGGCTCTGGTAAAGGTATCGTAGCTGTCAAACATATACTCTCCTGCAATCTCTGTCAGACTCTTCGGAGTATGAACTATGTCGAAGGCAGAATTTGCAATCTTTCTCAGCAGGATATAGCGAGATAAGGTAATGCCCGTACATTCCTTGAAGGTTTCTCTAATATGCCGATAGGAGAATCCCACTGTCTTCTCCAATGCAGAGTATTCAATCTTCTCCTTTAGCCTAGTTTCAATAAAAGAAGCTGTTGACCACACAAAAAAGGAATAGTCCATATTTTCACCCCCACTTTTTTTTTACTTCCGGAAGATATCTTAATTATAACAGGTCCTTGTTTATTTACTCGACGTTTTTGACCTTCCTGCTTCCATAATACTTATACTACCTGTCGGATTAACTGTGGCGGAACTCGTTTCAGCAAATCATTGGTTGCGCTTTGGTCCATGATCCAGGTGGAAATCTCATTCTTAGGAATTACAAGCGGCATACGGGTATGAATGTCTTTTATGGATTCATTTGCCTCGGTAGTCAGAATGACATATCGCATCTCATCCTTATAAAAGGCATAAAGACCTGCCATATAGAGGGTATTTGTCCCTTCCAGGTTGAATAAATACTTCTTCTTTTCCTTATCCCATTCATAAAATCCTGTGGAGGGAATAATGCATCTTCGGTTTACCAGACTGTCCCGAAAGGTTTTCTTCTCAAATGCCGTTTCTGCTCTGGCGTTAATGATAACACCTTTTTGATCAAACTTAGGGAATCCCCAGATGCTTGCCACAGGTTCTACTTCTCTATGCTCATCAATCAGAATGGGTGCCAGGTTGGTCGGAAACACCTCCCCTGTCCTTACTTCCTTCCCATGTAATTTTGCATTCAGCTTTTCTAGTATTTCAATTACTTCCTCACTTTGCTCCACTGTAAAATTATATCTTCCACACATACTGCGCCCTCACTTTCGTTACATTCCATTTTTATTATTATCACACGCATCCTCTTTGTACTTTTTACTATTTTATCATATAATTACGTCACTCCATAGTAAAACAATTATTTCTTCAAAGTCACACATAATATAATTTACCTTACTTTATTACTACCAATTTTAGAAAGTCTGTTATACCTCCCAACCAAGAGAAAAATTATTTTGTAGAAAAAGTGTAAATACCATGAAAAATGCTTTGACATTTTTTATTTTTGGATTATGATATAGTATGTGTGAAAATGAGATTTCATTATATTATTAGTAAAATGTAAATTACACCGTCGTATACACATAGTAAGTACGAATGAAACCTACATAGTATACTGCTAATCATTTCTTACCATCTTATAAGAAACCACCGATATAATTTAAAAGATATTAATAGGAGGATACCATATGAAAACCGGTTTTGACCCACAAAAGTATATTGATGAGCAGTCAAAATTTATTTTAGAACGCGTCAATAATTACGACAAACTGTATCTGGAATTTGGCGGTAAGCTGATAGGAGACAAGCATGCAAAACGTGTCCTACCTGGCTTCGATGAGGATGCCAAGATTAAGCTTCTTCAAAAGCTAAAGGATCAAGCCGAGATTATTATATGTGTATATGCAGGAGATATCGAACGAAATAAAATCCGTGGAGATTTTGGAATTACCTATGATATGGAAGTACTTCGTCTATTGGACGATTTAAGAAGCTACGGGCTGGAGGTCAACAGTGTTGTAATCACTCGCTATAACAAACAGCCTGCTACGACCGTGTTTATCAATAAATTAGAACGTCGTAATATTAAGGTATATAAGCATGCTGAGATTCCGGGATACCCTGCCGATGTGGATACAATCGTTAGTGAAAACGGATATGGTATCAATCCCTATGTTACCACCACTAAGCCTATTGTTGTTGTTACGGCTCCAGGACCCAACAGCGGAAAGCTGGCAACCTGCTTAAATCAGCTTTATCATGAGTATAAGAAAGGGGTTTCTGCCGGATACTCCAAGTTCGAGACCTTCCCCGTATGGAATGTACCGTTAAAGCATCCTCTAAATATTGCATATGAGGCAGCTACCGTTGATTTAAAGGATGTCAATATGATTGATAACTTCCACTTTGAACGTTATCATGAAATAACCGTTAATTATAACCGCGATCTGGAAATGTTCCCTGTTATCAGACGTATCATCGAAAAGATCACCGGTAAGGAATCCATCTATCAATCCCCTACCGATATGGGTGTAAACCGCGTAGGCTTTGGAATTATTGATGATGCGGTTGTTCAGGAAGCCTCCCATCAGGAAATCATCCGCCGTTATTTTGCAACTATGTGCGATTTCAAAAAGGGGCTTTTGGATGAGGATTCCTTAAACCGCATGAAGGTGATTATGGAAGAGGTGGGTCTGAAACAGGAGGATCGTCGTTGCGTACTACCAGCACGGCAATATGCTGCCAAACTGAAGGAGTCCTGTGGCGACAATGAAGCCGTTTCTGTCATCGCCTTTGAATTTGAAGATGGTACGATTATTACAGGTAAAGGCTCTGCTACGATGGACTGCTGCTCAGCCGCATTACTGAATGCGATTAAGTATCTGGCCGGTATCAGTGATGATATTTTCCTATTATCACCCTTGATTCTTAACACCATTCGGGATCTAAAGGAACGTGACCTGCACAGCAAGGTTACCTGCTTGAATGCAAATGAAATACTGATTGCGCTGAGTATCTGTGCTGTCACAAATCCCACTGCACAGCTGGCTTACGAAAAGCTTTCCTGTTTAACCGGTGTACAGGCTCACTGTACCGTAATGTTAAACCGTAATGATGAGCAAATTCTTAAGAAGCTTGGAATTGATGTAACCTGTGATGCAGTATATCCTTCCGAGAACTTGTATTATGTATAATGGATTATTCTCTTAATTAAACTCATTTAAGGAATTAGTTTATACAACCATAATATAAATTATATAAATGTAGGTTTATGTGATTCTATTTCACACAAGCCTACATTTTTGCTTATTCAGAGATATAAAATATACAATTTTGCAGCCTGAAGTAACTTATGGAGGCCCTTTGCCAAAAACCAGGTTCATCCAGAGTCATGAAAACTATTAGGTGTTATTCTTTGGTAAGTTCCCGCCGCCCTTGACAGCATGACAAAGCAATGCTCCGGCATCTCTGCCGACGGCGAGGAAACTCAGGAACAGGTATTTTCGGGAGCGTTTGCGCTAGTTGGCACTTAAGGTCTATCCATTAGAGCTCCGTATATCATTATGCAGTACAACTAGGCTGAGTATGTATTCAAGTCGTTACAAGGGCTCTGCCTTTTAGAGCCCTATGTAACGACGAAGAACCGGTAGAGGGCGCAAATGCATAATATCAGCAGGGAGATAACTTACCATAATGCACTGTCGGAAGAACTTATTGCTGCATTTTGTATGAATCAGGCGAATATTCCTATTCGACTGAGGCATACAAAATCAGTAATATGTCCTTCCGTCTGTGTGTGAGGTAAGTATCTCCCTGCTGGTAAATTATGCATTCGCACCCTCTATCGGTTCTTCTCTATACCATACATACATAAATCAATCAACTAAGAGCTATTTTATTCGTAGGTCACTGCCTTCCATGCTTCGCTGTTAATTACGATGTCGTAATCTGCAGTCCACTTAGAATATAGCTCTGCGAACATTTTGTTCCGGCGTTCCTCAATTATGGATTCCTTTACCTGGATGGTTGCATCCTCATTAAAATCCGATACGCAGTATAGGATATGCCAGCCGTAGTCCGTGGTAATGATATCACTTACCTGGCCAGTTTTTAAAGTAAATGCTGCTTGTTCAAAGGATGGGCTGTATTCCTTCGGCCCCTGACCTCTTCCAAAGGTATATTCAATGGTGTCTGCCTCAGAATTTGCTTCCGCCAGCGCTTTAAAATCCTCTGTCTCCTTCGCCTGTGTCAGTAGGGATTTCACCTTTTCATAGGCCTCTTCCCGTTCCTCTTCACTATACTCAACCTTGTTACCTTCCGAATTATAATTGCCGTTATAAATCAGAATATGCTGTACCGTAATCTGATTTGCTTCAATATCCGGTACATTGGTATCCACATTGATGGTTAAGGTTTCAAATACCTTTTCCGCTAAAAGGTTATCCGCATATATCTGTTGTAATAATTCCTCAGTAATCAAATACCTGCTGATATCCTTTTCCGCCAGCCCTTCAAAATGCTCCTTTGCATAGGAATTTGCTTCTGCTATTTCCTCCTCTGTCAGCGTAATCCCCAGTTCTTTAGCCTTTGCACGTATTATCTTTAATTCTGTAATCTGGTTAATAACCTCATCCTTTATCAGCTCTCCAAAGGTTTTCCCATCACCAAGAATATCAACGCCCCAGATGTTTTTTCCATAGTCAACTTCATAGTTTTCCTGGGCAGATTTCAGATATACCATTGCCTCATTATAATAGACTCTGGTATCACCTATCATAGCGATGAGTTCGCCATTATTGGCTGTAATCTCGGCCTCTTCATCCTCTTTTGTTTTCCCCATATTATAGTAAGCGATTTCAACCACTTTCTCGGTATTAATATCAAAGGAAGCATAAAGCTCCTTCCCATCCTTCAGGTAGGAGAAGGTGGTTGCATTTTTATCCGAGTTAATAGTCTTACCAATCTCTTTGCCAAAAACCTCCTGCAGTTTCTTTTCTGCTTCGGCTTTATCCATACCGATGCCTACACCGAACACCGTATAATCTCCTGCATCTTTCAACAGGGTAACCGAGGTTACCTCATTATCCGGAGCCATAACCTGCACTACATCCTTCATGGTATACACTCCGTTGCTCTGAAGCTCCAGCTCCGCTTTGGATCGTTTTTCAAAGGTAGCTATCGACTTTCCCATATGATTTGTCAATTCATATTGATCTTTACTGGCTCTGCAGGATGTTAACACGGATAACACCAGCAAACCCATTACTAAAACTCCAAGTTTCCTTAACTTCATCGATGATTCCCCTTTCTTTCACATTACTATGTTTTTATTCCTGCCGGAGCATTTGAAAATCCTTCAGTAATTTATTTAATTGATCAAATATCGCCAGTGTATCTGATTTGCTCTTTATATTTAAACGGTATACAAAATAGGGAGTTGCCTGTGGAATCAGCTTTAGTCTGTTTTGATACATCGACAGTAACTCCGGTATCTTCTCGACCGCCAGCTTCGCCTTGGGATACATCATCAGCTTTACTTCACTGTCCTTCTGCGTCAATCCCATAACATATACACTATGACATATTGATTTCAATAGTGCAATATTAAGGAGATTATTTACCGCATTGGGCAGGTCACCGAAACGGTCCACCAGCTCCTCCTGCATATCCATCATTTCTTCTTCATTCTCTATCTCCGCAATTCTCTTATAAATATCCAGCTTTTGTACCTCATTCTTAATATAAGTAGACGGGATGAAGGCATCCATGTCCATATCTACCGTAGTTTCAAAGGTTTCCTCCTCTGTTACATCTCCCTTCATGGACTTCACCGCTTCATTTAACATCTTACAATACAGATCATATCCCACCGCTTCCATATGTCCGCTCTGTTCTGCACCCAGAAGATTACCGGCGCCGCGAATCTCCAGATCCCGCATTGCGATCTTGAAGCCGGATCCTAGCTCCGTGAATTCCTTGATGGCGTGTAATCTCTTCTCCGCTACCTCCTTCAGCATCTTATCCCTTCGATACATTAGGAAAGCATATGCTGTTCGATTGGAGCGTCCCACACGGCCCCGAAGCTGATAGAGCTGGGATAGTCCAAGGCGGTCTGCATCATCAATAATCATGGTATTTACATTGGAGATATCTAGTCCGGTCTCAATAATCGTCGTAGAAACAAGCACATCGATTTCTCCTGATATAAAGTCAAACATGATCTTTTCCAAGGTATGTTCATTCATTTTTCCATGTGCAAATGCGACATTTGCTTCCGGTACCAGCTTCGCCACCATATTGGCTACCTCTTCGATACCATTCACCCGGTTGAATACATAATAAACCTGTCCACCTCTGGCAAGCTCTCTACTAATTGCTTCCCGGATGATTTCCTCATTATGCTCTAATACATAGGTCTGTATCGGAAGACGGTCTACCGGCGGTTCGTCAAGCACACTCATATCCCGAATGCCAATGAGGCTCATATGAAGCGTTCTCGGTATCGGAGTAGCCGTTAGTGTAAGAACATCCACATCCTTCTTAAGCTGCTTGATCTTTTCCTTGTGTGTAACTCCAAAGCGCTGCTCTTCATCCACAATCAGCAGTCCCAGGTTCTTGAATTTCACATCGGCAGACAGAACACGATGTGTTCCGACAACAATATCAAGGCTTCCCTTCTTTAAGCGTTCCAGCGTCTTCTTCTGCTCTGCCGGAGTACGAAAACGGGATAGCACATCGATGCTCACCGGATAGTCCATCATACGTTGAACCAGAGTATTATAATGCTGTTGTGCGAGAATCGTAGTTGGTACAAGGAATACCACCTGTTTCCCATCGGACACTGCCTTGAAGGCAGCGCGAATGGCGATTTCTGTTTTTCCATAGCCTACATCTCCACAGATCAGACGATCCATGATTCGCTTACTCTCCATATCCCGTTTGGTATCTTCAATAGCAGCGATCTGATCATCGGTTTCCTCATAAGGAAAGGCTTCCTCAAATTCCTTCTGCCATACTGTATCCGGACTAAACTGGTATCCCACCTTCTCCTGCCTGCTGGCATAGAGTTCTACCAGATCCTTCGCTATTTCCCGAACAGCTCCTTTTACCTTTGCCTTGGTATTTTTCCATTCAATCGAGTTGAGCTTATTTAATTTCGGTTTTCTTCCTTCTCCACCGGAATATTTCTGAATCACATCAAGGCCTGTTGCTGGTATATACAACACGCCTCCACCGCCATATTCTATCTTAATATAATCCTTCGTAACCTTATCTACTTCAATCTTTTCTATACCCTTATAAATACCAAGCCCGTGATTTTCATGTACCACATAATCACCGGGTGTCAGCTCTGTAAAGCTTTGAATCTTATTTCCTTCATATGTGGATTTTTTCTTGCGTTTCTTCTTCTCTGATCCGAATATATCGCTTTCCGAGATAATAACTAATTTAATCAGTGGATATTCAAAGCCTCTTCGTAAATTACCGTAAGCCACCATGATCTCGCCACTTTGTAATTCACGATTCATATCATCACTATAAAATGCACTGAGATTAAAATCTCTTAAATCCTCACTAAGACGCATGGCCCTGGTTCGAGAGCCGGACAATAATATCACCCGGTATTTATTCTTCTTCCACCGCTCCAGGTCCTTCACCAGTACATCAAAGTTCTTATGATAGGAAGCAACAGTCTGTACGGTGAAATTATATTTGCTTTTCGGAGTAATCAGCGAATTCTTGGTCTCCATGGTACTAATCAAAATGGAGTTCTTACCTGCCAGGATACCCATAACCTCTTTGTATCCATAGATCACATCCATTTGACCGGGTAATATATATCCCTTCTCAATACGACCGATCATTCCCTCCCGGAACTCTGTTTCTACTGCTTCTCCTTTTTCAGCGATCCGTCCCGGTTCATCAATAAAAAACAGGGTGTCCTCATTATCAAAATATTGAAAGAAGCTAACCGTCTGATCATAAAAATAGTTGATATAGCTTTCCAGTGCCATGGAACCCGGAAAGGCCTCCAAATTTTCTTTAAACTCAGCCACGATCTGATGTATTCTGGCTGCTTCCTCTGTCTTAAACTTCTCTCTTAGACTTTTGTAATATTCCTTTTCCTCTTCGGCAAGCTTTTTCAATCCGGCCTTCATCCGTACCTCATCCGGAATGATCTCCGCAGCCGGGTATATTACCAGCTCATCCACCTGTTCAATGGAACGCTGGCTACTCACATCAAAGGTTCGGATAGAATCAATCTCATCTCCCCACAGCTCAATACGATAAGGCGATTCCTCCGTTAATGGGAATATGTCAATAATTCCGCCACGGACTGCAAACTCTCCCGGGCTCTCAACCTGAGCCTGTCGTTCATATCCCAGTCTTAGCAGAACCTCACTCATTTGATCCAGCTTAATGCTGGACTCTGCGTTAATAGTAAGAATACGCTCTTTGATCATCGGAAGGGGAAGAAGTCGATCCATACCACCATCCAAGGTCACAATAATCGTCGTATTCTTCTTCTCGAGAATACGACTAATAACTTTAATGCGATCCCGAACAATTGCATTTCCATGAATGTCTGCACTATAAAAAATAATATCCTTCGCAGGATAGATGAATACCTCTTTATCATATAACCGATAGTTCTCGTAGATCTCCTTCGCCTTCAAGTCATTATAGGTTACGATCACTTTAAAACGAAAGTCCTCACTCAGGCCATGGATCAGATGGCATTTTTGCGAATCAATACAGCCGGTAACCTGTACCGGCAAAGTTCTCATATTTATATGATCCCTGATATCATTAAATTCCTTTAATTCCTTCAGAGGCGCTGTAAAGGTTTTCAACAGTATTTCCTCCTATTTGAAAACTTAATTCTATTCCTATTCATAATGAAGCTGTTATTCCTGCTGCTTAGAAGTCTTCTTCTTATTATACCGGTTCATAGCCGCATCCATACCTTCTGTAATGATCATGCCGCATGCATCGGACGCGTCCTTCAGTGCCTCCCGAATGATGGGCTGTTCCTCCTCTCGGAATCTCGACAGAACATAATCTGCCAAATCCCAGTCCTTTGGCTTATCCCCTACACCGATTTTTATTCTGGGGAACTCATCGGTTCCCAAATGACGAATAATACTCTTGATTCCATTATGACCACCTGCACTTCCTTTTTTCCGGATACGCAGCTGACCCACCTCAAGACTGATATCGTCATAGATTACGATTACTTCTTCCGGAGCAACTTTATAGTAATCCACTAACTCTCGGACACTTTCTCCGCTTAAGTTCATATAGGTAACCGGCTGGGCAATAATTACTTTCGTTCCCTCAATATACCCTGTTCCGCAGATTGCCTTATGCTTCTTAAAGTCCAATGAAATACGATAATCGTCGGATATCCTTGTAATCGCATCCCATCCAATATTATGCCTTGTCGCCTGATATTTGTCCGTTGGGTTTCCTAACCCTACTATAATGTACATATATTTAAACCTTTCCTAATGTATGCCTTTCTAATCAAATAATGCCGTATCCCTTTCACGAAAAGCTTTCCTATTCAACACTTTGTCCGCTGATACATGCGATATTATTATATACGTTTTGGGAGTAGGTGGCAATATGAAAAGATTTATTTTCCATCTTAAGTATACCTTATTATACGAATATGTAGTATGAAATTTGAAATAATATATTATTATCTTAATCAAATTTACTATTGCAAAATCAATGGAAGGGAGGAGTTATATGAGCAAGCAATCCAATCAAAGATACCGCAAGGAGAAGGAAAAGGAGCATGAACAGAAGACCGGACTTCAAGGAAAGTCCACTAACGAAAAAGAGAATGATAAAACAGAAATAACCACTAATTATTCGAACAGAGGAATCACATAAGCCCCTTAATGTAATTATGAAAAGCAGCTGCTACAAAAGCATGTTCGTAACAGTTCTCTAGAGGTCAGCAAGCAACGCCCCGCAGATCCTGTATGAATCTGCGGGGCGTTGTAGTTGTCATATCGGACTTGGGGTTTCGTTCTGTAAGATACCCTAAGGAACTACACCATTTGCCGATGTTCAGCATTACTATGCTTCGGTTTCTTCTGCTTCTTCTGTTTCCAAAGCTGCTATCTCATACTTCTCAAGAATAATCTTCTGAATCTTATCCCTGGTATCCGAGTTGATCGGATGAGCAATATCTCTGTACTCTCCATCTCCGGCTTTACGGCTAGGCATTGCGATGAATAGTCCCTTGTCGCCTTCAATCACTTTGATATCATGAACCACAAATTCATTATCAAGTGTAATCGAAACTACCGCTTTCATCTTACCTTCCTTACTCACCTTACGTACGCGTACATCGGTAATTTGCATAGCATGGTCCCCCTTCTGTCAATTTTATCGTTAGTTCATTAGAAAAAGTATGTAGAAAACTAGCATTTACTTTTCCCAGTTACTAATGCCATAATGTTTCTACGATGTCTACAAATCGTAGAAAAGTATGTCCTTTTACCTTCGAAACCTAACACGTATGGAACTTTGTAAGCATTATACCATATATTTTCAGAAATGTGAATAATATTTACGAAAAAATCCAATTAAATTGAGTTTTTTATGTAATATTTAATAATGTTTACACATTTTGAAGCAAAAAAGTTTATTTTTTAACTATTTTTTAGCTTAGCCATGCATTTTGATTTGTATTTTTGAATATAATTTAAATATGTTGTAAAAAAATCAGCCCTTAGAAATAGGAAATAAGCCCCTCTCTATTACAAACAGAAGGCATAATATAATTGCGAAATTCTGTATATACGATTTTTTTATTGTATTTTATATGAAAAAGGTTATAATAGCAGATAGAAAACGCATTTGATGAAAAAAATAGAATAGGAAGTGTACTATGTATAAAATAGATTTCGACAAGCCTTGCCGAATACATTTTATTGGCATCGGCGGTATTAGTATGAGCGGATTTGCTGAATATTTACATACTCAAGGTTACATTGTTAGCGGCTCAGATGCTCACCAAAGCAAAATTACAGATCATCTGTCGGACCTTGGAATTAAGTTTTACTTAGGACAACGTGCCAGTAACATCACTTCAGATATTGAGGTAGTCGTATATACTGCCGCAATTGCGGAAGATAACGAAGAGCTTATGGAGGTAAAAAGACGGGGTATTCCATTATTAAACCGTGCTGAGATGATAGGGCAGATAATGCTGAATTTCAATAATGCAATCGCCGTATCCGGTACCCATGGTAAGACCACTACAACCTCTATGGTTTCTTCTATTTTTATGGAGGGCCAGCTTGACCCTACCATTTCCGTGGGAGGCATCCTGGATGCTATTGGAGGCAATATCCGTATGGGTAAATCAGAGCATTTTATAACGGAAGCCTGCGAATATACCAATACCTTTCTGGAGTTCTACCCCAGACGCAGTATTATATTGAATATTGATGCGGATCATTTGGACTTCTTTAAGGATCTGCAGGATATCCGCAATTCCTTCCATGCCTTTGCCAAACGTCTTCCGGAGAACGGGCAGCTGTTTATCAACGGTGAAATTCCTAATTACGAGGAGATAACATCGGACCTTGTATGTGAGGTATTAACCTACGGCATTATTGATCCTGCCTATCGTAAAAGTGACAGTTCCTATGATATTTGCGCTGACCGTATTGAATTTGATAAGCAGGGAAATGGTAGCTATGATTTGTATTACCGTGGTCAATTCATTGACCGGATTTCGTTAAACTGCAATGGACTACATAATGTATCGAATTCCCTTCCTGCAATTGGCGTATCCATCGAAAGTGGTATATCAATTGATGTAATAAAGCGGGCGTTTTCCTCCTTCCATAATTCAAAAAGGCGTTTTGAATATAAAGGAGAGATTGGCGGTATCACCATCCTTGACGATTATGCACATCATCCCACAGAAGTAACCGCCACCTTGACTGCGGCTCAGACATATCCTCACAAAAAGCTTTGGTGTGTATTTCAGCCGCATACCTATACCAGAACACGTAATCACTTGAAAGAATTCGCAAATGCCTTATCATTGGCTGACAAAATAGTACTCGCTGATATCTACGCTGCAAGGGAGAAGAACCCCGGCGATATATCATCAAAGGATTTAGCATCTGAATTAGAGAAATTGGGAAAAGAGGTTTATTATTTTCCCTGCTTTGATGAAATTGAATCATTTTTATTGCAAAATTGTATGAACGGTGACCTGTTGATAACAATGGGTGCCGGAGATATAGTCTCCGTGGGCGAAAACCTGTTGGGACTCTAATTATCCACAATATCCACAGTATTATCAACATTTTATGTGAATAATGCTGTGGATACTTTTTTTCTTCCTACACATTCTACAAATATAGACTTTTTATCCATAATGTTCTTGTCAGTGCCATCTTTAAATGGGTTTTTACATATATTTACAGCCTTTTCTTCCTATTTCATCCACAGTATCCACAGTATCCACATTTTCTCATGTGGCTGAAGTGCCATAAAATAGGCTATTTCCAGAAAGATTGATCTGTGCTATAATGTGTCTGGCGAAAGAGATACTTGCCAATGGCAAAAGAAGGAGGTAAAGCAAGTGAGTCAAATTTCTTTACATGCGGAAGGTATTTCCGATGTCACCATCATCCCAAATATCTTTATTGATCAATTTATGCCGTCTGCGAACGGTGCATATGTTAAGGTTTATCTCTATCTGCTTCGTTGTTATTCGGGAAATTTTACGGAATTATCCGTCTCCTCCATTGCCGATCGTCTGGAAAATACGGAAAAAGACATCCTTAGAGCACTTAATTACTGGGAGAAAATGAACATTCTCAGACTGACGAGAAATTCTCAAAAAGAAATTACATCCATTCATTTGATGGATCTTCATACCATGAGTAATAAACCCCAGCAATTACCTGATTTCGATTCGGAATTGGACGAAATCGCAGTCAGTATACATACCGATTCAAAGCCTGCCAGCAGAAAGAGCTATTCTGCTGAGAGGATTGCCCAATTAACCAATAATGATGAGATAAAATGGGCCATGCATATTGTAGAGATCTATCTGGATCGTCCGTTAAAGCCAATGGATCTGCAGTTGATTCTCTACCTCTATGAGGAATTGCATTTTTCTGCAGAATTAATTATGTATTTATATGAATACTGTGTATCCAAGGGCAAGAAAAATGCAGCCTATATCGAGGCTGTTGCACTGACCTGGGCTGAAGAAGGTATCGATACCGAGGAAAAAGCGAAAACCGCCACTGCCTCCTATAATGATCATTTTAACACCGTAAACAGAGCCTTCGGATTAAATCGTGCACCAGGACAAATCGAACGGCAATATATCACAAAATGGGTTGAAGTCTTTGGATTTTCCGATGAAATCATTAAGGAAGCCTGTGACCGAACTATATTACGGACTCAAAAACCGGACTTCAAATATACGGACAAAATTCTCGAGACCTGGTTTAAGAAGGACGTGAAAAGCACTGCTGACATTGCAAGGCTTGATGAGGAATTCTCCAAAGGGAGTAAAAATCAGAACAACAAGGTTACCCCCATGAGCAAGCCCGCTACAAATAAATTCAATCAGTTTCCGCAAAGAACCTACACCGCACAGGATTACGAGGAATTGGAGCGTAAGTTGTTAAACAAAGGCTTTTAAAGGAGATCGAATGCTATGGCATTAAAAAATGACCAATACAATCAGATTTTGCGTGAATATGATGGTAAGATTCTTCAGAATAAGCATGAACTGGATATTCGTAGGCAGGAAGCCTTTCGATTAATACCGGAACTAAAGGAGTTGGAGGATTCTATTATCTCCTTATCTGCCAGAAGTGGACGGATGGCACTCTTAGGCGATGATACCGGATTGAAGGATTTAAAAGAAAATATTAATGAACTGGAGAGAAAGAAAATTTCTCTTCTGCTTACCCATGGTTTACCGGAGAATTATCTGGATATGCAATATCAGTGTGAAAAATGCAAGGATACCGGATTTATTGGCAATGAAAAATGTAATTGCTTTAAACAGGCAATTGCAGATCTCATGTATTCCGATTCAAATATACGAGAAATTATTGCCAGAGAAAACTTTAATACATTTTCTTTCCAATACTATTCAGATGATATTATTGATGAGACAACCGGTTTATCCCAGCTTTCCAACATGCAGAAGGTTGTTGCCTATAGCAAATCCTTTATTCGGCATTTTCATAAAAAGCATGACAATCTGTTACTCCTTGGTAACACCGGTGTCGGCAAAACTTTTCTAGCAAACTGCATAGCCAGAGAGCTCTTAAATCGCGGTTATACAGTTATCTACTTAACCGCTTTTCGTTTATTTGATATATTGGAAAAGCATAAATTCAACAAGGAAGAGGATGGTTCCGCTGCGTCCAACCAATTTGAATATATATTGGACTGTGATCTTCTGATTATTGATGACTTGGGCACGGAAATGAATAATTCCTTTACGAACTCCCAATTATATCTTATTATAAACGAACGTTTATTAAAGCAAAAATCCACTTTAATTTCGACGAATTTATCACTCCCCAATATCAACTCAACCTATGGTGAGCGAATCTTTTCACGTATTGTCAGCAGTTTCTCTGTACAACGAATTGTCGGAAAAGATATTCGCCTACATAAAGCAGTTCATCAATCGAATTCAGAATAATTATGTTATTGAACTAAGCAAAAGCTTCTTGACTTAACAAATATATAATGGTATAACTTTAATGGCTTTTGTAACCAATCTATAATTCTATGGAGGGAAATCTAATGTCACAAGAGAAGATTGTAGAAACGATACCTGTAGGGCCCCTTGGTATCATTGCTCTGGAGAGCAGCAAAGTCATGGGTCAGCACGTAAATGACTATCTCGTAGAATGGCGTAATGCAAGGGAAAGTGAGCACAAAGGAACCATTGCATTCTATGGCTATCAAAGAGATTCTTATTTATTAAATGCATGCTGTCCTAGATTTGGCACCGGAGAAGCAAAGGGGCAAATCAAAGAATCCGTTCGAGGAGCCGATTTATATTTACTCGTGGATGTGACAAACTACAGCATGACCTACACCGTTTGCGGACATATGAATCACATGTCACCGGATGACCACTACCAGGATTTAAAAAGAATCATAGCGGCAGTCGGTGGAAAAGCCAAACGTATTACAGTAATTATGCCTTACCTCTATGAAGGCAGACAGCATAGACGCACCTCCAGGGAATCCTTAGACTGTGCATTGGCGCTTCAGGAACTTACACACATGGGCGTTGATAGTATTATCACCTTTGATGCTCATGATCCTAGAGTGCAAAATGCTATCCCGCTGAAAAGTCTGGAAACCGTTGCACCAAATTATCAATTCATAAAAGCAATGCTTCATAATGTTCCTGACATTCGATTTGACTCAAAACACATGATGGTAATCAGCCCGGATGAAGGCGGCATGTCAAGAGCCGTGTATTTTGCCAACGTCTTAGGCCTTGATATGGGTATGTTCTATAAGAGACGTGACTATACCAAGATTGTAAACGGACGTAATCCCATTGTAGCACATGAATTTCTTGGTTCCGATCTGGAAGGCAAAGATATCCTGATTGTGGATGATATGATTTCCTCGGGCGAAAGCATCCTGGATGTAGCAACCGAATTAAAGCGAAGAAAAGCTAACCGTATCTTCGTAGCAGCAACCTTCGGTATATTTACCAATGGTCTTGCCAAGTTTGATGATGCATATGAAAAGGGCTTAATTTATCGCCTGATTACAACAAATCTTACCTATCAGACACCGGAGCTTTTAACGAAGCCGTATTATATCAGTGCAGATATGAGCAAGTATATCGCTCTGATTATTGATACCTTAAATCATGATAATAGTATCAGCGCTTTACTGAATCCGGTTGAACGCATTCAGAACATACTGAAGGAATATGGACAAGGTCACTTTGCAAATTAACCATATATAAAATGTATCAAAAGTCAGACACAATTAAATTAATATTAATGCATATATACAATTAAATTAGCAAGAAAAAGGATCAGCAGCATTAACCAGACTGTTGATCCTTTCTTTTAAATATACTTACTCTTGCTATATTAATTAATTCCATCTACTAATACGTATCCTCGTTATCCGACTCTGCCGTATAATCCTCTTCCCAGTAGTCATCCTCTGGTTCTTCCTGGTATTGCTCATCCGTATAATCATCCTCAGGATATTCTTCCGTCACTTCTTCCTCCGATATTTCTTCCTCTTCCTCATATTCTTCCTCTATCGGCTCCTCTTCCAGTATATCTTCTTCCTGTATCGGTGACTCATCCATATTATCCGTATCATCGATGTACTCTTCATTCCAGGAATCATCCCAGATATCCTCATATTCTTCGTATTGGATGTCCCCTTCGGTCTCCCAGGAATCATCCAAGATGTCCATCTCCTCCTCTAAGCCTTCCTGTTCTTTCTTTTTCTTTGCTAATCTTAATTCCTCTTTCCAATCATAGTATTCAAAATCCTTTGTCATAGATGAATTATGAATTTGCTCCATATAGGAGTGCCATATCCTACCAGGATAGGAGGAGCCGGTTAAATCATCCACCTTCCTGGGATAATCATATCCAACCCATACACTGGTTGTATAATATGGAGTATAGCCAACAAACCAGCCATCCTTCTTGTTGCTGGTCGTACCCGTTTTTCCGGCACTGATTGTATAAGAAAGCCCTAATCCTCTGCCGGTACCGCGCTTCATTACGCCGGTTAGCGCCTCAGTCATCATTCTTGCTGCTCTTATCTGATAAATCGATTTGGATTCCACCATATCACCAACGATTTCGTTCCCCTCCGAGTCCATAATCTTTACGATGCAGGTGGGCTCTCTGTAATAACCATCATTCTCCAGCGTTGAGAAGGCAGCTGCCATCTCTACGGGACTAACGCCGTTGGTAAAGCCTCCAAGGGATGCAGCAGGTACATAGTCATTATTCGATATTCTCGCAAAATTCATCGCATTCAGATACGACAGCCCTATCGTGGGTGTTAGTTCTTCAAATAGCTTCCAGGCAATTGTATTCTTGGATTGCTCTATTGCTCTTTGTAAGGTAATCTTACCTGCATAGCTTCCCGAAGAATTCCTCGGTCCACCTTCAAAGCGTTCATCCACCACGATGCTATTCGGATAGTAATCCCGTTCAAATGCAGGTGTATATACAATCAATGGCTTTATCGCACTTCCTGGCTGGCGATAGCTTTGATATCCACGATTCAGTGTATATCCCTCCAGCTTCTGACTTCGTCCTCCAACGATTGCAACCACTCTTCCATTGTCGTTATCGATGCAGACCGCTGCTCCCTGCATTTGATAAACCCCTTCATCATTTTTTTCTTTAAACTTCTTCAAAGCCTTATCAACGGAGGACTGAAGGAGCTTCTGCTTTTCTAAGTCAATGGAAGTATAGATGCGATATCCCTTTACATATAAGTCCATCTGATAACTATTATACAGGCTATCATAAGCCTCCTCATAGTTTTTGCGATCCGCCTCACCACGAAACTGATAGCGGAACTCAAATCCTTGGTTTTTCATAAGCGCTTTAATTGCGCAATGATATGCATAGGTTTCCACATAATTCTGCTTTTTGTCTTTTGACACTTTTAGCTTGATTTTTTCAGAAATTGCCTGATCATATTCCTCCTTACTAATCTTCTCTGCCTGATATAACTGTAGAAGAATTCGATCTCTTCGTTCGATCGTATTATCAAAGTTGGTAATCGGATTATATCGATTCGGATTGTTCGGTATAGCGCATAGGAAAACAAGCTGAGATAAGCTTAATCCAGTAACACCTTCATCAAAATAACCCTTTGCGGCTGCCTGGATTCCATAATGACCATTGGAAAAATAAATACCATTCACATAAAACTCCAGTATGTCAAACTTAGAATATTTCCTTTCCAGCTCCTGAGCCACAAAAATCTCTTCTATTTTTCTTTCATAGGTTACCTCATGTGTTAGGAATACATTTCGAGCCAGCTGCTGTGTTATAGTACTGGCACCCTGGGTGATCTCCCCTTTGTTTTTAATCAGCGCAATTACTGCCCGGATATTCGCCCAGTAATCCACTCCGTCATGCTCTAAGAACTTTCGATCCTCGGAGACTACCAGTGCCTGAATGACAGCTGCAGGAATATCATCATATTCGATATAATATACATCCTTCTCACCCTTCAGCGTGGATATCAGATTCCCCTCCGAATCATACACAAGACTCGTCTGTGAGGCCTTAAAGGTATCCTCCGTGGAGGCTCTAACCTTCTTCTTCGCATCTGCCTGTAATTGCAATATGGTTTTACCATAGGCCTGATAAAAATAGATCATGCCTCCGATAATTGCCAATAAAACAAGTAATATAATAATCTGAAGGGCAAGCTTAATTACTTGCCCCGGACGTTTCTTTTCCTTTTTATCTGTAGCTTTCTTTTTGTTTTGCATAAAAAAGCCTCCGTCAAACCCTTCTTATTACATCTTTCATTATTATCGGCACGAAAGATCAATAAGATGATAGGGTACTTCCATTTCCTGTAATAGTTTTTCTTCTCTCTTATGACAGGTAAAAAGTATTGTCTGGGAACGATCTGATATTTGGCGTAATGCAGCTCTTACCCTATCCTCATCGTAAAGAGCAAAGCTGTCATCAAGTATCAAGGGTACTTCATCCTGTCCCAAAAGCAGATCAGCGACAGCCAGTCGCAATGCAAAGTAAACCTGGTCAATGGTTCCGGCGCTCAAGCGTTCCAGAAGAATATAGTTGCCATTCCAGCCTACCTTCACATCCAGCTTCTCGTCCACCTTCAAATCGGTATATTTATGTTCTGTCACCTTATCAACCACCTCAGATACAGCGACGTTAAGCTGACGTCCAAAGCTGTCATGAATATCACTGGAGAGCTCTTGAATCGTGGAAAGTGCCAGCTTTATTGCTTCGATTTCTACAGCATCCTCCTTCTGCTTTCTTTCCATTTCCTCATATATGCTTTTGTTCTTTAGCAGTTGTTCTTCATTGCCTTCCATCGTAGAGATTTCCCAACGAAGCTTCTCCATATTAATACGACAGGTATTATACTGCTCGTCAATCCTTGACTTCCGGCTGGTAGCGGTTTGCTTTCTTTCCCTTATCTCTGCACTAAGTCTTTGAACTGCTGTCTCAGTAAGCTCCTCCTCACGAATAAAGTACTGCATGTATTTCATTATCTCATCATATAGCATATCCCGGTTATCATCCAGTCCACTCTTCCGGTTGATATAGTTCCTAAGCTGCTCCTTTGCATTCTCAAGTGCATAATAATGCTTAAGAAGCTCCTCCTGCTTTTCTGACAGCTGTTCCACGGTGGCAACCTGATAGCCCTGTAAAATATTCTCAAGCTGAATTTGTGCGGTATCCCTTTCCTTTTGAAGCTGATTTTCTTTTTCGGTTACAATATTTCGCTTTTCCTTAAGTCTACCATTAATAACCGCATAGATCATTATTCCTGCTACAGCAGGTACCAGTGAAATCAAGCCATTAACCGGAGTAAAGAAGGATAAAATAAGTAGAAGCGCAGTAATACCCCCGAAGGGAATGGTGCTGATATAAATATTTCGTTGCTTCTTCCGTTGCAGGTCTTCCTTTTCTCTTGCCAATTCATAGTAATGTCTTTCCAGCTCCACTAATACATTTTTTATTTTCTCCGCTTTCTGTCTGTCCTCCTTCAAAGCTTCCGCTGAGCTTTGCTCCTTTTCCCAGGCGGCAATCTTTTCTTCCAGTTCGGTTTCCTGGGCGCTTATCATATTAATTTGCTTTATCAGCTCTTGATAGGTCTTGAACTTTTCAAGAATGGCCGGAAGCTGTTCCATTCTCTTAATCTCATCCTCATTTATGGTCTTATCAATCTCATTTTTCTGAGCAAGTAATCTCTGTTCCTCCGCTTGTAGCTCTTTTAATTGCAGAGTCAAGCGATCAATCCTTTCTTCCCTTCTTAAGCCCTCTTCAATATTCTCCTGCAGCTCCTTCAATGCCGCTGTATTCTGTGAAAGCTCCAGCTGTTTTCGTTGTTCCGTCAGTGTACTGACAGCCTTTGCTACATTTACCTCTTTACTCTTCGCGACGGATAAATTCGCTATATAATTACGAACCTGTGCTGCCAGCTCCGTATCCGTCTGAGCCTTTAGCTGTTCAATACTAATCGTATTGCGAAAGGTTGACTCTGTGAACCCCGGCAAAAGCTCACTAATATGTCCCTCCTTCAGCTTAACTTCTCTTCCCGATGATAAATCCAGAACCGTAAAATACTTATCACTGGTATGAAAGCTCCGTTGCAGGCGATATTCCTTCTCTCCGATCTTGATATCCATACAGCCATTAAACGCACCAGGATAATCCCATGGCAGATATCTGGTATACAGATCTTCCTTTGTGGCAGAACCCCTTCCTCTTAACCGTTCAATACCAAAGAGCATTCCCTTTATAAAGGTATGTATCGTGGATTTACCCGCTTCATTTTCACCGTAGATTAGATTCATCCCGGGCTTTAGCTCGATCTCCTTGTTATGAAAACGTCCGAAATAATTTAATGTAAGCTTTGTAAAAAGCATATTTCACCAAGCCTTTCTAACTCTAATTCTTTGCTCCTAATAATGCTTCAAGCCCATAATAAAGTGCTTTCTTCGCAATCTCATCCTGATTGGCATTTTCCCGAATTCTCTGTATAAACATTCCTATCACATTTTCAGCGTTCTCATGATACAAAGCATCAAAATCATAATCCGGTACGGATAGATCCATGATTTCTAATATATTCCCACAGGAACGAAGTGCTTCCAGATCAAAATGGATGCCCTCATCCCGAAGCCCTCTGATTGTTAACGTATAGATATGTTGTTCCCCATTTTCTTTGATCAGCTTGTTTGCTTTGTCCACCAGTTCTCCATTGGTCGTATCCTGTGTTACTTCAATATCCACCCTCTTGTATTGACGCAGGCTGCTCGGAACAAAGCGAATATCGGTTACCGGTTTACCATCCTCATCATATGTAATTTCTCCGATGATATAGCCCCGTTCCCCTGTTTCATTTTTATCCAGTGGCTCCAGAGAACCGGAATAAGCCATCTCCTTACTGATGATATCCGGCTTATGAATATGTCCCATGGCAATGTAGTGATATCCGGATTCCTGAAGTCTCTTTCGATTAATGGGAATATCCCTATCATCACCTCCATGGGCAAGGAGAATATGCAATCTACCATTGTCCTCCGGTGCAGCAGCATCATACTTAGGAGCAGTGATATCCCTGGTATGATAGCTGAAGCCGTAGACATCCGTATTACACTCCGGAAATTCGAAGCGATCCATGTTTTCCTGTAAAAACATATGAACCTTATCATTCCATTCAAACCCCTGATAGTATGACCTTGGACCAATATAGTCATGATTACCGGCCATTAATACCACCTTTGCCGTTCCCAGCTTACTAAAGATATAATTGACCTCCTTGAGTTCCCGTACCAAGGGCTGACGATGGAACAAATCTCCTGCAATCAGAAGAAGGTCTACTTTTTCTTCATTACAAACATTTATAACATTCTGAAAGCTTGTCCAGATTTCCTTTTCCCGATCGTTTCCCCACGGCATATTGGAATCCGGAGTTGCACCAAGATGTACATCCGCTATATGTATAAATTTCATCGTTTCCTCCTTATACACCACAATACTAATATTCCTACTACATTCTCAATGATCATAGTTCTTTATATAAAATACGCTTTCAGCAAAGCACACTTATGAACCATCGTATTTCCTTCTCATTATACCCCGCACAACGGACATCCTCTGTCCGACTGAATAAAATTCTCGAAGAATCCATTCTCCCGATATCAATCTTACTTATTCCTCTATCTTTTGAATTATATCATGAATACCCCATTTAGTAAAATCACAAACTTCTTATTCCAAACCAGGTTCTAGACCGGATTCTAGACCGGACGGAGAAGTGGTCCTTCGTGGGGAGAGGCAGGCAGTACCGGAAAACAAGCTCTATTTTCGGGAGCATCCGCATGCGTCTATTACGTTTCACTCCTCCCTGATAGGAACGTCGGTCGCTCGCGAAACGAACTAGCATGCAGCTGCTCACTCGAAAATAGGCAATCGTTTTCCGGTACTGCCTGCCTCTCCCACGAAGGGATACACTTCTCCTGTCTACATCAGCTATGAGAAAATATATAATCTTTTCTGCATATAGCTACATATCATATCAATCATATATATACACCGTATATTAGAAACTCATACCGAAACTTACACCTGGTAAGTCCATGATAGAATAAGGCATGTAAGTCCCTTCAACAACATGAAATAAATAGATATACAGAAGAATACTCTTTCATAATCCATAAATATACTGTCCAATATGTTATATATGAACGACGTAGGGATTTTCATAATAGTATTCTGAAGCTTATGTAGACAGGAGAAGCGGGTCCCTTCATCGGGGGTGTAGGCAGATACCGGAAAACGATTGCCTATTTTCGAGTGGGTTTCTGCATGCTAGTTCGTTTCGCGAGCGACCGACGCTACTATCAGGGAGGAGCGAAACGTAATAGACGCATGCGGAAACTCCCGAAAATAGAGCTTGTTTTACGGTACTGCCTACACCCCCGATGAAGGGGCCCACTTCTCCGTCCGGTTTAGAAAAGAATAATTTGTCGGCGATAGAAGACGGTACTTATGTCGGCAGTGAAGATGGCTCACAGTAATAAACTCCTTCAAAAAGGGGCGAATGCATAATATACCTGTAGGGATTATGACTTACCATAATACACTGTCAGAAGAACAAATCTGTTAAATTCTGTATGGATAGGACGAACTTTTATGTTCGTCTGAGACATGCAGAATTAACAGTTTGTACTTCCGTCTATGTGTGAGGTAAGTTCATAATCCCTACTATTATGTATTCGCCCCCTTTCACAGAAGAACGGGGTCTGTTTAATGGTGTTCGGTGGCTGACACGTTGAGTGCATCGTTATCCGTTACTTTTCCTGTCTGCCTGTTCCCAAATATATTTCGTATCATTTCATACGAACCGGTGCTTGCCAGCCCACTTGCCAGCCCTCCTAGCAATATCTCCGGTGTAAAGGTCCAACCACTAATCCAGACATTTAGAATCACACCGGTTACTGCCATAATAAGCGGTATATATTTGTTCGGAATAAAGGAAATACTGTGTTTTATTATGTATCCTAAGCATAAGCATATTGCAAGTACAACAACTACTATATATCTTGATAGAATTTCCATTCCATTTCTCCTTTCATATTAACCCACTCAATAATGGATGATTTTTGTCTGCTAAATTACTTAATCTGATTGTTATTCTCCACATAATTTATAGGTTTTTCCGCATTCGCGATAATCTTGGGAGAATTCTGCCTGACACTTATATGATTTTCTTTCACGATCAGATTATCAGCTTTTAGCTTTGCTCCATTCATGCTTATAATAAAAGCTTTTTCTCCAATGTATTTATTGCCTTTTACTGTTACCGTTCCAATATTGCTGCTCGTGGTTCCGTCTGCATAGCGAAATGCAAGAAAATGCCTGACTGTTGACTTATTCATCACCTCATTATTCTCAATGGAATTTGACTTCCCGGCTTGATTTACATTATATATGTCAATCAGATAGAATGCCTCAGAAGAAGCAGCGATATCAAACTTATTATTTACGATAGAGTATAACGGCATGTTGATGCTGATTACCGAGGGAACTCCATCGCTGATCTTTAAATTGTTTTTCTCAAGTGTACATGCTCCATCATTTCCCGTTAGGCTAATCAGTTTCTTGGGGGCGTCAACTCCATTACTGGAATATGTCATACGGTTTTCATTCATCACTATCCTGTGCATACCATTATTCGTGTACGATACGATCCAGGCTGAGTTGAGACCAACAAACTCATTACGATAAATATTGCATACTCCATTCTTGCCAAAGCTTGAAAAACGCAATATCATATCAGCTGAGGAGTACATATAATTATCATAAATTTCAACCTTTCTGACACCCTCGATTTTTACACAGGTGGTATCATCATTTTTCGGCTTTTTATTCACAAAGTGATTGCCTTTTATGCGTACCAAACCGGCTCTATCATCCTCCGTTATATAGAGACAAGCCTTTCCTTTCAATGCATTTCCACTTATCGTAGCTTTGTTGTCCATGATGTCAACATTACCAACTGCTTCGACAAAGATCCCATTGCCATATACACTGGTAATTTCATTATTCAGAACCTTGACATTCTCTGAATTGCCCTTTACCGCAATGCATCCATCGGAGTACTTTCCTGCACCGTTTTCGATTTTATTGCCGATTATCCGGCTCTCTGGTGCTTTGATATAAATCGCTTCATGATCGTAACCACTTTCCAGATGTTTTTGCTCCCGTCCACCACCATAAAGATTTCTTATTGTATTATTCTCGATTTTGATATTACTGCCAAAGAATAGGATTGCATGTGCTTCACTGGAGTCATTTTGGGTACCGTATATACTATAAAGCTTCTCGATTACATTATCACGAATCACCACATTCTGAGCGGGTGCAGTGATTGTCATCCCAGTCTGCTTTCCCCCATATAGTGCAATTACTTTTTTATTGGTATCATGACCAATCTCTTTCATCACATTATTTATAATGGAACCACTCTTGATATGACAGGTAAAGCGAAAAGCATATGAGGCAAAATGTGAAATCTTACAATCTCTGATTTCTAAATTATTAATGCCCTTATCCTTTTTATCATGGTCATAGATACCAAAGGTATTAGCCCTTTTCTCATTCAGAAACTGATTGTTCTGATTATCGGCTATTACATTTTTTACTGTGACATTGGAGTAGCTCACGGGATCCAGCTTAAATACATATGATCCCGTGATATCCAGTATAGTGAGGTTCTCAAGATAAATATTCTTTTTTGCGGTCAACCCACCCATTCTTTTTAGGATGGTTCCTTCTTTACTTTGACCCACTATAACCAAATCTTCGTCTGCAGTAAAGGACAGCCCATCCAAATCATAGGTTCCATTGGGTATATACACTTTTCTTTTTTGAACCATAGCCTGTTGAAGTGCCGCCCGGAATGCTTCTTTATCACTTTTCTTGTCCAGTCCATTCGCACCATAGCTCGTAACATTAATTGCATAACTACTTGATGCCAGATATTCTTCCATAAAAATCAATCCCACTGCTATTATATACAGTATTATAATATGTCGAATTCTGTCTTTTGTTCCATTCTGGTGCGATATATCGTCTTGGGGAGCTTTTTTACTTACTTCCTCAGGTCTTCCTTTTTTCATCTTGGTACTTTACCCCAGTCTTTTATTTCACCTTGACCTTTACCTTCACTGTTTTTGTTTTGTTACTATAGAGAGTCAATGTTACAGTAATCGTGGCACTTCCCTTCTTTACTGCTGTAACCCTTCCTCTTTGGTCAACAGTAACTACCTTGTTATCGCTGGATGAAAAGCTTGCTGAAACTCCACCAATATATCCTAGTGAAGTGTCCTCTGTATCCGAACCGATTAGTACCAGGGTATCTGGAAGCTCCAGATTGATCTGATAGCTGCTGCCCTCTCCAGTAGAATTAAGCTTGATCGCGGCGGACTTAACAATTATCTGATCCCTCAAGGTCGATACCACTTTTTTGCTAGCTGGTTTTGGAAGCATCACATAATCTGTGCCAGTAAGAATGGTAATGGTAATATAACCGTCCTCCGTAATCCGGTAATTAGAGCTGTATGGAAGGGTATCCAGCTTACCGGTTACTAGATTTCGATGATATAGATATACCATGTTGCGGTTATTCCACCCTCTTTCTGTCACTTCCTTTCCAACGTATATTTTTACTCTTGCCTGAGAAGGCAGTATACCCATCTGTCGGAATCGAAGTGCATATCCCTGCGTCATTACCTTTGAGTCGTCCGTTCCAAGTAATTCTTCGAACTGTTGCACCTCATTTATTCCGGATACCGTCATTGCCAAATTCACATCTTTAATTTCCCTCTTAGACTTTGCCAGGTCCTTACCATACCATGACCAGGTAAACCGCTCCTTTCCTGCATCATCCTTTACTACAATAATAATGTCCCTTTCTTTTTCTGCCGCTGCCATTAATAGTTCTGCTTCTAATAGTATGGTCTCTATTATTAGATTATCGTTATCTAGAATTTCCTTCGGTATAACAATGGACAGAACAGCTTCCTTAATCGCCTCCTTTTTAAAGTGCTCGATCAATTCATTGTTTATGAATTGAATTGATATAGGATACGGTATTTCTTTCCCCATCTGTTTCTTAGCGTTTCGTACCTTATTATCCTCTTCTATTATTATTTCTACTTCCATACGATTATGATATCGCACTGCAGTAATCATTGCAGGGAGGAACTCTTCTGTGCCCGGAAGCTTAACCTCTTTCATGAGCTGCTTCACCGAAGGTGTTGGGGTAATAGCACCTGTCGGAGTCGATGTTGATGACTGTGTTTCGCCTGGTGTCGGTCTCGGAGCAACCGTCGGTTTCGGCGTTATACTAGGCTCCGGTGATACACTTGGTTCCGGTGATATCGTCGGCTTAGGCGATACGCTTGGTTCCGGATCCGTAGTCGGCTCCGGTGTAGGAGTTGTGCTGGATTCGTCCAATATAATTTCGCTGCGATCCCGTACACGGATACGAACGCCTTCAGGATCACAGGAAACTAATCCTATAGCCGTAATTGTTTTACCAACCCCCAGAATATCCTCCAGTTTATCCCCGTTATCATTGGAATAACCGATATACCCATCCATGAACACCCTTGCTTCCGATCCGCTTTCATCCATTACATAGATGCTTTCTATCTGATTATTCTTACTGATGATGTTAGTAATCTTACCTTTTATCTTTACTAACATACCTCCGAATGCTTCATAGTCCATGGAATCCCTGGTGGTAATCAACCGTGGTTCCACAGGGTTCATATTTACATCAATAACCGTTGCTTCCATAACCCGAAGCTCCAGGTCTCCCAGATATTCATCCAGATATCCGATTACCCGTACCTTTTGTCCAACCTCGATTAAGCTCTGGTTGATCGGAAAAATATTGATCCCACTGCTTTCATCCTGAATATAAATGGTATCGAAGAAGGCGTTACCCGGTACGGTTCCTGCTGTGACCGTTCCTTCTACGCAATAAACATTGCCCTTAATTCCTTTTCGTACCTCCGCAATGTCTCGAACCTCTATCTGTTTTTTTACAGATGCCATAATGTTCTCTATTATGGTCCGATTACTGTAGGGTTTATCCCATACATTATCCAGGGTTGCCTTTACTTCAAAATTGGACATAAAAACGGTTCCTGCAATAAATATATTGCTTCCTGTAGAAAGCTCTTCTCTTGCAAGGAGAATTGCATCTCCCTCTTGGATCTCCTTATAATTTCCTCCAAAGGTTTTACTGTCAATGGAGTAGGTAGTGGAATGTCCCTTCACAAGATACTCCGCTTTGCCGTCTGCCACAGCAGTATCACTGAGTAACACTGTACATCCGCTATACGCACTATAATTCTGGTCCGTGGTTACTCCTTTAAGAAATGGAGAGTCCATATTATAGGTATTCAAATACAGACGATAGGGCTGTCCTCCGTTATTCACTTCATCATAAGCTTCATCACTGTTTATTCTGGTGGTTGCACCGATTGCTTCCAACAGCATATTTATCTCCGTTGAGGACTGGCCTTCCGCCGTATCCTGATAATCTGCCAGCCCACACAGAATCACATCTCCTCCCCGATTTGTATAATCCTTCACCAGTGAGATAAACTCCTCTTCAAAATGAGATACTGAGTAGGAACCCGAACTATCACTTCCAGATTTTTTAGCAGGCGCACTAATGATCAGCAAATCACAATCCTTTAAGGTATCCTGTGTGATTTTATCCTTCACGACGGTTACCTTCGTGTCATTCTCCGCTGCTATTTCAATTAAATTACCCATATTTCCTGTATAATAACCAGTAACATAGTCGTTGAAATGGCTACCATCTACCACAATTCGGGTGATCCTGTCAGGATCTGAATAATCCATCTTTAGAACACCCTGAAATACCTTTGAAACCCCTCCAATTGAAGCCTGAATCGTTACGTTAATCTCCGCTGCACCAACTGAGGGATGAGTATATGCAAAGGTATAGCTTCCTGTAGCACCAAAGCTTAGTTTTGTTAACCCTGAAGTAGCCAAATCTGCTTTATGAATAACCGTTCCATTCACTGAGAACTCCATTTTTTCAATGTTTAAGTCCTCCGCTTCGTTATTATATAGGTCTGTGGTGATTACAATTGGTTCTCCTTTCACAGGCAATGTATTCTCTGCTGAAATACCCGCTATGCCTGCTGCCTCTACTTCCCCAATCCATACTGGCGCAGTCACAGCAATATCCTGATCCTTCTGTGTTACACGAATATAATAATAGGAATAACTGGCCGGTAGCTGGAATGTAACCTTTTCTTCCTTTTTTTCCACGTTTTTTGAAGCGATGCTTAGGCCACCATTTACGATAACCTCTACCTTTCCAATGGCAGCATCCGTAGGATCCGATATTTCTACCTGAATATCAACCTGACTGGGGGTGGTATCTATAATGGTTCCCATGGTCTCTCCATTCAGGGTATACTGTATGGCAAGATCATTGTCCTCCGTTGCATAGGTTCTCATATTTCGAAGTGCATCATAGATATTCTCTCTGGTTAATGTGTCGGCCAGGACCACGGTTCTGGCGGTATTGGCATCCCCCCACAGCCCTTTATGATTATCCTGATTGTTCGTCGGAGCTACGTGCCAGCCTTTATCCAATGCTCTTGTATAATATTCATAGGAGGGGAAATACCCGTTACTTCGAACGGCTCCTTCCCCATTACCTACCTCAATTAATGAAATAAGACGATCAATGGTTTCATCATAATATCCGAAATCATCAAAGTCCCCAAAGGTTTTTCCCGGATGATTAAACTGACTGATCGAGTTCATGTCCGTTTTTAGTACTGTATAGTAGTTTTGCAACGCTGTGGAATAGGTTTTGAAGTCAGCCTGATTTCTGCTTTGGAATCCAGCAGTATTGTAAGTATTCATATGTCCCAGACCATTCGACCAGGTCATCTCATATCCGTAGATACCTACAAAGGTATCGTCCGTATAATCATCAGCGAGTCTGTGTCCCTCCATCCATTCCTCACTCATAGAACCATTCAGAATACTTGCCTTATCCTCATTGTCAAAGGAGTTGGAGTGGTCTGTAACCGCTAAGAAGTCTATCTGCTCCGCTTCGTTCTTAGCATAAGCAAATGCCTCCTCACAGCTCCCGGCACCATCCGAATATGTGGTATGGGAGTGTATCTGCCCAAAATAAATGTTGTACTTCTCGTTCACTCTCAGGGTAAAAGAGAAGGATCCAGCCTCACTATCCAGATATCCGTCCTTTACCGCTTTTGCTAAAATTGTAACCGGTAATGTATTTAAAACGATTGCTTCCGTCTCAACATAGGTAATCCAGGTTGTGCCGCCATCTGTTGAATATAGGATTGTAGCATTATCCGTATCCGTAGTTAGGTTAAGCTTCGTTCCAGGCCGTACAGCCCCTCCGTTTATGCTGGGCTTTACGGGTGATACCTGCGCCTGGGAGTATGCTCTTGTTACTTTGATACTGTCCGTAATACCTGCTTTTCTCGCATATGCGGTTACCTTATAGGGAAAGCTTTGAATGATTGGCTTATCTTCTGATTGATATAAGGTATATTCTCCATCATTTACACAATAATAGATTTCTGCACCTTCCGTAGCGGTTACCATCGTAATCTCCTGCCCCATTGTCACTACATCCGTATCTGGAAGGATCTGTGGAGTTCCTGCAATATCTGAGGACTTTAAGGGATTACCCGTTATCTTTACCTCCTGAATATAGTTGGTACCCCCGGACCCAATGGTCTTATTATTCACCGAGACATTATCCGCTACCTGGATTCGAAGGAACAGTGTGGCTGCTTTATACACCTCTTTGGGTAATGTAACCGTATAGGACTGCCAGGTACTGGCAGCAGCAATACTATATACTTCAGCGCCTGCCTGGGTAAATTGTACCCCATCCAAGCTATAGAGCAACTTAAAATTCTTTGGTCCGGTATTGGAGCCTCTCATCTTATAGCTTACGTTGATATTCCCATATCCTGAGGTACTAAGCTGTATTTGATAGTAATCTCCTTCCTTATTACCGACATAACCCATGGAGGTATCTGTTACCTTCGGAGGATTACCTGAGGAATGAGTAAGGCAGACGCTTGTATTCTTCCCGTCATTGGGTGCATCAAGATCACCATACACCACTGGTGATGTGATTAATGTTGTTCCGGCAAAGGACGCTAAGGTCATAACAACAGAAGGATCTACCTCATCCTCATCTGGTGGTGTTGAATTCCCTAAAAGGGTGTAATCTGCCTTGGATCCGTTTCTTAGCTGATAGGTTTCATAATACTTGGAGAATGCTGCAACAATATCCGCCTGATCACCAGCCTTTATTCCCTCTGGATATGATGCCGCACTATAGATATTAATCGTTCCGGTTGAATCCTGTATCGTGGTATTACTACCATAGGTCCCCAATCGGACATTCTTAATCGTGATATACTCTGATATATATTTCTCCCCATCCTGCAGGAGCTGTGCTATGGTAAGCTCCTGAGGAGGGAATGCTTCTTTTTTAGCAACGGAGGTTATCTTTGATACACCGGAAAGCTGTCTTACGCCGCCATATTCTCCAACCTTACCAGTGACTTCAATAATATCTCCAACTACGTACTGGGTAATATTATTTTTATCGTAGATCTGAACTCCAATTATCTCACCATCAATTACATCCTGAATTAAGGCTGTATTAGGAGTTCCGTTATTACCATAGAGATAGGTTACCTGTCCGATTACAGTAATGGATGAATCGGTTTCCACCTGGTAGATCTGGTCAATCGTAGCTACTCCGGGTGATATCATATCCGAAGTAATCGGGTCTTCTACCTGCCTAAAGCCGGCTCCGGTGACTGTCTCCAGCCCGTCATGGATAGTTGCTTCCGTGGCTCCACCTTCCGCTTTAGCCAATTGTACCATTGACAAATTAGTGGAAAGAGACGATAACATCAGAGCCAGAGATATTATTACGGATATTAGCTTCTTATACCTGATGCTCATAATAACCTCCTTATAAATATACTTGTCCTAGTATATTTATATTCAAGAAGCTACATTTTATGATGGGTAATATACTCGGTCCTTTGGAAAAGTTATTTCTTTATGAAAACAGTAAGCAAAGTGATTCATACCAGAACCGTGGTAATAATATTAATTGGCATTTTCTTCTCTTCTCAATGGATTTACTTACAGATGCATTAAAATAAATGTTGATAAAAAAAGGGGCTGTTGCACAATATACATGCAGGGAATATGACTTACCTCACACACAGAAGGAAGTACATATTGATGATTTTGTATGTCTCATGCGAATATAAATAATCGCATGATTCACACAAAATACAGCAATCTGTTCTTCCGACAGTGCATTATGGTAAGTCATATTCCCTGCAAATGTATTATGCAACAGCCTCTTTTTTTATATAATAATAAGGGGAGGTATAACTTTATATATATTATAAGGGGGATAAAAACTTTACACTTCACTTCTGATTAAATAATCAAATGCACTTAATGCTGCATTCGCACCGGAGCCCATGGAAATAATAATTTGCTTATATGGACTATTGGTGCAGTCACCTGCTGCAAATACCCCGGGGATGCTGGTTGCATTATGATCATCTACAATTATTTCACCAAAGCGGTTTCGTTCAAGGGTGCCATCCAACCAGTCCGTGTTCGGCACAAGGCCTATTTGGACAAACACTCCTTGTAGATTAATATGCTGTTCTTCGCCAGTTTCACGATTGAGATAGTTTAAACCATCCACTTTATCGGAACCAGTAATCTCTGTTAGCTGAACATTCTTCAATACAGTAACATTGGGCAGACTGTAAAGGCGTTTTTGCAATACCGCATCCGCCTTGAGCTCCGGCATAAATTCCAGAACGGTTACATGCTTAACTATTCCTGCCAGATCAATAGCAGCCTCAATACCGGAATTACCTCCTCCAATAACTGCAATGTCCTTTCCTTGAAAGAGAGGTCCATCACAATGCGGGCAATAAGCAACTCCTTTATTCTTAAGTTCTGCTTCTCCCGGTACCCCGGTATTACGCCAGCGGGCACCAGTAGAAAGGATCACTGTCTTGCTCTTTAGGACAGCACCATTCGATAAGGTAACTTCAATTAAATCCTTTTTCGCTATGCTTTCTACCCGTTGGGCAGTCATAATATCAACAGGATAGCTTCTTACATGAGCTTCTAAATTATCTGCCAGCTTAGGTCCTTCAATATACTTGACGCTAATTAGGTTCTCTATTCCTAATGTATCTCTTACCTGTCCGCCAAATCGTTCTGCTACTAATCCGGTACGAATTCCTTTACGAGCTGTATAGATTGCTGCGCTGCTGCCGGCCGGACCACCTCCGACCACCAAGACATCATAAGGCTCTTTGTTCTCGAACTCCGATGTATCCGGAGTACTGCCCATCTTGGAAAGTATCTCATCCAGTGTCATTCTTCCACTGGCAAAGCTTTCTCCATTAAGATATACCGTTGGTACGGCCATAATGTTCTTGCTCTCCACTTCCTCTTTGAAAGCAGCTCCATCAATCATAGTATGAGTAATTCCCGGATTTAAAACACTCATCAAATTAAGTGCCTGAACCACCTCAGGACAATTGTGACAGGATAGGCTAATATAGGTCTCAAAATGGTATGATCCCTTGATATTCTTTATCTGATCGATTAAATTCTGATCAACCTTTGGTGGTCTTCCACTTACTTGTAACAACGCAAGTACCAAGGAAGTAAACTCATGTCCCAGAGGAACTCCTGCAAAAGCTACTCCGGTATCCTCACCGATTCGATTAATACTAAAGCTCGGTGTTCTGGATAATACCGCCTGTTCTATCTTAATCTTCGAAGATATGGCAGCTAATTCATTGATTAGATCTGCCATTTCCTTCGATATTGGATCGGATCCCGTACTAACCTTTATCAGAACCTCATCCTCTAATAGCTTAAGATATTCAAACAGTCGTTCTTTAATCTCAGTATCCAGTATCATAACTCGGTTCCTATATCTTTCCTACAAGATCCAAACTCGGCTTCAGAGTTGCAGCTCCTTCTTTCCATTTTGCCGGGCATACTTCACCAGGATTATTTCTAACATACTGGGCTGCCTTAATCTTGTTTACCAAAATATCTGCATCACGCCCGATATTACCAGCGTTGATTTCAACAGACTGAATTACTCCATCGGGATCGATAATGAAAGTACCTCGATCTGCAAGTCCGTCTTCTTCAATTAGTACATCAAAGTTACGAGAAAGTGTATGAGATGGATCACCAATCATAATATATGTTAATTTCCCGATGGCAGCAGAGCTGTCATGCCATGCCTTATGAGTATAATGTGTATCGGTGGATACGGAGTATACTTCTGCTCCAAGCGCCTTCAATGCTTCATAATTGTTCTGTAAGTCTTCTAATTCTGTCGGGCAAACAAAGGTGAAATCTGCCGGGTAAAAGCATACCACACTCCACTTTCCTTTAAAATTCTCCTCTGTTACCTCAAGAAACTTTCCGTTCTGATATGCCTGTGCTTTAAATGGTAATACTTGTTTTCCTACTAATGACATAATCTATAACCTCCTTAATTTATTGTTATTTTAATAATAGTAATCATTACTGATATGATTATAATATCCTCTTCCTTACATTTTGTCAAGTACTAAAATAAAATTATTTTGTGTTAAATTATAATATAAACCAATTTACATGTTATTATGCTTCGTTTCTATTCAAATTATGTTCGGTATTATATTATTATAAGAATTATATACTATATTTTATTCCCTTGTTTTTTAATAATAAATCAGGAAACATTACTATATTTACTTTCATAACCTTAAATAATTTGCTTTCATTCATTTTGCAACAAGCCATATCAAAAACTATGATATAAGTGTTATAACTTAAAAATCCATAGTAACCTTGAACCGGCAAGATTACTATGGACAGTTGGTAATTATTCTTTTACAAATAGATTTGGACTATTTCCTATTAAATACGTTATTACATTGATATTGATATATCCTATTCTAGCTTATACTTCACCATTCTTTTTCGCTACGGCACACATCAAGCTTCCGTCCGGTTGATATTCAGCTCCTGCTACATCCCCGTAGAAATCGACGGTGGCAAACCCTGTTTTAATCAGCTCTTCCTCCAGCTCTTCCCTGGTATATGTATGATCCCAGATATTATAGCATTCTATGGAATCCTCAGTAATAACTACGGTCTGATTAAGCATGGTCCTTTGATCATCATATTTGTAAAACGAATTTAAGCAAATATGTGCACACTCTCTCCAAAAGCCGCTCTCACTATAATACCAGTCTTTTGTCTCCTCTCTGTCCTTATACTGATTCGGCGTGAAGGAATCCAGAATGAATATGCCACCTGGTTTTAGAGCCCGGTAAATGCTCTTCAATAACCTGGCGCGATCCTGGCTGGACAATACACTAAAATCACAATAAATGAGTGTAATTACATCGAATTCTTCCCGGTATGTGATATCAAGGTAGTTCTGATATAAGTATGTAATTCTGCTGCCATTGACTTTTCCATTGTTTATGGCATAATCAATGGAACGTCTTGAATAGTCTATACCAGTCACTCGATATCCCTTGTTGTAAAACCTCTCTGCGTACAATCCCGGTCCACATCCAAGGTCTAATAAATCCGGATACTGGTTCGGATCAGCTATACTTGCAATCCATTCCACTGACTTTGTAATAAAATTGTGATTTCGTGTCGCAGCATCCCATTCCGGATCAAGGTGGGCCTGGAGCATTCCCTTTGATATATGCTCGTCATCCCAGAATTTTGATGTACTTGGTGCATAGATTTCAGGTTTGTTTGATACATATTCAAATAATTTTTTTAACATTTTATAATCTCCTATTTATGAATGTATTTGTGATAACACGAATGAAATTTTCGGATAAAAAAAGCTGTGGAACATTCCACAGCTTGTTATAACTTGAATTATTAGTGTGGAATATTAAATAAAAACCATAATTTGAGTAAAGAAAATAATACTGTTCAGAAAACAGTCTTCTTTTCTTATTAAGTTATGATTTTATTTAACTTTTCCACGCTCGCACTTATATTACCGATTATGTAATATCAAGTGTACCGGATCGCATTCACCTCTTATATTCGTGTTATCACATACTTCATTTTACTATTCTCACTAACTTTTGTCAATCCAATCAGCCCGCTAATCCTCAATATTTTTTGACAAAACCACTAAATCCCATACATAAAGTTCATATCGGTATATCCCTCTTTGAATAAGCGGGTCGTTCTGAACAATTTGCTCTGCCTCTTCATAACTCTGGGCTTCAAAAAGCAGCATTCCACCATCTGTATTTGAAAATCCGCCTCCAACTAAGTACCGTTCGCAGGCGACACTCTCCACGTAAGCCAGATGTTCCTGAAAGTCCTGTTCGGTAAAGTCTCTATCCGTCCTGTAATCAATTCTGACGTATAATTTGTTTCCCTTCTTCATACCCATATTTCTTCCTCCACACTCTCTTCCACGACTACTATTATCACAAGGGGACTGTTACATAATGCATTAGCCGGGATTATAGCTTACCATAATCCCGATTAATGCATTATGTAACAGTCCCCTTAATAAATTACGAGTTACTTAAATTGCAATCCACCAAAATACACCATACTTATCTACAACATCCGCACAATATGCATTCCAATCACACGGTCCCAGGGGATTAATAACCGTTCCGCCATCACTTAAAACCTCATATGCATGACGAACAGCTTCCTCACTACCCATTTCATACACATTAAAAGCCGTTGTCTGCCATGCTTTTCCTTCTGTTCTTTCACAGTCATCCGGTGCTTCACTTATCGCCATAAACAGCTTGTCATCCACCATAAGCTCACAATGTGCATAAGTATTCTCCGGTGTCTTAAAGTTCAAACCAATTTTGGCTCCAAAAGCATCACAATACCGTTGAGCTGCCTCAATGCTACCCCTAACATATACCTGCGGTCCTATTTTCATTTCTGACATTTCTCCTTTGTGCTAAAATTTTCTATTCAAGATCAACTAGCATCAGTATATTAAGTACTGCTTATCCTATTACTATTTATTATATTATGTGTGGTTATGTTTTTCAAATCATTTGTTAAAAATAGGTATATTGACTCACCTAAATTCAACTTACAGAATCGCTTGACAACCTCCATGTACATGTTATACTAGTAAAGTCTTAAAGCCATATCAATCAGAGCTTTTGGCAAAAACACCGTGTGTTCGAGACCTTCCACACGTAAAACAAAACTAAAGGAGAATAAAAATGAATAACAAAAAAACACTATTTATCACGCAAGCGGCGATTATTGCTGCTCTGTATACTGTGTTGGTACTGATCTTTTCATTTTCAAGCTTCGGTCCAGTACAGTTTCGTATCGCTGAGGCATTAACCATTCTGCCCTATTTTACTCCGGCCGCTATACCAGGCGTTACGATCGGATGCTTCTTAAGCGCAGTGATTACCGGAGCGGATGCATTGGATATGATCTTCGGCTCTTTGGCAACCTTGATTGCTGCCGTTCTTTCCTATCAGTTACGAAATAAAAAGTATATGGTTCCCATTCCCCCCATTATCGCAAATGCCATTGTAGTACCATTTGTCCTACGTTATGCATATGGCGAAGCGCAACCTATTTACTTAATGATGCTTTCTGTGGGAGCTGGTCAGATCGTTTCAGCTGGGATTTTAGGCACTCTCTTGTTAATGGCCTTAGACAAGGTAAAGCACATCGTATTTAAAAACGATGATTATAAATAATAGAAATAAATCGTCCTCCTAGACGACTATCCATCAAGTAATAATGCTTTTTTCTATTATGTTTAAAAGGGGTCTGTTCCGGATGATGTGATTACTCACATTCTTAGGAACAGACCCCTTTATTCATTTACTTATAATTTTATTTAACATTTTAACAATTACAGATCGCAGTTATTAACCGTTCTTGGGAACGGAACTACATCTCTGATGTTACCCATTCCGGTCAGATACATTACGCAGCGTTCAAAGCCAAGTCCAAAACCGGCATGTCTTGCGGAACCATATTTTCTAAGATCAAGGTAGAAATCATAGTCCTCTTTCTTCAGGCCCAACTCTTCCATTCTCTTTAACAGCTTGTCATAATCATCTTCTCTTTGGCTTCCTCCGATGATCTCTCCTATTCCGGGTACTAATAAGTCCATTGCCGCTACTGTTTTATTATCCTCATTCAGCTTCATATAAAAGGCTTTGATTTCCTTCGGATAATCGGTTACGAAGACAGGCTTTTTAAAAACCTGCTCGGTAAGATAGCGCTCATGCTCCGTCTGGAGATCACAACCCCATGATACCTTATAATCAAAATTATCGTTGTTTTTCTCTAATATCTCTATTGCTTCTGTATAAGTAACATGTCCAAACTCAGAGTTTGCAACCACTTGTAAACGTTCTAAAAGACCTTGATCAATAAACTGGTTGAAGAACTTCATTTCCTCCGGTGCATGCTCCAGAACATAGTTAATAATATATTTTAGCATTCCTTCTGCTAGTGCCATATCATCCTTTAAATCTGCAAAGGCAATCTCCGGCTCTATCATCCAGAACTCTGCTGCATGGCGAGTCGTATTGGAATTCTCTGCACGGAAGGTTGGGCCGAAGGTATAGATGTTCTTGAAGGCCATTGCGTAAGTTTCACCGTTTAATTGTCCGCTTACTGTCAGATTGGTTTCCTTTCCGAAGAAATCCTGAGTGGTATCCACCTTTCCTTCTTTTGTCAAAGGAAGATTATTTAAATCCAAGGTGGTAACACGGAACATTTCACCAGCACCCTCACAGTCGCTTCCTGTAATGATAGGTGTGTGTACATATACGAAATCACGCTCTTGGAAATACTGATGAATCGCATAAGCGATCAAGGAACGTACTCGAAATACCGCTTGGAATGTATTCGTTCTTGGTCTAAGGTGTGTCATGGTTCTTAAATACTCTAAGGTATGTCTCTTTTTCTGGAGAGGATAATCCGATGTGGAGGTACCTTCAATCTGTACTTCCTTGGCCTGAATTTCAAAGGGCTGCTTTGCTTCGGGTGTGGCTACCAGCTTCCCTTTTACGATAATAGCGGAACCCACATTCAGTTTGGAAATAGCGGCAAAATTCTCAAGTGCATCATGATATACAATCTGAAGCGTTTCAAAATATGTTCCGTCATTTACAACGATAAAACCGAAGGTTTTCGAATCTCTGATACTGCGAACCCAGCCTCCAACCTGCACTTCTTTACCAATATACTGATCTTTATTGCGATACAGCTCTCTGATATCAATCAAATCCATAACGTATAAACTCCTTTGTCTATATTTATTAAATTATTAACTTATAACATACCCTATTATTCTCTAATACAATAATATAATGGAAAGTACTCTATGCGAACCTTCTACTGTCATAAATTATAGTTCCATATTACGATTCACTAAAAAAGGAAACTCAATTATCTTGATTATTATAACACATGATTCGGATATTACAAGAATTAAGGGCATCTTTTTCTTATTGCACTGATTACCGCTTCCCTGCTTCTTTCCGAACATTCAAGAAAATGCTCGGGCTCATTGATATTCCCCAGCATATGCGCATCCGAATTAGTTATGATATTACAACTCATTAGATATGGATTCTTCCTGCTAATTGCATCCAGGTGCTGTAAATCAGCCAGCTCCGCCGTAGGAAAATCCGCTTCCGGTGGTATAAAACCCAGATTGGATAACAGGCTATTAGAATTTTTATCAATATGGGCAGGAATATAAACCCCTCGATATTCATTCATTAATCTGCTTATATCATCAAAGGAAATGTTCGTTGCATTAATTAGCAGATACGGCTCTGTTCCAATGATATTGTCATTCTCGTCATAAATTTCCTGTTTTCCGAATATGGAAGCATCATTGGGTATTTTCATAATCTGACTGGATACATATTCGTTAAAACGCAGGGCATCAAAAAGCTCTGCAAACAAGCATAAAACATGCACTTCCTCCATAGTAGTAAGCTCCATTCCAGGAAGCGCTATAATATTGTATTGTTCGGCAAGCTTACATACTGCCGGACAATTCTTAGACGAATTATGATCGGTAACTGCAATAATATCCAGTGTTTTTAATGCTGACATACCCACGATATTAGAAGGAGTCATATCATCATCACCACAGGGAGACAGGCAGGAATGGATATGCAAATCATAGGAAAGCTTAATCATGAAGCTTCCGGGATATCATTAAGGCAGCCTCGAATACAGGAAGTTCGGTTGCCATAACAGTGATACCCTGTTCCTTTGCTTTCATAACAGCTTGATCATCCAGCGTACATCCTTCTGCTAGAACAATACATGCAGCATCTGCTAAGGTTGAAACTGCCAGTGTATTAACATTACCCATAACGGTAACCCATGCAGAACCCGCCGGCATTTTACCCATTGCGATACTCAATAGATCACAACAGTAAATCCCTGAAATTTCCCTGTCCAGATCGTCTCCTTCATTAACTACATTAAAGCTTCCTTCCATAACAAGTTCTTTTACCTTCATGATAACTCCCATCTATTCCACTATTTTTTTGTATCCAGCCTTGATAATTCATCCGATAATCTGTGGATGTAATCCCTCAGAATGTGAATACAATCCTTTTCATTAGCAACCCCACGTACAATATCTTCTGCCAGCGCCTTGCATGTCGGTGCTCCACAGGAGCCGCAATCCAGTCGTGGGAACTTCTCGCAGAGCTCCTCCACTCGAGACATATTCGCGATACTTTCCTTCATATCATTTCCCAGCTTGAATACGGGCTCATAATTTACATCATTCGTCCAATAACCATTTGTATTGTTACTAACCAGATGCGAACAGGATACCGGAAGATATTTTCTCAGACGCTGTAATTTTACTTTGGCCAGATAGGGATTCTCTACCGTTAACACTCCTCCTACACAACCTCCCGCACAGGCATTTAGCTCTATAAATTCCAAACGGTCAAACTTCTGATCCTCCAAGTCCTCCAATACCTTAATAACATTTTCTATGCCGTCCGCTGCCAGATAGTTATCGGTTAATAAGCTTCCTGCTTCTCCTCCAGTGCTTCCCCATCCAATTCCGATCCGTCCTGAGATCCCCAGCTCTTCCACATCATCGATACATTGCTTCATAAGGGGCAATAATATAGGATAGACTTCTTTTATAGCAAGCACTCCATCAATCTCACTCTTTTCAATTCCAATCGGAGACTTCACTGCTGTCATTTTCGCCGGGCATGGAGATATAAAAATAACCCCAATCTTTTCCCTCGGCAGGCCTGTTTTCTTCATAGCCATCTTCACAGCCTCCGAGGCTGCCATATCAACCGGAGCAATAATTGGGAGTAAATGTTCAATCAGATTAGGGAAACGTACCTGAATAAGCCGAACAACGGATGGACAGGCCGTACTGATCAACGGCCACTTCTCCTGATGCTCCCTAACATATTCTCTGGAAAGCTCAGATACCATCTCAGCTGCTCCGCTTACCTCATATACATCATCAAAGCCCATTCTCTTTAAGGCTGTCAGAACAATATTCACATCTTCAAGATGGTTGAACTGTCCATAAAGGGATGGTGCTGGTAACGCTATGGTATATTCATAGTTCTTCATAATATCCGGGGTATCATATGTAGCTTCTTTCGCATGGTGCGGACAGATTCGAATGCATTCACCACAATCAATGCAGAATTCTTTAGTGATGACTGCTTTCTGGTTACGAACCCTGATGGCCTGTGTGGGGCACCGTTTAATACAATTGATGCACCCCATACATAAGTCTTCCTTTAATCGAACCGATGTATAAAACTTGCCCATGATCATACCCCCTATTTCTATTTCTGTCATACCGATTAATCCGCCTTTGAATCAACCTCAACCTAGAAGGGTATCCCTCGCCTCTTCTCACAGTTTCGTATGGTATAGCAGAATATCTATGAGATTACACACACTATTATTTAAATCATTTTTACCTTCATGGTTACCGTAGTACCCACTCCAAGTACACTTTCTATCTTCAACTCATCGGAATACTTCTTCATATTTGGCAACCCCATTCCGGCTCCAAATCCCAGATTTCTAATATTATCCGGGGCCGTAGAATAACCCGCTTGCATAGCCAAATCAATATTCTCAATCCCCGGACCCTGATCCTTTAATATCATGAGAATTTCCTCGGGGGAAACAATTACCTCTATGGTACCTCCTGAAGCATGAATCACCATATTGATCTCCCCTTCATACATGGCAATCGCTACTTTACGGATAATCTCAGGATCTACTCCCATTTTTTTCAGCTTACTCTTAACATTACTGGAGGCTTCTCCAGCCCTTGTAAAATCATCTGCAGGTACTTCATATGTCATTCGGATAGCATCACTCATTATAGGTTGGACCTCCCCGTAACCCTTTTTCATAAAGCATTCCACATGCCGAGAACATTCTGTGGCCTGTAGAGAGTATGGCAATCTCTTTCTCCTTCGCCATCTCTATCATTGCTTCATCCGGTAGCTTACCTCTGACAAATACGACACAGATGATATCCATCATCTCACAGGTCCGGATTACCTGAAGATTACATAATCCGGTTAATAAAACAGACTGGTCTTTCATAAATGCAAGTACATCACTCATCATATCAGAACCGCAGGCAGTATGAACTTCTTTATCCTTCCATTCTTCTCCGATTACATATCTTGCTCCTAATGTTTCCTTCACATCATTAATTGTCATAAAACCCTCCAAAATAATAATTTGCTGCTTTATTCCTTTTCCTTGTTGTTCGATTAGTCAAGAGTATGCTGTTCCGTCACTAACACCCTAACCTTATTATATAATTGCTCCACTAAACACCTCGAATGAACTGCCGTTGGTCTTTTTCGCTAAAACCAGTGCAGTATTGGCATTGGTATATAAGGTCTGGTATTCCTGCTCCCCTCTTTGGAGTGCAATACCGATGCTCACAGACAATCCGTTTTTCGTATGTCCATAGGAGTATATCAAGTCAATTGCATCACAGATCTGTTCTGCCTTATCATATACATTCTTGTCGGACCATATGTCTTTAATATAAACCACGAACTCACTGATGCCCACTCTACCAATAATATCCGAGGAGCGGAAGCGTGTTTTCAGTATATTTCCAACGGTAGTTAAAATATTCTCACCGTTAATAGACCTTCTTATCTCATTAATATTCTTATAGTTTCTGATGTCAATAAGCAATAAGGCTGATAGTGAATCCGGCTCCAGGTTGGATGCCGCTTCTGCTATCAGATACTCCGCTGATTCCTTGGTATATACATTCGTCAGGGAATCATACTGAGGTATATAAGCAGGTTTCTCAGGCTCTTTGCTCTTGAAATTCTTCACAGATAATTTCCCGACTACCTTAAAGGGATTGCGATATTCATCGAAGATAATGGACGCATAGCAGATATACCAAACTGGATTCCCTTCCTTGGTAATAAGCCGAAATTCAAATCTTACCTGCTTCTTCCCGCTCATCATACTATTGAAAATACCAACTACCGCCGGGCGTTCCTCTTCATGTATCATCTTTGTTTTTTCAAGTTTACTCCGGAAACCTGTTATTAGCGAATCCTTTCCGAATATTTCATGGAATAACTCTGAAAAAGATAGCGTATCTGTCGCTATTTCGTATTCAAAATACAAATCTTTGGAAAGCTCAGTTATTGTACGATGATAATCATTGGTCTGTTCCAGCTTCTTATATTTTACCATGATATCAGTAATGTCCATTGCAATACAGGAATAGATCGGATAAACCTTAGATCCAGACTGGTGTGTTTGGTTCGTTTTATTTCCAGTAATCATTACCCACTTAAAGCTCCCGTCTTGCTGTAACGTACGGAAATGCAAACTCAGCATGTTATCCTTCCGGCTTTTTTGTGCCGCAAGCTGATGGTTGACATAAATAATGTCCGCGGAATACACGATTTTCAGAAGTGCTGTCGGTGCTTTAGAAACCGATTTTTCGCTAACACTTTTTATTAGGGAGTAAAATGTATCTGTTGCAAACAAAATTGTCAGCATATCATCAAATACAATATTCGCCATTCCACCCGGGACGGCTGCAAACAACGTTTCTAACTGCTGTATCTCTTTTTCTTCCATTATGACACCTTCCTCATTTTGTACTTTCTGATTTATACTTCCATCGTTTTGCTATAATATTTTAAAGAATTCTTATATTCAGTTTAAAAATTGATAAAGCACTTTTATTATAATACAATTTATGACTAATTACAATCGGGGAATCATTATCACTGAAACCCTTTCTTAACCATTCGTCAAAATTGAAAAAAATAACAATTGAGACTATACATTATGCATAGATTGATTCTTAATATAATACTGATTGTTGTTAATTATTTTTGTAGATTTTTTAACATACTTATGATATAATGTCAGTGCTTGTGGCGACACAATTTTATTCAAGGAGGTTTAATAATGGGATCGCAAATTAACACAATCCCCTTTGCAGGAACAAAAGAGCAGGAAGCTGCACTTTTAAAAGTCATAGCGGATCATAAAGATGACAAAGGTGCTCTGATGCCTGTATTGCAAAAAGCACAGGAAATATACGGCTACCTTCCAATAGAAGTACAGTCCATTATTTCCAATGAAATGAATGTACCGTTAGAAAAAATATACGGTATCGTAACATTTTACTCACAATTTTCTCTTAGTCCTAAGGGCAAATATAATATATCTGTATGCCTGGGAACCGCTTGCTATGTAAAAGGTTCCGGAGATATATTCGATAAGCTTCAGGACATGCTCGGAGTGAAAGATGGTGGCTGTACTGCAGATGGCAAGTTTTCATTAGAGTCCTGCCGCTGTATTGGTGCCTGCGGTCTTGCTCCTGTATTAACTATCAATGAAGATGTTTACGGTAAATTAACTGTAGACGATCTTGAAGGCATTTTAGCAAAATACGAATAATATGATGACTGAAATTTCTCTTAATGTATTGGATGTAGCAAACAATTCCATCAGGGCAAACGCAACTCTGATTGAGATATCAGTTCAGATACAGAGAGACTTGGATACACTTACAATAACCATAACCGATAATGGTTGCGGGATGACTGAGGAACAGCTACATAAAGTCGAAGACCCGTTCTTTACAACCCGCACAACCAGGGGGATCGGCCTTGGGGTTCCATTTTTTAAGATGGCAGCAATCTGCTCTGGCGGCAGCTTTAAGATTGAATCAACACCCGGAGTTGGCACAACAGTCGTTGCTGTATTTGGGTTATCCCATATAGACCGCATGCCTTTAGGTGACATGAGCAGTACCATTCACACACTGATTACTTTGAATACGCAGATTGACTTCGTATATCGGTATGAGTTCGACGATAAGCAATTCACCTTAGACACACGTGAATTTCGGGATATTCTGGGTGGCATTCCGTTTAATACCCCGGAAGTATCCGCATATATCAAAGAGTATCTGCTCGAAAATCAGCATGACACGGACAACGGATATCACATTTAGTGATAGGAACGTAACAAAAAGTTTTATTTTATTAAGGAGGGAAATCCTCCTTAACTGAAGTGTAACAAAAAGTTTTATTTTATTAAGGAGGGAAATCCTCCTTAACTGAAGTGTAACAAAAAGTTTTATTTTATTAAGGAGGATTAGCATGAAATCTCTAGAAGAGCTTAAGGCAATCAGAGAAAAGATGCAGGGCCAGATTGGACTTCGTAGTGAAAGTAGCGATCAGACCCGCGTTATAGTAGGAATGGCGACCTGCGGTATCGCAAGTGGTGCAAGACCCGTTCTTAACGCACTTGCCGAAGCAGTTCAGGCAAAAAGCCTTACTAATGTAGCAGTAACACAGACCGGATGTATCGGTTTATGTCAATATGAGCCGATCGTAGACAGAACTGAAAGGTAAACATCGTTAAGTTCTCCTGTTATCGCCCAAAACATCAATTGTGGAAATCTATCCTCTGTTTTGTCATTTCTCAGGTAAGTTATCCACATCGTATACTCGCACTTCTCTATGCTCATTTTTTTTGTGGATTTCTATTCTTTTTGAAATTTACTCTTTTCAGTTATCACTTCCTTTGGTATACTGTTCCTATCAAGAAATGCTTAACGAAGTGCGTTTCTCTGTATAGGATATATCTTCTCTTGTTAGTTGCCGTCCAAAGCTTGCTAACAAATCAGAAGATATATTTTTTATGCTTTTCTTTAGTTCCTTGATGATTGGTATTGCTTTTTCATATAGTTGCAGGATAATATCTGCTATCTGAGTTATCAGGTAGTGATTTTTCATCGCATTATAATTCTTACTATTGGCGTGGGTTATTTCATACCTGTAATTCTTCTGGATATTAAATCCTTCATTTTCTATCATCCAGCGTTTTCTTCCTGTTGCTGTAAACTCCAATACCTTTTTCTTCGTTATCTCAATGTTTGTAATCCATTGAAATCGCAATTGTTTCTTTGCTTTTTGAAATATGAACTCCATTACATTTACCATGCGCTTGTTGTAACCGATTCCGTTAACCCATCGCGCACCATCTCTCTGATTTTGAACCTCGCGTTCTTTTAATATATGGAATTCCGTGGCTACCGATGGAATACTCCCATCTTTAAATCGAATAAGATATTTCCACTGATTATCATCACAGATTTGAAACACCTTTTCACTGGCATACAGACTGTCACCCATGATACAGATTGGCAGGCGTGGAAACGCTTTCTTGAGCTTTGTAGCAAGTCGCTCAAATGCCTTTGTCTCACAGTCCTGCTTAATCTCTTCAACACTCATTTTCTTCTGTTTTTTGGTATCTTCCCCGTCATTCTCAATAAACTCACTAGCAATACTGACAACGAGATCATCGCCAAGCACTATCTTCGCTTCCAAAACGCTATGATAGTATTGGGTTGTTTTTTCGCCAGTCTCTTTATTCGTAAATGTTCTCGTAAGACATTGGTCATCATTCTTATTATTAAAAGTATAGAGTTGAGTCGCATCTACGATGACAAGCCAGTGTTGTCCCAGGAATCGTGCTTTTTCAAAGCTTCTTTTTCGTATGAGAGCCTTTATCATTTTCGATCGTATGTTAGAGAGCTCATCCGGATTAAGACGGCTTAAAAAATCATTTACTGTAACATAATGCGGTAGCTCTGATAGCTCCTTTTTCTCCGTAATAAGCGCTGCATTCGCAATACAATCTTCCGTGTTAAATGTTTCGGTCATTTCTTGCATGCTTCGTATATCGCAAATATTTTTCATCAGAGGCATTGCCAGCATGACATCACATGTATAATCGATATAACTAGAATGTCTCGGGTCATGAACCGCAGCAAAATCATTCCAAAGATTACTATAAAAATGTTTCTGCACTTTCAAAAGTTCAACTAGAGGATTACCCTCGGATTTTTTTAACTGTCTTTTCTCAGCTCTTTTCATTAGTAAAATACTCCTTTGTGAAAAACTTTTCTTTTAGTTTATCACAATATCATCTTACTAGCCTTAATCTTCTGATAAATTAGTGCGAAAAATATTTACCTTTCATTCCTGGATCGTAGAAGTATTAGAACCCGGCAAAGATAAAGTGACTTATGTTAAAATGACTCCTGAGAAAGCCCTTGAAGTTGTTGAACAACATCTAATTCGCGGTCAGGTAGTACAAAAATATACGATTGCCGAAGTACTCGGCTAGTTCGAAGGAGGACACATTATGTATCGTTCACACGTATTGGTCTGCGGTGGTACCGGATGTACTTCTTCAGGAAGTACCAAAATTATTGAAGCACTGCAATCAGAAATTAAGAAAAACGGTCTTAAGGATGAAGTAGCAGTTGTACAAACAGGATGTCATGGACTTTGTGCATTAGGACCGATTGTTATAATTTATCCGGAGGCAACTTTCTACTCTATGGTAACCGTAGAGGATGTTCCGGAAATCGTATCTGAGCATTTATTAAAGGGTCGTATCGTTAACCGTCTCGTATATAAGGAAATGGTTACTGAGGATGGACTTCGTTCCTTAAATGATACTGACTTCTACAAGAAACAGCATAGAATTGCTCTTCGTAACTGTGGTGTAATTAATCCCGAGAATATTGATGAATATATCGGAACCAATGGTTATGAAGCACTCGGTAAAGTATTAACCGAGTATACACCGGATCAGGTAATCCAGACCATCTTAGACAGTGGTCTCAGAGGCCGTGGCGGCGGTGGTTTCCCTACCGGATTAAAGTGGAAGCTTGCAAAAGGCAATGATGCGGATCAGAAATATGTATGCTGTAATGCAGACGAAGGTGATCCGGGTGCTTTCATGGATCGTTCCGTATTAGAGGGTGACCCTCATGTAGTACTGGAAGCTATGGCTATTGCAGGTTATGCAATCGGCGCATCCCAGGGTTATATATACGTTCGTGCAGAGTATCCTATTGCAGTTGAACGTTTGAAGATAGCAATTAATCAGGCAAGAGAATACGGATTACTTGGTAAGAACATCTTCAACAGTGGATTTGATTTTGATATTGACTTAAGACTTGGTGCCGGAGCGTTCGTATGTGGTGAAGAAACCGCGCTTATGACTTCAATTGAAGGTAATCGTGGTGAGCCTCGTCCCCGTCCTCCGTTCCCTGCGCAGAAGGGTCTGTTCCAAAAGCCTACCATCCTTAACAATGTTGAGACCTATGCAAACATTCCTCAGATTATCCTAAATGGTCCCGAATGGTTTGCTTCTATGGGTACCGAGAAATCAAAAGGTACTAAGGTATTCGCATTGGGTGGTAAGATTAACAATACTGGTCTTGTTGAAATTCCTATGGGTACACCACTTCGTGAGGTTATCGAAGAAATCGGTGGTGGTATTCCTAACGGAAAGAAATTTAAGGCAGCTCAGACAGGTGGTCCTTCCGGCGGATGTATCCCTGCAGAACATTATGATATTCCGATTGATTACGATAACTTAATCAACATCGGATCCATGATGGGTTCAGGTGGTTTGATTGTTATGGATGAAGACAACTGTATGGTTGACATTGCAAAATTCTTCCTTCAGTTTACTGTCGATGAATCCTGCGGTAAATGTACTCCTTGCCGTATCGGAACCAAGCGTCTTTACGAAATGTTAGACAAAATCACAAGTGGCAATGGTACCATGGAGGATCTTGATCGGTTAGAAGAGCTTTGCTATTATATTAAGGAAAATGCTCTTTGTGGTCTTGGTCAGACAGCACCTAACCCGGTATTGTCGACATTACGTTACTTCCGTGATGAATATATTGCACATGTCGTTGATAAAAAATGTCCTGCCGGCGTATGTAAGTCCCTTCTTTCCTACGTGATCGATCCTGATAAATGTAAGGGCTGTACCTTATGTTCAAGAGTGTGTCCGAATGGCGCTATCACAGGTAAGGTTAAAGAAGCACATGTCATCGCTCAGGATAAATGTATCAAATGTGGCGCTTGTATGGAGAAATGTAAATTTGGTGCCATCTCTAAGAAATAAATTATTCCTTAGCACATAGTTACTTTCTCATATTTTTATAAACGCGTGCATTTGCACGTAGATGGAGGTTTGTAATGGAAACGTTTAATATAAAAATAAATGGTATGCCTATTCAAGCACCGAAGGGTTCCACAATTTTGGAAGCAGCTAAGCTTGCCAGCATCGATATCCCTACTCTTTGCTACTTAAAAGAGATTAATGAGATTGGTGCCTGCCGTATTTGTGTTGTTGAAGTCAAAGGCGCTAAAAGCCTTGTAGCATCCTGTATGTACCCGATTGCTGAAGGCATGGAAATCTGGACCAATACTCCAAAGGTATTGGAATCCCGTAAAAAAACTTTAGAGTTAATATTATCCGATCATGACAGAAGATGTTTATCCTGTGTTCGCAGTGGAAGCTGTGAGCTTCAAAAGCTATGTAATGATCTTAAGGTAGAAGACGAAGGACAATATGATGGCTCTCGTAATACCTATGATATTGATTATAGCGCTGCTCATATGTATCGTGACAACAACAAATGTATTCTATGTAGACGTTGTTCTGCTATTTGTGAAAATATTCAAGGTATTGGAGTTATAGGAGCAAATGAGCGTGGCTTTAATACTGTAATTGCAAGCGCATTTGATATGGGCTTAGGTGAGACCAGCTGTGTATCCTGTGGTCAGTGTATCGCTGTTTGTCCTACCGGCGCACTTGCTGAAAAGGATTACACTGACGAAGTATTTGCCGCTCTTGCTGATCCTGACAAGTATGTTGTAGTTCAGACTGCTCCTGCTGTTCGTGCTGCACTTGGAGAAGCATTTGGTCTTCCAATCGGAACCAATGTTCAAGGTAAGATGGTTGCTGCTCTTCGCAGACTTGGCTTTGATAAAGTATTTGATACTGATTTCTCAGCTGACTTAACCATTATGGAAGAAGCACACGAATTAATTGATCGTATACAGAATAATGGTACTTTACCGTTAATTACCTCCTGTTCACCAGGATGGATTAAGTACTGTGAGCACTATTATCCTGACATGTTAGATAACTTATCAAGCTGTAAATCTCCTCAACAGATGTTTGGTGCTGTTACCAAGACATATTATGCTGAGAAGATGGGTCTTGATCCGAAGAAAATTGTTATGGTCAGCGTAATGCCTTGTACCGCTAAGAAGTTCGAAATCGGCAGAGAGGATCAGGATGCTGCAGGTGTTCCTGATGTAGATATCTCTATTACCACCCGTGAACTTGCAAGAATGATTGATCGTGTAGGTCTGAACTTCTTATCCCTTCCGGATGAAGAGTTCGATAATCCTCTAGGAGAGTCCACCGGTGCTGCTGTTATCTTTGGTGCAACTGGCGGTGTTATGGAAGCAGCTCTTCGTACAGCAGTTGAGGAATTAACAGGCAAAGAGCTTCCAAGTCCTGACTTCAAAGAGGTACGTGGAGTAAAAGGCATTAAAGAAGCTACTTACTCCGTAGCCGGATTAGATATTAAGGTTGCGGTTGCTTCCGGTTTAGCGAATGCAAGAGAACTTCTTGAGCGCGTAAAATCAGGAGAAGCAGAATATCATTTCATTGAAATCATGGGATGTCCTGGTGGTTGTGTCAATGGTGGCGGTCAGCCTCAACAGCCTGCTTCCGTAAGAAACTTTACCGATATCAGAGATATTCGTGCAAAAGCTCTTTACAAACAGGATGTAGAAATGAAGATCAGAAAGTCTCATGAGAATCCTGCAATCAAAACTCTCTATGCTGAGTACTTTGGTAAGCCAGGAAGCCATAAGGCACATGAAATATTGCATACAAGCTACGTAAAGAGAACCGTTAATAATATTTAATACCTTCGTAGTTAAATATACACCAGATCGTATACTTTAAGACTTCTAGTGTCATGAATGATAAAGGACTACTGAGTAAACCGGCCCCAGTTGTTAGACTAATAATCCAACAACTGGGATGTCAGTTCAATCCTCTGTAGTCCTTTTATATTGAATAAAAGACGAATCTTGAATCCATTCTAGTGTTATCCCTATATAATATTATTAAATCATATTCCTATATTTTATCCATGTAGAAGTAATACGGCTCTTCCTATTTCATATACTAGAATTAACAAAAGCTATCGGGGTATATTTACTCTATTACCTGATACCCTATTAAAGGAGCGTTTATCATGGAACATAAAAGAGACAGAAATCCTTTACTTCTATTAGATAACAGCAATATGAATACCTTATTTAACGAAGGTGAATTCAAATGTACCAATATGACCTTTGAAGAGGCCAGAGAAATTGTCGGAATGTATGACAAGGATGACATTTTACTATGCTTCACACGCCCGGATACATATGATATTATTTTTAACTATATTGGTATTCCAAAAAAGGACTACCAATACAAGAACATTCGTAATATGAGGGTGAATCAGGACGGTATTATATTTAAAATATATATAACGCCTAGTGAAACCCAACCCATTATCTATGTAGACGGAGTTGAAGCGAAAAAAATTCAGAATGTTTATGTGTACTGTATGCATGTATTAAGAACAAAATAGCCATCTTGGAATCATTAGATTATGCTCCACTGTCCAGCCTCGAGCCGTACCATACTCAGTGGAGCATTTTCTTTTTATACTCATTTCATATATTTATTGCATATCTGGAAATAAAGTCTTATAATGTAGTCATTACAATAATTAATAATAGTAACTATTTTACCATAATTATGTATATTATTAATTGATTACCTAAATTCATGTAAAGGCAGGTTTTAACAATGAAAATCAAATGGAAAATCACTCTAGCGCTTGATCTTTTATTAGTAAGCATTACTGTTTTAATTACTCTTTTTTTTAGAGGAAAAATTACTGACATCGTAAGCAATAAAACCTTAAACGAACTGGATAATTATTCTTCTGTTGGACAAACTCTTTTGGATACTTACTATCCCGGTGAGTGGAGGTTAGATGGTAATAATCTGTATAAAGGTGATACCCTGTTAAATGAAAATTATGAAGTGATTGATCAGCTTTCTCAGGATACCGGTGCTTTAGTAACACTCTTCGCCGGTGACACGAGAATTGCAACCACAATACAGGATTCATCTGGAGCCAGACAGGTGGGCACCCAAGCATCAGAGGCTGTTATTGATGTTGTGCTTGGTAAATCCGAACCATATGTCGGGACCGCCGTAGTTCTCGGAAAAAAAGCTGATACATATTATACTCCGATCAAGGATGCAAAGGGCAATACCATCGGTATGTGGTTTGTTGGTATCTACTCTGAGGTAATCGATAAGGAAGTTAATCGTTCTATGGCTTCTATTACTCTCGTATCTTTTATCTTTATGCTATTAGGTTCTGTTGTAGCATATTTTATTGGAAACTTTATTGGAAATAATGTCAAATTGCTAAAGAAGGATATTGGTGAATTGGAAAATGGTAACTTTAACATACAATTCATCAGTAAACGTATCAACCGTAAAGATGAACTGGGTGATATTGTACGCTCCTTTATTCGTATGCAGGACCATATTAATTCCATTATAACTTCCATTAAAGAAGTGACAGAAAAAATCGAAGCTTCTTCCGAGCAACTGGCAGAAGGAGCAGACAATGTATATCGTGATGTAGAGGAAATCTCAGCTACAACGGAAGAATTATCCGCAGGTATGGAGGAAACCTCTGCTTCTACTGAAGAAATGAATGCTACTTCCGCTGTCATTGAGGAAGAAATCCTTCGAGTATATGATAAAACAACCCATGGTCAGAGCATTGCCACAGAAATTAAGGAACGTGCTGAGAATCTGATGAAGGTAGCTATTGACTCACAAAGAAATGCTGTTGAGATCTATAATACAACAAACAAAGAGCTGCGTAGCTCCATAGAAAAAGCATCCGCCATCGACGAGATTAAGAACTTAACACAAACCATATTAAAGCTGACTGCCCAGACAAATCTCCTAGCTTTAAATGCTTCGATTGAATCAGCACGGGCAGGAGAAGCCGGAAAGGGCTTTGCCGTTGTTGCGAACGAAATCGGATCTCTTGCTACAACATCAAAGAATGCAGTATCCCAAATCGAAGAAATCTCCAATGTGATCTCAACCGCAGTGGATGAGATTGTCACAAACTCCAAACGATTACTTGATTTTGTTGATTCCAAGGTAATTAAGGATTATGAGGTACTTGTACAGACCGGAGAGCAATATAATACGGATGCGAGTACGGTTGAAGAAATGGTAACTGAGATTATGAACTCTACATCTCAATTAAGCGAATCTATTACCTATATCCGCCGTTCCATTGAAGAAGTGTCCCATGCAACTACAGAAGGTACCAAGGGATCTACTGATATTGCAGAGAAATCCTCCTCCATCTTCCAAAAGACAGATATTGTATTGGAGAATGCGAACTCCAACAAAGAAATTGCTACGAAACTTAGTGATTTGGTAGAATTCTTTAAGATATAGAAAAGTCTATTATGCCCTACATTTGGTGAGCTTTAGTGTACACAACAATTTATAATCATTTTTAGTATATCTTCTATTTTCCATAAGATTTATAATGATAGTATACTATCGTGTAAATAAACTATTTGGAGGTACACTATGAAGACTTATCACCGTAATTTCATTTATGAAAGTAACGACTTCGAGAATTTATGTAAATTCATTGTTCAGTACAACTCATTAAAGAAGGAATTTTTTGTTTGGCATATTGGACGTATTGTTGACTGGAAATATAATCTTTCGAATTTTAAAAGGCATTTTCCCGATAATTACAATAAGGCAGCCCATTTATGGTTCGATTATTTCCATAATCTTATTGGTTTTGTAATTTCAGAAGAGTTTGATAATGAGTTTACGATAATTTTGAAAGAGCAATATTCATATTTATATCCAGAATTACTAGACTGGGTTAAAACAGAATGGGAAAATAAATATGACAAATTAGTTACATCAGCATTACAGACCGATACAGAATATATTAAATTCCTTGAAGATGCTGGATATAAAAGAAGTAATTGCCTTGAGATGACACGAGTGTTTCGTACAAGCTTATACAAAGATTATACTATTGAAGATTCGTCTGTATTCTTCCAAAGCATGTTTGAGAATTGTAATTATGAGGAACAAGCTAATCTTAGGACAAATGCCTGGTCAAAATCTTATAGTCATGAAATAGATATGCAGATTAAAGAATATACAAGGCAAAGCCCTATTTATAATGCCAAATTCGACTTTGTGTTAGTTAATAATGACGGTAAACATATATCTGGCTGTGAAGCCTTCATCGATTATGAAAACAATACTGCTGAAATCGAAAGGGTATGCACTCACTCTGACTATTATAATAGAGGATATGCTCAAATGGTTCTTAAGGCCTGTATGAAAAGGTTGTATGAAAACAATATAATGACCGCTTTTATTGGAGGCTCGTATGACAAGACTATTCACTTATATGGTAAGTTAGGGCATGTATCAGAGTATGCAAGGTACTTCTATGAATTACAAACAATTTCGTAAGAAAAGTAAACATAGAAACAGCCCTGTTTAGGAACAGGGCTGTTTCTTCTGGGAACAATATATAAGGGGGAGTATACATAATGAGTATTACATATACTTTTAGAGGTAAGCAATGTTAATATGTAATTAACTAAAATATCTTTTCAAGAGACCTTCAAAGGCTTTACCATGTCTGGCCTCATCCTTTGCCATCTCATGAACTGTATCGTGAATTGCATCCAGATTAGCTGCTTTCGCTCTGGTTGCGAGATCTTTCTTGCCCATGCATGCACCATTTTCTGCATCCACTCTCATTTGCAAATTTTTCTTAGTACTATCTGTTACAACTTCACCAAGAAGCTCAGCAAACTTTGCTGCGTGTTCAGCTTCTTCCCATGCGGCTTTCTCGTAGTATAAACCGATTTCCGGATATCCTTCTCTATGAGCTACTCTCGCCATAGCTAAGTACATTCCTACTTCAGTACATTCACCCATGTAATTATCTCTTAAGTCCTTGATGATGTCTTCACTAACGCCTTTAGCCACACCTACAACATGCTCATCTGCCCAGAATAATTCATCTGACTTCTCAGTAAATTTCTCTCTCGGCGCTTTGCAAATCGGACATGCTTCTGGAGCCTCCGGACCTTCATGAACATAACCACATATTTGACATACATACTTTTTCATACTATGATCTCCTTTTATTCACCCTAATTTTTTATAGTTCTAATATTACATATCAATATTAGTAACTATTATTGTTATATGTATAATACACTCCTTACTCTCTTTTGTCAATACCTATTTTGAATATTTTTCTATTTTATTATCCATAAAGCCCAGTCAAAATCACCTGGATACCTGATAAAATAAGAACAGGAAATATATCTTATGGCAGTGTATTTACAACTGCATCGAAATATATTTCCTGTTCCTTCTCTGCTAAACTCAGCACGACTGAGCTGAAACTGTTCTTTACTTTCTACTATTGGCAACAATCTGGACATTGACCATAAAAGAAGGTTACATGTCCTTCAATTTTACCAGGAAAACTAGCACCTGCGATTACATTAATATGATCTATAGATTCCATTTCTATATCCATAACTCTTCCGCAACCTTTACATAAGAAATGATAGTGCGGATCACAATTCCAGTCAAAGCGATCACTGCCGTCTTTGCAATTGATTTTTAATATCTCGCCTTGTTCCGCCAACAGGTTTAGGTTACGATATACTGTTCCTAAGCTGATATTGGGATAGGTCTGTCTTATATTCATATAGACCATATCTGCAGTAGGGTGCTCTTTGGTATGGGCAAGATACTCCTTTATCGCTTCTCTCTGTCTGCTGTACTTATTCACAGCCATATGCTATCTCCTTTCAATAATAGTAATTATTATTATATACTTCTTTACGTATAAAGTCAAGAAATGATCTCAGCTCTACACAAATATAACTACAGTACAGTCCACAGTCCGTATCTGATTGTAGCAGAAAGGAACAGATATATATCCTTCATATCAATTATTGCATAGTAGAATAAATTAACTAATGCAACTACTCCCATTCTGAATATATTTCTGTTCCTTTTTAATTACTTACGATTTGCCGGTTCTATATTAATGCTTTTTCCTTTTATCTTAGCCGATTTCATGACCTGTATTACATCGGATGCATATTCTCTTGGTACCTCAACGAAAGTATACTTATCATACATATCGATTGATCCAATAAGTTTTCCTGGCATACCGGTTTCTCCAGCTATAGCACCAAGGATATCTCCCGGTCTAACATTTTGCTTCTTACCAAGGTTAATGAAAAGTCTAACCATACCCGCTTCTGCTCCAGTATCTCCGAAGTCTTCCAGCAGACTATCCTCCTCTTTTCCCAGATCCTCTCCTATATACATCTTCAGAAAAGCAGCTGCTATGTCAAGAGAAGTATATTCCTCATCATTGACTCTCTCTTCAATCAGATTAACCATCTTGCTCAAATCCTCATTCTCAATGATGGATTTCAGCTTATCCAGTACCTTCTCTGCTTTCACAGCGGTGACATCATTAATTGAAGGGATGGGCTGTGCCTTAATCTTCGTCTTGCAATATCTCATAATATCTTTTAGCTTAAATACTTCTCTACCTACTACAAGGGTAAAGGCTCTTCCCTCCCGTCCGGCACGTCCGGTACGTCCGATACGATGTACATAATATTCATCATCCTGAGGAACGTCATAATTAAATACTGCCTCTACATCGTCCACATCAATTCCACGTGCGGCTACATCGGTTGCTACAAGAATCTCTGTTCTTCCGCTACGAAAGCTATGCATAACACGGTCTCGCTGTTGTTGCTTAAGGTCACCATGCAATCCTTCTGCAAAATATCCTCTTCCCTGTAATGCAGTTGTAAGCTCATCCACTTGTTTTTTCGTATTACAAAATACCAGCGAAAGCTTTGGATTATACATATCCAGAAGTCTTGAAAGAACATCCTCTTTATTTTTCGGACTAACTTCATAATAATACTGCTCAATTTTTGGAACGGTTAGCTCCTTTTTAACCACTCGTATCATCTCGGCATTGTTCTGATAGGTACGGGCAATCTCTAAGATAGGACCGGGCATCGTTGCTGAAAACAGAACCGTCTGCCTTTCCTCCGGTACCTGGCTGAGAATCGTTTCAATATCCTCTCGAAATCCCATATTCAGCATTTCATCTGCTTCGTCCAGTATAACCATGTTAACATTATCAAACCTCACTGTTTTACGTCGCATATGATCCATAACTCGTCCTGGAGTACCGATAATAATCTGTACACCGGATTTTAATGAACGAATCTGCTTTGAGATTTCTTGTCCTCCATATACTGGAAGTACCTTGATTCCATGCATGAATTGTGCTAATTTACGTACCTCGTCAGCTACCTGAATCGCAAGCTCTCTGGTCGGACATAATACAATTGCTTGTAAGCTTTTATTCTTTACGTCCACCTTCTGAAGTAACGGTATACCAAAGGCTGCTGTTTTACCAGTACCTGTCTGTGCCTGCCCAACAATATCCCTTCCCTGTAAAACGATCGGGATTGCTTTCGCTTGTATCGGCGACATTTCCTCAAACCCCATAGCTTCGACAGCTCGTATAATGCTGGGGTTTATTTCTAATTCTTCAAATTTTAATTTCTCCATATAATTCCTCATTTCTATATTGTCAAATGGCATCCTTGAGAATATCCATCTTGCTTCGTTGCATATTTAAATATTCTCATTGTATCCCTTATCATATATTCTCCACCAGATTATCCTACTATGTAGAAATTCCGGGCAATCATCATTTTCGGATTGGACGATAAGTCATCCGTAAAAATAGCTCTTAGTCCTTTGGACCAAGAGCTGAATCATTTAATATTAATGAAACAGATACTTTGCGTAGTATAACATTCCAACTATCCCTTGTCAAGGTATTTTCTAATTGAGCAAATCATCTTGAAATCATCTATCTGTTTCTAACACCTTTGTGGTTGGAAGCATTTTTCTTTCGACTACCCTTAATCGTATCTTTTCCATACTGTGTATTTCGTTGCTTGCTATTCCCTTTATTCAATTTATCTTGTTTCTTTACATTAGCGGCCTTACTTATCTTCGTCTTCGCATTATTCTCATTATTCTTTGATTTCTCAATCCAGCGTCTTTCCTTCGACAACTGTCTTGGTCGAATGAGACACTTCTTATCGAAGCCCACCAGATCCATACGATCCGCCTTCTTAAGAGCCTCCATCACCAAATCGTAATTTTTCGGATTACGATACTGGATCAGGGCCCGCTGCATTGCTTTCTCATGTGGTGACTTTGGAACATAAACTTCCTCAAGGGTTCGAGGATCTAAACCCGTATAATACATACAGGTGGATATTGTGGATGGTGTGGGATAGAAATCCTGCACCTGTTCCGGCATATACCCCATATCTCTTAAATATTCAGCCAGCTTAACTGCCTGTTTCAGGGTGGATCCGGGATGAGAAGATATTAAGTAAGGAACCAGGAACTGCTTTTTACCTATTTTCTCATTAATTTTCTTGAATTTTGCCTGAAACCTTTCATAAACTGAGTTTTCTGGCTTACCCATCAATCCCAGTACACTATCGCAGATGTGCTCCGGTGCCACTTTTAACTGGCCACTGACATGGTGCTCACATAGCTCCTTAAAGAAGGTATCATCCTGGTCCGTCATAAGATAATCAAATCTAATACCCGAACGTATAAACACCTTCTTAACATTTGGCAGAGCTCTCAACTTGCGAAGAAGTGCTAAATAATCAGTATGATCTACTTTCAGGCTTTTACAAGGCTCAGGGAATAAGCATTGTTTATGAATACAGGCACCCTTTGTGGTTTGCTTTGCACAGGCCGTATGACGGAAGTTGGCCGTCGGCCCACCCACGTCATGAATATATCCCTTAAAATCCTTATCCCATACCAGCTGATTCGCTTCTGCTACAATCGATTCATGGCTTCGGGTCTGCAGAATGCGGCCCTGATGAAATGTCAATGCGCAGTAATTACAGCCTCCGAAGCAGCCGCGATTGCTAACCAGGCTAAATTTAACCTCTTCGATAGCCGGTATTCCACCATCCTTCTGATAGACCGGATGATAATCCCTCATATAGGGCAGAGAGTAGATCCGGTCCATCTCCGTTTGCGTCAGTGGTTTCGCTGGCGGGTTCTGTACCACATATTCGTTTTCTTTATACTGCTCCACTAATCTCTTACCGGAAAAAGGATCCGTGTTACAGTATTGAATATAAAAGCTTTTAGCAAATTCTTTTTTACTTTCCACAATGCTTTGAAAGCTCGGTAGCACTGTTGCATCATATACCGAATCCAGATTACTTGCTTTGAATACCGTTCCATTAATAAATGTAATATCTTTGATATCGAGCCCGCTATCCAGCGCCTCCGCAATCTCTACAATGGAATGCTCGCCCATTCCATAAGAAATGATATCAGCCTGCGAGTCCAGTAATATGGATCGCTTAACTTTATCACTCCAATAATCATAATGGGCGAGTCTTCTTAAGCTTGCTTCTATTCCACCGATAATAATCGGTTTTTTCTTATATTGCTTTCTGATAAGATTACAATAAACCGTTGTGGCATGATCCGGTCGTTTACCCATAACTCCACCCGGAGAATAGGCATCTGTCTGTCTTCGTTTCTTGGCAACGGAATAATGGTTTACCATGGAGTCCATATTGCCACCACTCACCAAAAATCCGAGTCTTGGTTCTCCCAAAAGAGTTATACTGTGGCTGTCCTTCCAATCCGGTTGCGCAATGATGCCAACCTTAAAACCGTGACTTTCCAGTACACGGCTGATAATAGCCGGACCAAAGGAGGGATGGTCCACATAGGCGTCCCCTATAACAAATACGAAGTCGCACTGATCCCACCCCCTTTGTTCCATGTCACTTTTATTAATCGGTAAATAATCTCTATGCATATTTTTTTCTTTCTTTATAATTAGATCTCCACTGCCTGTGCTTCCACAAAATCAATGGCTTTTTGCCATAACAGAGTTTCCTTAATTACATCCTCCGTAATATACTCTATTAGCTGCTCTTCTGATTCATAGCCATATTCATCAACAATCTGTTTCAGTCCATCCTTATACTCCTGATCGGATAGCTCCATCTTTTCTGCTGTGACAATTGCATTCAGAACCAGTTCCTGTTTTGCTCTATTCTCTGCATAAGCTTTTGCTTCCTGTGCTACACTTTCCTCCGTCATATTATTGGCAGCAAGGAAATCCGCGTATTCCATACCATACTGAGAAGCAAAGCTCTTATAATAGCTTACAACCTCATAAGTGTAATAATCGATCAGTGTCTGCGGGTAAGAGATAATCTCAGCATTATCAATAACGGTTGTCATAACGCTGTTAACCTTGTTATTCTTCATGGTTTCCTTGTTTTCTTCCTCTAAACGTGTACGCTCTGCTGCCTTATAGGCTTCTATTGAATCATATTCAGTATTATTCTTCACGTATTCTTCTGTTAATTCAGGTACTACTGTTTTCTTAATAGCATTTAAGGTAACCTTAAATACTACAGGTTGTCCTGCTAACTCCTCAGACGGATATTCCTCAGGAAATGAAAGGTTAATATCTCTCTTCTCACCAACCTTCATACCGATAATCTGATCTTCAAAGCCAGGGATGAAGGTTCCTGATCCTATCGTTAAATCGTATCCTGTAGCAGTGCCACCATCAAAAGCAACACCATCCTTAAGTCCTTCATAGTCTATATTTGCAATATCGCCAGACTCTACTGCTCTGCCGGTTACTTCTTCTTCTGTTGCATGTGCCTCCAAGTCCGCTCGAATAGCCGCCTCAACATCTTCATCTGTAACCTCTAATTTATCTACCGTAACTTCAATTCCCTTATACTGTCCAAGCTTAACATAATCATTTACATTATAGTCTTCTTTCACGGGTGCCTCATCCACTGCACCTGCAGTATCTGTTGTGTCTTCTGAAGCTGTATTATCAGGAGCTTCTGTTACAGTTGGGCCATCAGAAGTTTGATTGGTTTCAGAATCATTCTTAGAGTCTTTCTTACCACAGCCCCCTGCTAATGCAAGAATGCTTATACTTAATACCAAATACACTATTTTTTTCTTCATTCTTATAATTCCTTCCTCTTTCCTAAATCGGTTGTATAAGTACTATGACCGAAATAATTTTATGCGTTACTATACATGGTTATATCATATTTTCAAGTAAAAAGAAAGCAAAAAACATCATTTCACAAATATTTCATGATGTTGAACAAATCATAAATTGCTCCGGTTAAATGATTACTAATATGAAATACGATAAAAGGTATATTATCACGTGTCCGGGTGAATGTCCCTCCGTGATAATATACCTTTATAAATGTTATTTATTATGTACTCTCAGATATTTGTAATTATATCTTCTCAAAACGATCTACATCCATTACAAATATAGTTGCTCCTCCCACATGTACCACTGTATTCATAGAAGCATACTCTATATTTCCAACCGGATTCGTAAAAATCTGCTGCCTTGGACCGCATTTTTCTTTCACAATATCAATTACCTCATCCACCTTCGGTTCATCCGTTCCAATCATCAAGGTTGTATTCCCTTCTCTAAGAAAACCTCCCGTGGATGCCAGCTTAGTAACATAGAATCCTTTTTTATTTAACGCTTCTGTTACGTAGCCACTGTCAATATTTCGGACAATTACATAAATTAATTTCATAAAATCCCGTCCTTTCTAATTAGCTGATCTCGTGAAAACGGTACCAGATTGATATATTTGAACAGTTTCTTATGTATACTCTATTTCTAATTTCATTATAATATAACGTTAGGGGAATGTAAAGTTTGTTATCATAGATTACTACAATTCACAACGATAAATAACGTAAGGGGTGGCGACTAATAAAAAAGCAGCGATTATGACTTACCATAATCGCTGCCAGTATATTATACCGTATCCCCCTATGATTTACTATTTTATACCATCACGCCAGCGAATACACTGTTGTATTCTTTTGCCGTCATCTCCTTGCTCCTTGTCATAAGCAAACTGATTCAATAATGAGCAGGGGAAATCCTGACATTGTCCGCAATGCTCCAGCTTCTTGTTCTCACAACAAGATTTAACCGGACATTGCTCTCCCCAAAATGGTTTTTTAATATTCGTGCAGCCTGCACAATTCATACTTTCCCTATACTCACATTCGTTAATCATAATTCGACAAGCAATAAAATAAGGGCGCTGTTGTTTAATTAACAACGGTGATTATGACTTGCCATAATGCACTGTCAAAAGAACATATTGTTAATTCTGTATGGATAAAGACGAACTTTTATGTTCATCTGAGACATACAGAATTGACAATGTGTACTTCTGTTCTGTGTGTGAGGTAAGTCATAATCACTGTAAGTATATTATACAACAGCGCCCTCGTTATTTAACTAATTATTATCACTGTTCTGAATTTATGACTAAGATGCCACCGCAAGGACTATGCTAGCTTTTCTACACCGAGTGTTACCTCTTCGCCGTTGAGGTTCCAATCCTTCGTATAACCCTTTGCCTCATCAAAGATCAATTCATTTGCAAGTACTTCCGATTTGATCTCCTCCGCATTGCGTTTCATGATATCCTTAATCTTCTCATTTCCGCTTTGTGATACGCGAATATGATCCATTACCTCAAAGTCTGCTTCCTTACGCATAGTTTGAATTTTACTGATGATTTCTCTGACATATCCCTCTTCAATGAGTTCCTCAGTCAGATTTGTATCCAGAACCACGGTTATTCCATAATCCGAGTCGGAAACAAAGCCTTCCGTCTGTGCCGCCTCAATCAGTAAGTCATCCTTATCAAGCTCTACTTCCACTCCATCTACAACAATCTTCAGCTTACCGGTTGCATTGATCTGGTCCATCGCCTCATTGCCATTAAGCTCTGCCAGTATAGTACGAACCGTACCAATCTGTTTACCGAACTTCGGACCTAATGTTTTAAGTTGAGGTTTAAAGGTATAGGAAGTAAAGTTACGTACATCCTGTGTAAATTGAACCGTCTTTACATTTAGCTCATCTGCGATGATATCGGTATAAAAGTCACTCAGAGTTGCATCTGCTTTGACATACATGGTTCCAATGGGCTGACGGTTCTTTATATTCGCTGCATTTCGACAAGCACGACCAAGTACTACGATATCAAGAACCTCCTCCATGTTTGCTTCCAGCTCAGTATCAATCCAAGCTTCCTCATATGTCGGATATTCGCACAAGTGAATACTCTTCGGTGCATTTAAATCCAAATTCACCACCAGATTCTGATAGATATCTTCTGTCATAAACGGTATAAATGGAGCTGCCAGCTTAGAGACCGTAACCAGAGCGGTATACAATGTCATATATGCATTTATTTTATCCTGGGGCATTCCTTTCGCCCAGAAGCGCTCCCTGCTGCGTCTTACATACCAGTTGGATAATTCGTCAACGAAGTCTGCCATCGCTCTGGCTCCCTCAGTAATACGATACTGATCCAGATGTTCATCCACAGTTTTTACAAGAGTATTCAGCTTCGAAAGAAGCCATTTATCCATAACCGGTAGTTTATTGTAATCCAATTGATACTTCGTAGCATCAAAATCGTCAATATTGGCATAAAGAACAAAGAAAGCATAAGTATTCCACAGGGTACCCATGAATTTTCTCTGTCCTTCCGTAACCGCACCATGATGGAAACGATTAGGAAGCCATAAAGCGGAGTTTGTATAGAAATACCAACGGATTGCATCTGCTCCGTGTTGTTCCAGTGCTTCAAATGGATCTACTGCATTTCCCTTAGATTTGGACATCTTCTGTCCGTTTTCATCCTGTACATGACCCAGAACGATACAATTCTTAAAAGGTGCCTTACCAAAGATAAGAGTGGATATCGCCAGCAGAGAGTAGAACCAGCCTCTGGTTTGATCAACCGCTTCACTGATAAAGTCAGCCGGGAAGCGTTCCTCAAATATTTCTTTATTCTCAAATGGATAATGCCATTGCGCAAATGGCATGGAACCAGAATCATACCAACAATCAATAACCGGTTTCACACGGGTCATTTCCTTACCACATTCCGGACACTTAATTGTCACTGCATCAATAAATGGTCTATGGAGTTCAACATTTTCCGGACAATTGTCGGACATGGATCTTAACTCTTCTATACTTCCGATACAATGACGATGCCCATCCTCACATTCCCAAATCGGTAGAGGAGTTCCCCAATAGCGATCACGTGACAGACCCCAGTCCTGAACATTCTTTAGCCAGTCGCCGAAGCGTCCCTGTCCAATACTCTCAGGCATCCAATTGATCGTATTATTATTTGCAATCAGCTCATCCTTAACCGCTGTCATTTTAATAAACCAGGATTCTCTTGCATAGTAAATCAAAGGAGTGTCACAACGCCAGCAGAACGGGTAGCTATGCTCAAACTTTAATACCTTGAATAATAGTCCTTTTGCTGCCAGAGCCTTCATAATCGGTTCATCAGCCTCTTTGCAGAACATACCTGCAAAATCCGTTGCTTCCGGCTTAAATTCACCCTTTCCGTCAATCAGCTGAACAAACGGTAAATCGTATGCCTTACCCACTCTGTTATCATCTTCACCGAAGGCAGGTGCAATATGAACAACACCGGTACCATCGGTTAATGTAACATAATGATCACAGGTAACAAAGTAGGCTTTTTTATCAGTCTTAGCATAATCGAATAACGGTTCATATTCTTTATATTCCAAATCCTTACCGGTAAAGGTTTCTTCAATTTGATAGTCTCCTTCAATTACACTAAGAAGTGCTTCTGCAAGAATATATTTCTCTGTTCCAACAGCAACAGGCGCCTCATGCTCATGATCCTTTCCGTGATCATGTCCACAGGAACAGTTACCCTTTCCAATAACATTTCCCTTCGCATCCACGGATACCTTAACTTTCACATAGGTTTCATCCGGGTTTACACAAAGGCCCACATTCGAAGGCAATGTCCAGGGGGTGGTAGTCCAAGCCAGAATGTATTCGTTATCCGTACCCTTTAAACGGAACTTAGCGATAACCGATTTCTCCTTAACATCCTTATAGCCCTGTGCAACCTCATGACTGGATAAGGGGGTACCACATCTCGGGCAGTAAGGTACAATTTTAAAGCCTTTGTACAGTAAGCCTTTCTCCCAAATCTGCTTTAAAGACCACCATTCGGATTCTATATAATCATTATGGTAAGTAACGTAAGGATCCTCCATATCAGCCCAGAAGCCTACCGTTCCGGAAAAATCCTCCCACATTCCTTTGTATTTCCAAACACTTTCCTTACATTTCTGAATAAACGGCTCCAATCCATAGGCCTCGATTTGCTCTTTTCCATCTATCCCAAGAAGCTTCTCCACTTCAAGCTCTACGGGAAGTCCATGAGTATCCCAGCCGGCCTTACGAAGAACATTATTGCCCTTCATAGTTCTATATCTCGGAATGATATCCTTAATTACTCTTGTAAGTACGTGGCCAATGTGAGGTTTACCATTCGCTGTTGGCGGCCCGTCATAAAAGGTATAGGACTTAGCCCCTTTCCTCTCTTCAATGCTGGCTTCAAAAATCTGATTTTCCCGCCAGAAATTAAGAACCTTTTTCTCTCTCTCGACAAAGTTCAAATCCGTAGACACCTTATCGTACATGTGAATCCTCCTTTAAAGTATATAAAATTAATAAAAATGTTGCAGGAGGATTTATCCTCCCTTAAATAATTATAATATACAATAACTCGAAGGAGGAATTTTCCTCCTTTAAAGTATATAAAATTGATAAATATTGACTTACAAACTAAAAAAGCTCTCATCCGAAAAAGGATGAGAGCTATGCTATCATTTAACCACCTGTTTCACGTACTCTGCAATAACATGCATTTATACATTATCTATATAACGGTAGATACCGGCTTAACCTACTTGGAGGGGTATGAACCCACCTTTGGGTCTTGCAACTAGGGAGTGATTTTCAGTCATCTGCTACTCATACCGGGCTTACACTGTCCCCGGCTCGCTGAAACTTTTGCCTAATGCTTACTCTCTCCGTCATCGTTTTTATCGTATATCGATTTTTGATAATAATATTATATAAAATCAAGATTGTCAAGAGGTTTCCCCAAAATCAGCCATTCTCAAACTATTGCTTTTCATTGACTTCTTAATTTATAAAAAATTTTCTGTTGACAAAGTATAGGTCGTATTGTATTATGGTCTTGCGGTTAGTTAGTCAAGCAACTAACCAGATAACAAAAGGAGGGTTTTCTGTGGTAATTAATTTTGAATCGGATAAACCAATCTTTCTTCAAATAGCAGAAGGAATTGAAGGCGCTATATTGTCCGGAGCATATGAAGAGGAAAGCCAGATTCCATCCATAACTGAGTTTTCGGTAACCTATAAGATTAATCCGGCAACGGCACTGAAAGGAATTAATATACTTGTTGAGAATGGAATTGTGTATAAGAAGCGTGGTCTCGGAATGTTCGTATCTACCGGAGCGAGAAATAAGCTCTGCAGCAAAAGAAGGGAACAATTTTACTCCAGCTATATACTAGATGTGGTTGAAGAAGCCAAAAGGCTAGATTTATCGGAATTAGAAGTAAAATCAATGATAGAAAGAGGGTTTAAGGAATGAATTGTGTAGAAGTAAAACATGTTACCAAGAACTTTGGAAACACCTGCGCATTAGATGATATCTGTTTAAGCTTTGAGGAAAATAAAATTTATGGATTGCTCGGAAGGAACGGCGCTGGTAAATCCACTTTACTTAATGTTATTACAAATCGTATCTATGCTGATCAGGGTGAAGTATATGTCAATGGGGAGCCCGTAAAGGATAATGATAAAGCATTGGGGCAGCTTTATTTGATGAGTGAGAAGACCTATTATCCGGAGAAAATGAAGATTAAGGATATTTTTAAATGGACAAAAACCTTTTATCCTGATTTTGACGAAGAGTATGCCGCTAATCTGGCAGAACGTTTTGGGCTAAAGCTTACAAAGAATGTAAAGTCCCTTTCCACAGGCTATACCTCCATATTTAAGCTGATTATTGCATTATCTGTTAATACACCTTACATTTTTCTAGATGAGCCCGTGCTGGGTCTTGATGCGAATCATAGAGATTTATTCTATCGTATCCTTCTGGAGAAATATAGTGAAAATCCCTGTACGATTGTCATTTCTACTCACTTAATTGAAGAGATTTCGAATTTAATAGAAAATATTATCATTATAAAGAAGAGTAAAATTATTCGAAACGAATCCTGTGAATCGTTACTTGCAGGGGGATATACTGTATCTGGTAGCACCGCTTTAGTTGATTCTTATATTAGTGGCAAAAATGTTATCGGAATTGACTCTCTTGGTGGTCTAAAATCAGCATATATCCTCGGTAAAAAAGAGGAAGAATTACCCGATGGGCTGGAGGTATCTAAACTTGACTTACAAAAATTATTTGTACAGCTTACGAATTAAGGAGGGAGATTGTTATGAATATATTAGCATCCTATCGTTACCAAATGGAAGATAATAAAAAAGGGGTAGGAGTCTATTATCTGGTTATAGCATGTGTATTTGCTTTTTTCTTTATTATGACACTGCTATTAGATACCCTAGGCGACCCTGTCTCTGGGCAATTAGGCGGTTTTGATTTCGCTACCATTATATTTTTATTTGTTGCCAGTCTGAATTCTTTTAAAGAGAACTTCGGTATGCTTTTACAAAATGGCATTTCCCGAAAGACTCTCTTTTATGGAAGACTTTTGACCTCTGTCTCAATTGCTTTTGTTATGGCAATCATTGATAAATTGTTATTACTGGCATTTAAGGCTTTATCCTCTTCTACGGACGGCAATTTAGTTTGTTCTTCCCTATTTGAACAAGCATATCAGTTTAATAATGATCAGCTAAGCACACATTTCATTAGCTTTTTACTCAGTCTCTTGCTATACATGACTATCTCCTCGATCGGATATTTTATAACCATACTATATTACCGTTTGGGGAAATCAGGGAAAATTGCGGTTAGTGTAGCTCTTCCTGTAGGTTTATTTATGGTATTTCCCTTATTAGATTATATCCTTACAAGAGGGAGAATATCTGCCAGAATATCCATCCTTATTGATACAGCTTTTGGTCTGTCAACCAATCGCCCCGGCAATGCTATGATAACCTGTCTGCTCCTATTTATACTACTTAGCTTAATTAGCTGGTTAATGATAAAAAGAGCAGCAATAAAAGAGTAAAAGAATACTACATACGATCCATTGGAGGAAATCATGAATAAAAAGATAAAAAGATTAATATATGTATTTCCAATTATATTTTCTATGCTGTTTCCATCTACTGCGCTGGCCAGCTCCGTGACTACTTCTGACATGTCGCAAATGGTAACAACTACCCCTAGTAAATCTACTGATTATACGACAGCATCAGATTTGGCAAAAGCAAAAGCGGAAGCCCTTCTATCCATGTATGGGGCAACTAGTGTACAATACGCCCTGATTGATCATGGAAAGATTGTACTCTCCGGCCAAGCCGGTGTCTATAGTATGGAAAGCGGAAAATCACCTGCAAAAGATACTCTATACGGTATCGGATCCATCAGTAAGGTTTTTACTGCTACAGCAGTTATGCAACTGGTTGATGAGGGAAAAATAAATCTCGATACTCCTGTTTATAAATATCTGCCTGAGTTTCAGATGGCAGATAGTCGATATAAAGCAATTACGGTAAGAATGCTGTTGAATCATTCTTCCGGGTTAATGGGAAGTACATATGCAAATTCCTTTTCTTTTGCAGAGAAGAGTAATTCATGCTTCGATTATTTGCTAAAGTATTTAAAGACATCCCGTTTAAAAGCGGATCCGGGTATGTTTTCTGTATATTGTAATGACGGATTTACCCTCGCCGAGCTTCTGGTAGAAAAAATAAGCGGAATTAGTTTTACACAATATATCAAGGACAATATAAGTACACCTCTTACAATGAAGAATACCTTTACCCCGAATAATGATTTTTCAAGAAGTCGTCTGGCAAAGGGGTATTTCCCCGGAATACAATATACTCTTCCCACAGAAGCAATTAATATTATCGGTACAGGCGGAATATATTCAACTGCTGAGGATATGTGTCAGTTTGCTACAACGTTCATGTCAAATTCTACTCCTATCCTATCTACTGAAGCAGTAAATGCAATGGCAAATCCGGAATATCGGTCCGGACTCTGGGCAGAGGGGCCTTCCTCGATATTATCCTACGGACTGGGATGGGATAGCGTTGATACCTACCCTTTTACAGAATACGGAATAAAGGCACTCGTTAAAGGTGGCGATACCCTTCAATATCATGGAAGCCTTGTCGTACTACCAGAAGAAAATATGGCCATGACCGTATTATCCTCCGGCGGTTCTAGTACCTTAAACCAGCTGTTGGCTCAAGAAGTGTTACTTTCTGTTCTACAGGAAAAAGGCAGCATTTCAGAAATTCACGAAAATGTTACTTTTCAAGAACCGGTTATGATCTCTGTACCGGATGCATTAGCAAAATACAATGGATTTTACGCCAATCGGGATGAGGTTGTATCCATAACAATTAATCCGGAGGGCACGCTTACCATGAAGGATATTCTGTCTCCGGAGGATCTTTTGACCTTTATTCATACAGGAGACGGTAAATTCTATGCACCCGACGGATCTTATTATCTATCATTTTCAGAATTATATAATGGTTACACCTATATTAAGGTTAGTGGTTATAGCGAAGCACCCGGGTTAGGTCAGGTAGTACAATCCGAATATCAGTATCAGAAATTAGAGGCGAATCCTCTTTCCAATCAAGTCAAAACAGCATGGCAAAAGAGAAACAACAAGAATTATTTCATGGTAGATGAGGCATACACTTCCGAATTATACGCTATTTATTTACCAGCACTGAAAATAAGCTTATCCGATGAATTGGAAGGTTATTATCTTGATGCCAAAATCACCGGCAAAAACTCTGCGAAAACAGTTCTTCAAATACCTGCAATGAATGGACGCGACCTGGTTGATTACCAGTTCTATATCAAGGACAATAAGGAATACCTGGAAGCTGGCGGAACACATTATATTTCGGAGGATGCAATCTCTACTTTTTCCACGAAATCCTCCTTTACCTGCAAAATTAATAAATCGGGCGAGGCAAACTGGTATAAAATCGGTAAAAAATCTGAAGGTAAGAAAATACAAGTTACTGTACCGAAAAACTCCTCCTTTAGTGTTTATGATGAGAATGGAGCCTGTATTCATAACTCTTTAGTCTTTAAATCAAATACAGTTACCTTACCCAAAGATGGTTATATCGTATTTGTCGGTAATGCTAATGCAAAGTTCAAAGTTTCTTATACGAAATAATTAAGATACCATTATTCAAAAGGTCTATTGATTTATATATTTGCAGGGGCTATGAATTTCCTCTTTTATATGAGGTATTCATAGCCCCTGTACTTACATTATACAATAGCACATCTCTCCATTTACCCAGTACTTGACATAATTCTAATTCTGGTATATGTTGTGATATGGACCTTATGAGAATTACAAATCGATTCGAATACGAATCACAAATACATACTCTTCGCGATCTAGTGAGTAGATTCGCTTGCGAATCGTATACACATACTCTTTGTGGATTAGTAAGTAGATTCGCATGGTATAAGATAACCATTAATTAGGAAATACTACGGCTTATCAGATACGATACTCTTCTGCCGCAGCGATTTTGATGAAAGGCAAGGTTTTTATGGGTAAACAGAATTTAACGTTATTAACTGATTTTTATGAATTGACGATGATGCAGGGATATTATAACAACAAGAATAATGAAATCGTTATTTTTGATGTTTTTTATCGGGAAAATCCCAGCGGTAGCGGTTATGCTATCTGTGCCGGTCTGGAGCAGGTAATTGACTATATTAAGGAATTGTCCTTCGTAAAGGATGATATTGAATACTTACGCTCCTTAAATATTTTTAATGAGGATTTTCTCTCCTATCTTGAGAACTTCCAGTTTACCGGTGATATCTATGCCGTACCGGAGGGTACTGTAGTATTTCCTATGGAGCCTTTAGTAAAAGTAATTGCTCCAATTATGGAGGCTCAATTAATTGAAACCGCTCTATTAAATATAATCAATCATCAAAGTCTTATCGCAACCAAAGCATCTCGTGTATGTTATGCAGCCGCTGGTGATCCGGTTATGGAATTCGGTTTACGTAGGGCGCAGGGCCCCGATGCCGGAACTTTAGGAGCCAGAGCCGCTGTAATCGGAGGATGTATTGGAACCAGCAATGTATTATCCGCAAAATTATATGATGTTCCTGCTTTAGGTACTCATGCCCACAGCTGGATTATGAGCTTTGATGATGAAATCTCTGCATTCCGTAAATATGCTGAGATTTACCCTCTGAATACCACCCTGTTAGTGGATACCTATGATACCCTGCGTAGTGGTGTACCCAATGCCATTAAAGTATTTGAAGAGCTTCGTGCTGCTGGAAAAATGCCACAACGATATGGCATACGACTTGATAGCGGAGATCTTGCGTACCTTTCTAAAAAGGCCAGAAAAATGCTGGATGCTGCTGGCTTTACTGACGCCACCATTACTGCTTCCAGTGACTTAGACGAATACCTTATTGATTCCTTAAAAGCTCAGGGTGCTAAAATTAATTCCTGGGGTGTGGGAACCAAACTGATTACCTCCAAAGACTGTCCTTCCTTTGGTGGAGTATACAAGCTTGCCGCCATTCAGAAAAACGGAATTTTCATTCCCAAGATCAAGCTTTCAGAAAACCAGTGGAAGATCACCAACCCCGGTAATAAGAAGATTATTCGTGTCTATGAAAAGGAAAGCGGTAAAGTAAAGGCTGACCTTATTGCTTTGGCAGATGAGGAATTTTCTCCCGAAAATCCTTTATTACTATTTGATCCCCTAGCAACCTGGAAAAAGACCTACCTGGAGCCCAACACCTATACTCTTCGTGAGCTTCTGGTACCGATTTTCTTAAAAGGAAAATGTGTCTACACCTCTCCTTCTGTTATGGAAATTCGGGATTATTGTGCTAAAGAACAGGATAGTCTATGGGATGAGGTAAGACGTTTGATTAATCCACATATTGTATATGTTGACTTATCTGTAAGATTATATCGCATGAAAACTGATTTACTGGATAGTCTGGCAGAGCAGACAAGTAAATCGACTGGTAAATAGTACCTAGATACCCACAAAATCCTCCTTTTTTATTCTAAAAAATACTGGCTTTTTACCTTTATTATGGTATACTGGAATGTAGAAAAAGGCAGAATAAGCTCGCTTATTCCTCCGAAAATCAATAACATAAACATTGAGACTCTACAATTCCCCATGTTTTAGAATAAGAAAGGAGTTTTCTTTTTGAAGAGAAAGACCAGAAGGTTATTCATAACCTCATTATTAGCGGTCACTTCCATTAGTGCGGCTGTATTTACCCTGATATCGCAAGCAGATAACAACTCCTCTTATGGTCAGGTAATACAACCCTTGGAATCAGATTCTTCCGAAACGAAGAAAACAGACTATAAATATATTCCTCCCACACTGGTTGGTCAGGAGCCCTTCGATGATGAACCAGCGTTTTTTTCATCAACGAATAAAAAGAAGGAAGCATTTGTTCCTGCTACAGAGATGGATTTAGAACCATCGAGCATTACTGTCTTTGTAAATAAGGAGCATGCTCTTCCAAAAACCTATGAACCGGATAATCTGGTTCACCCGAACATTCTATTTGACATTAATTATCAGGACGAGAGAACCCTCTTACGTCAGGAGGCCGCTGAGGCAATAGAAAAATGCTTTGCTGATGCCGAAGAGGAAGGTATTATTTTATACGGAATTTCAGGCTATCGTTCTTATGAACGTCAAAAACACATATTTACCAATAATATTCGTAAAAAGGGTAAGGACTATACTTTGTTATATTCTGCCGTTCCCGGCACCAGTGAACATCAGACAGGGCTTGCCATTGATGTTTCCTCAAAATCTCTCGGATTTCGTCTGGTAACCTCCTTCGCTGAATCTCCCGAAGGGATATGGTTAGCCAAACATGCACATCTCTACGGATATATCATTCGATACCCAAAAGACAAAGCCGAAGTCACCGGTTATGCTTATGAGCCATGGCATATACGTTATGTAGGAGTAGACCTGGCAACCTATTTATATAACAATGATTTGACTTTGGACGAATACTATAATTATGTTCCCAGTAAGGATTTCGATTTTGAGACCCTTTATTCGGATTTGATTAATTATATTCCTCCTCGTGTTACGATTATCCCCATTGATGGGGAAGGAGAAGAAACGGAAGAAACAGATGAATTCCAAGATGAAGATACTGCTGATGGTGATACCAAGGAAGAGGATTCTACTGACAGCGATACACAGGGAAAGGTAACTCCATCCCCTGCTCCAGTGCCGGCAACTCCGACACCGAAACCGGTAAACCCTCCGAAAAATCCTAATATTGATGAAGCTGAGGATGATACTGATACAGAGATTCCCGATGAGGAAGAACCTGACAAGGATGAAGTGCCTTCTGAGGGGAATGTCCCGATCGGAAACGAGCCGAACGAGGACGAGCATCCAATGGACGGAATTAGCTCCACACCTACGGTAACTATATCCCCTGTATCTTAGATTTCACTGGCTGAAAAATATATTTATTTCATCATTAGAATATGATATATTATAACTTAATCAAGCATACAAAGAATCAGAAGGAAAGCCATACTACGGTAAACACATATTAGAATTACCGGATATATGATGTATCCTTCTGAATTATTGTTAGCTAATATTAAAATGGGGTGGATTCATGAGGCTGATTCTAGTTGTATTGTATTTAATTATTTTCTTTATTATAAGTATTCCGTTGTATTTATTTGAATTTATTTTAGGACGGTTTAACCGCCATGCCATGGTTGCCAGTTCACAGGCAATTGTTGTGCGTGCTTTTAAGGTTCTGCTTTTTCTAAGTGGTACCAAACAAACCGTAATTGGTCTGGAGAACGTGCCGAAGGATGAACCGATTCTATATATTGCGAATCACAGAAGCTATTATGATATTCCTGTGGCATACGCTACAATTCCTACCTTAACTGGTTTCATGGCAAAAAAAGAAATTGCCCGAATTCCTTTTCTCAGTACCTGGATGCGTTTTTTGCAATGTCTGTTCCTGGATCGTGATGATATTAAGCAAGGATTACAGACTATACTAAAGGCCATTGAGCAGGTGAAAGCTGGATACTCTATTTACATCGCTCCCGAAGGGACCCGTAATCAAGGCAAGGAGATGCTACCCTTTAAGGAAGGAAGCTTTAAGATAGCCGAAAAAACCGGCTGTGCAATTGTTCCGGTATCCATCTCCAATACGGAAACCGCATTTGAAACACATGCTCCCTGGGTAAAAAGCACTCATGTTGTAATTGAATACGGGAAGCCTATATATCCCAAGGATCTTACGAAGGAACAGCTTAAGTTTCTTGGTTCCTATGTACAGGGAATTATCCGTGATACCTTGGAAAAAAATGCAGGTCTTATTAAGTAGGACCTATGGCAGGTTTTTGTCGAAATGATCTTCTAATTATTTATCATTTTTCTATTTCTTTTTTCCAAAAAAGATGTTACAATAGACGTTGCCCTATCTGGGACATGTTATTGAATACGCAAACACTTGAGGAGGTACATATCTCATGAATACATTTACTATTGTTATGATCATCGTGGCTGTCGTAGTGGTCGCCGGCTTAGTTGCCCTATATTTCTTTGGTAGAAAGCTACAGAAGAAGCAGGAAGAATCACAGGAACAGATGCAGGCAGCTGCTCAGACCGTATCCATCCTGGTTATTGATAAAAAGAAAATGAAGTTAAAAGAAGCTAATTTACCTAAAATCGTATTGGATCAGACGCCTAGATACCTTCGTGGTTCAAAGGTACCTATTGTAAAAGCAAAAATCGGTCCTAAGGTTATGTCCTTAGTATGTGATGCTAAGATATTTGATCTGATACCGGTAAAAAAGGAAGTAAAAGCAGTCCTCAGTGGAATCTATATTATGGATGTTAAGGGATTACGAAGTAATCTGGAGCCTAAAAAGCAAAAGCAAGGACTATTGAAAAGAATTACCGGTTCCTTTAAAAAAGATAAAAAATAATTTATTTCCTCTTACCTTAAAACCGTATTTGATGATATAAGGTAAGAGGTTTTTTATAACATAATAAACTTCTCTCACTATCGATTGCCTACAAGGCAGAACGGAGGTTAAAATGAAGAAAAAGAACCTATTCCTGTTACTCCTAACCTGTATTCTCTCACTCACTTTATTTGCTTGTTTATTAGTGAGTGCATTTATAATACAAAGTCAGAGGGATCATAAGAAATCTTCTGCTGCGAATCAGGATAATACGATAACCATTACACAGATACCCATCTCACCGGAAGCCACTATCCCAACGAACTCTCCTTCCATCTCCGATACACCAGCAGAAGCAGAGGACGATACTGCGCTCAGTGTAACACCGGTCCCTACTGGTGAGCCAGAGGAGGTAGTAGTCGAGCCGGATCCAGAACCGATTGTACTGGGCTTTGCGGGAGATATTAACTTTGATGAAGCTTCCAAACCCATGAAAAAATATGATAGCGAGAAGAAGGGTATTCTTGGCGGTATATCCGAAGATCTAATCAATGAAATGAACTCTATGGATATTATGATGCTGAATAACGAATTTGCATATAGTACAAGAGGTACTAAGACACCTGATAAGTCCTTTACCTTCCGTGCAGATCCTAGCCGTGTGGAGATTCTTAAGGAAATGGGTGTTGATATTGTCTCTCTGGCTAATAATCACGCTTTGGACTATGGTAAGGACGCTCTTATTGACACCTTTGAAACTCTGGATAATGCCGGAATTCATTATGTTGGTGCAGGAGACACAATGGATCGCGCAAAAGCCCCGATTTATTTTACGGTTGGTGATAAAAAGATAGCTTATGTTGCTGCTTCCCGTGTTGTATTTGCTATGGACTGGTATGCTACTGATACTAGTCCGGGTATGATCGGCACCTATGACCCTGCTCTTTTCTTAGAGTCGATTCGTGAGGCGAAGGAGAACAGTGACTTTGTGGTTGCTTTTGTACATTGGGGAGTGGAACGAAATAACTACCCCGAGGACTATCAGCAAACTATGGCTAAGCAGTACATAGATGCCGGAGCAGACGCTGTTATCGGATGTCATCCTCATGTGCTTCAGGGTATTGAATTCTATAACAATAAGCCTATTGTCTATAGCCTAGGTAACTATTGGTTCGGTGGTGCTACCGGAGAAACCGGTCTGTTAAAGCTCTATCTCGATCCCGATGATACTGTAAGGGTTCAGATGATACCGGCTATGGCAAAAAACACTTACACCTACATGCTTACTGAGGACGCCGAACGGGAGGACTATTTCCAATTCATTAGTAATCTGTCCTTTGGAATAACTATTGATGAGTTTGGATTTATACACGAAGCAGAATAGCCTCCACGCAAGGTGTACTTTCTGTTGTATGATTTTGCAATTACCTAATTAAGCTTAAATAAAATGAGCACAATCAAGATAGTAAAATCCGATATCTTGATTGTGCTCATTTCTTATATTCATTCAAACTACTGCACTGAAGATATTGATATGATAGTACGATTATCTGACAAATGGCTTCCGTTTTCTGATAAGCAATACTCTAAGGTTATATGGATCAGATCCGCCTCTTCCTTTAGGATAATGTCCTTTGTCCGGATTTCCAGCTGCAATGCTCCATAAGGCGTCTGATAACAGGTCTGCGTCATTTCCATTCGGTCAAACACCATTTGGGATGGGTAGATACCCTGCTTTGATAAGATTATCCTCTCCGGCGTAATTTTAATCATGGCCTTTATACTCTGAGAAGGATCTTCTGACGAAGCTTCCTCATAACGAACATAATGGGCATTCTCCCTCTGCTGATAAATTCCCTTTTCGTTGATAACAACTGGTTCTTCATCAGAATTTTTCTGACTTCCTTCTATCCTAATAATAACATTCTTCGTCATAGGAAGCCCCCTTTCTTTTTGTTACTGCCACTGTTAGACCATTTTACTACGGAGAAAATTATTGTACAAGCTATTTTCACATAAGAATAATCTTCCATTATTTTGGTAATAATCTAGACACCATATTACACGGGAGGTTCCACTATGAAATATAAGCTCCATCATCTTATTGAGGCTAAGACTCTACGTTATATAAAATTTATCCCAAACTATACATATCTGCTCTTTATCTTGATTTTTTGCGGATTTTCCATGTGGGTAATAAAGACAAGCTCGATGAAACGTGCATCGTTCCAGGACTCACTAGCTGATGAAATCATACGGTTCCATGTTATCGCAAATAGTGATAGCAGGGAAGATCAGGAATTAAAGCTCACTGTAAAGGATACTTTAGTCAAACACCTGGCTCCTTCTCTCAGTAACGCTCAGGATCTGACGCAAGCCCGTGATATTCTGTCCGATAATCTGGATAATATTCAGGCTTTGGCAGAAGATATTATACGGGAAAACGGATATCCATATGAAGTGTCCGTATCGTTGGAAAAAAACTGCTACTTTCCCCTAAACGTCTATGGGGATTATGTATTTCCTCCTGGCAAATATGAGGCTCTTCGCGTAAAAATAGGAGAGGCTAAGGGGAAAAACTGGTGGTGTGTTATGTTTCCTCCCCTCTGCTTTGTAGATGAGACCTATTGTATCGTTGATGAGAAAAGTGGTGAGAAATTAAAGCATGTACTTACTGATGAAGAATACGAGGCATTAGTCAGTCAGAAGCCAAAGGTAAAAGTAAAGCTTAAATTGTTAGAGAAATTGAAAAAGTTATTGAAAAAATAACTCCTCTCCTTATTCTTACTCCTCCCTCGAGCAGATTGATTTGCATACAAATCTATGATAGAATACGGGTAATTATGAAAATCACGGAGGTCCCCATGAATTATATCCGCAAGAATGCCTATGCTAAAATAAATCTGGGTCTGGATGTTATAAGAAAAAGAGAAGACGGTTACCATGATGTCTGTATGATCATGCAATCCATAGATTTATACGATAAAATCACCATTAGCAGATCTTCGAAGCCAGGCATCAGGCTGCATAATAACTTATCCTATCTCCCCACGGGTCAGGGTAATTTGGTATATAAGGCCGCCTCTTTATTCTTATCGGAAAACAATATTACAGAGGGGCTTTCGATTGAATTAAATAAACACATTCCGGTTGCCGCTGGTCTGGCGGGCGGAAGCAGCGATGCCGCTGTAACACTTTTGGGTTTAAATGAATTGTTTGAAACCGGGCTGTCAAAAGAAGCACTCATGAAGCTGGGTGTTAAGCTGGGAGCAGACATTCCTTACTGTATTATGCTTGGGACCGTACTTTCTGAAGGCATCGGAGAGGTATTAACTCCTTTATCTCCGCTGCCGGATTGTCATATCCTTCTTGTGAAGCCTGACATAAATGTATCTACCAAGTATGTATATGAGAATCTGAAGCTGGATGGTTCTGTTTCTCATCCGGATATTAATGCAATGATAGCCTCCCTCGATCGAGCTGATTTATCCTCTCTGACCAAGAGGATGGATAACATTCTACAGACAGTAACTATAAAGGAATATCCCATCATCGCCGAAATCAAACATAAAATGAATGAAACTGGTGCTCTTGCATCATTAATGAGCGGCAGTGGTCCAACCGTATTCGGAATTTACTCAGATATAAAGGTTGCTGAATCCGCCTTCCGGTTTTTCAAGAAAAATAGAACATATGGTAAACAGGTGTTTTTAACGAAACCCTACTGGCCATAAAATGAACCCTTCGGTTATGAGAGTGATACGTATAAAGTCATAACCAAAGGGTATTCAAATATTATTATATGTTACTCGGCTTCCTTATCTAAGCCGTCTCTCCAAGCCTCCATTTTAGCGATAGCTGCATCCAAGGTCCTCTTACATATCTCCGGAAGTTCGCCACCCCATGCCTTCGTTGCTTCATCAAAGCCTTTCTTCACAGCCTCGATCATCTCATCTGCTTTTGACGGGTCTCCGCCGGTTAATGCTTTTGCAAAGGAAAATAGTCTCTCAGAGGTCTGTTCCACTCCCCAATAACCATCCTCCGCAATATCCTTTTGCGCCTGTGCCTGTGTCTCTGGATCAACCTGTAGCTTTCCTTCTCTGAGAAGTGCATAAATATCTGTCGCTTCATTATAGGTTTCTCCCTGCTTTAACAGCATTTTCTCTACCAGCTTACGCAGGCTTTCCGCACGTTGTTCCGATTCAGCAATGAGTCGGTCAATGGTTACCGTATCTCTTGTATAGATCTTCTTGCTGTCAACCTCCGGCTCATTCTTTTCATAAGTAGCAGCAGGTGTGCTCTCTATATTTTTTTGTTCCTTTTGGTCAGTTTGCTGGTTCTGGTTAGTCTTTGTCTTGTCCGTTTTCTTGTTTTCATATGATTGTGTTACATTCGTAATTCCGTTTACGCTCATATCCAATCCTCCTTGATTTGTTGGAGGATTTCTCCTCCTTGATTTGTTGGAGGATTTCTCCTCCTTGATTTGTTGGAGGATTTCTCCTCCTTGATTTCTTCTACTTTTATTTTAGTAGGAAGATCCATCCTCTTATGGTACTTTTTCATAACGAATGGGTTACAACTTATATTTCGGACGTTTTCTAAAAAAAATTAAGAACAAAGTATCAATAAACTGACATTTAGCATGAGAATTCAAAAAAATAGCGAACATATTCCTTTATGGAAAGGTTCGCTATTGGACACTCAAGTAATTATCAATGTGGAATTACTAATATAATATGACTATATTACAGCATCCACCTTCTTCATAATAATTAATTTGTCGCCTTCTTTAATTCGATCATTCTCCAGACCATTAATGTTCATGATTGTATCCACAGTGGTGTAATATTTTTTCGCAATATTCCACAATGTATCATCTCTTTTCACAACATAACCTATGATCCCGGGCATTGCCTGAAGCTTCTCCAGGTCCAAATCCGCTACCTCAATGTCAGTAATGATGGGCTCAGAAATAATATCAAATACGATGGTATTAAGATTGATTGTAGATTTTACTTCTATTTCTTCACTATCCAACATCATAACACTCAGTTGGTCGATACTTGGCTTCACATCATAGTTACTACCATTCTTCATACCTTTTAGTTCAATGGTCTGTGCAAATGGAATTACACCCCTTAGGGAATTAAGAGGTTTTGTATCATCCTCGGATATATATAGAATATTTACATCTATCACGCCTTCTACCTGAAGCTCTGTACCATTAGGAATAATCTCATCCACATTGATCTTACCGCTTGCATGGCAAATCTGCAGAATATTTGGTTGGTTTACACCCACCTTAATTCGATCGGCAATACGGTATTTACTGTTATTTTTAATCACTAGATTCTCATAGATGGCATTGCGCATAATGGGAACAATTTCTTTTGATGGATTATATACATCACAAAGTATTTCCGGCTCTTCCATCTCATATACTTTTATATTGAGCTCCAGGATAACTTCAAGCTCTAATACTCTTTCTTCTCCGTCACTATCCGGTTTCACCTCAATGTTCTTACTAATGATACTGATTGTAATATCTTCAATCATATCCTCTGTACAACCATTACAATCAATTGTTGCGTTGAACGGAATGTCGCTTTCATAATACTCGATCGGATTCTCCTCATTTGCACTTGTGTATAAAAGAAATACCGGAAGTTCACCCTTAATAGTAAACTTATCCTCTAATAATCGAATCTCCACATTGCTTAAACCAATATCCTGAAACAGAAGAGAAGAAATATTGCCTTTATTACTAGGCAAAACCATCTCGTCCTTAATTCGGTAGGTATCTATTTTATTAATTGCGATATCCGTTACTTCTATTTGTTTATTTATGTACTGAACATCTTCGGGACCTTCTACCATAATCGCAGTTTCTTCATCATAAAGCTCTTCTACTGTAACATATAACCGGATAATTGCTTTTGCACTCAGTTTTCGGGAATTAATTAATCCTGTGGTTAGATCCTCCAAATCCCATTTGAGAATCGGGTCATCGTCAGAACAGGTAACGTCCATATTAATCACTTCGTCAAAGGGTATTTCCCCTGAGATATTATGTATTGGCTGCTGATCTCCATCACACAGATATAGAATATTAAAAATAAGGGCTCCTTTAACCAAAAGCTTACCGTTCATCGCTTTGATTTCACTGATCTTAACCTCTCCCTGCTCCGTTATTATCTGGTTAATGTCCGGCTTAATATCGGGAACATTAAAATCATCATCTAATGTAAGCTGCAGGGTACTCTTACATTTTAATTTATTCATATGAATATTCTTTTTTATTAACTCCATTTATAATACCTCCTTGATATGGACATACGATGGAATGCCTCTGTCATATCTTATTCCGAAGGCTATGGATTTATGAGTAAAAAAAGCTAAAACCGTAAACGATTTTAGCTCCATTTATCACACTCTTATGAACATAGAATTAATTCTACATCTTTTGTTAATATATCTGTATAGCTGTATGAGACAGTTCGTACCGGCATATCTTTCGTCTCTTGTATCTTAATTAAGAATATGCTGGGGTATGTCTCAGAGATAATACCTTCTGTCACATCAACCTTATGCCTTCCCCTGTTAATTCGGACCTTAACCTTTTTCCCCATTTGGTTAATTACCGCATTTCTTACACAATTTACATCCTTTTGCTTCATCATTATTTTCTCCTTATTAATGCTTCCTCTCACCATCAGTGGGACGGGATATCCATAATGGGTGTACACATTATTCTAAATAAATCTGTTACAAATTCCATGCATCCAAATCATTATATCACATTTTATAATTATCGTCAATAAATTTTCTGACAATTTGCGTGTTTCAGCTGGTTTGTATAGAAAAATGTGCACATGAAATTTCCAAAACTTTGTTGATAATTATGGGATTTTTTCACAGACACTCAATTTCTAAATATGGAAAAGCACAATATTGCACAAGTATAATCTTATTATCCCGCCATCTATTAGACATTCTCACTAATTTTGAGCAAAAACACAATATATTGTTAATATGATAGAAATCTTACTAAATATTGTTGTTTCTACATTATTTTTACATCAATCTATACCGAAAATGCAATTTGTATGTTTCATAAAACTATAAACTAATAGAAAGTCCGCAAAGCGTACTTTCTATTAGCATGAATTAGGATACTTTCATATGATTCTTCCTATCAATGTATCCTTTCATTATTTATGAAAGGTAATTACTCAAAAACAACCCGCTCGTCTCGAAACTCCAGCTTTACCACCACATAAGGATAGGTGATGCCTTGGGATACCATATCCTCCTGGGAGGGACCAATAAGATTGGTATTAATATATATGGCATTGCTGGTTAAATACAGCTCATCCACTGAGATGCTATATCCCCCACTGTTTTGCTTACCATAGCCAACAACAATATACAGATAATCTTTATTGGAATAGGATAATTTAAACGGTTCTTCCTTTTTCTCATCAATGATTTCCTTCAATTCTCCTGGCAAATCGGCATCCTCAACAACAGTAAATTCCAAATCCTTTATTTTCTTAACATCTGTATCCTCAGCTTTACAGCCGGTTAATCCAATGACTGTAACTACAAACATAAGAAGCAGAATCAGCTTTCTGAATCTCCTCATTTTGACCTCCATAGAGTTATCACTTATTAAATACTATGAAGGATTGCAAGAAATCATGCGAGATAGATTCCATGGAATTTACAGTCCATCCTACTTTGACCCCACATCATTGATCTACATATTACCGCTATAGCTTCCCTTTTAATACAGAAGCAGGAAAAGGTTCACCGTGTCCAGGATAAATCTTTGTAACATTCATCATCAAAAGCTTTTTCGCACTTTCCTTCATTTGCTTGAAATTCAATGCATTGGGAGCAAGCTCCGGTACTTTGGCATTGGCAAATGTATCTCCAACAATTAATTCGCCACTCTCTGCAAGTATTGCAATGGATCCGGCAGTATGTCCAGGCGTATGTATCACTTTGCCACGAAAACCAAATCCAGATAAATCCTCACCATCCTTCAGAAGTACATCTGGTTGAAATGTGGTAAAGTCACTTAGTATTTTTGTTGATACTTTTTTCAATTGATTTTTCACTAAAAAAAATACTATTTTTAAAACAACCGAATGATAGCGACAATTTTCTAGAATCCGCTCCACTGTTAGCTCCTTAAGCATTATCTCATCCTTTTCATGAATTGCAACTACTGTCTGGTACTTATCTCTTAAATACGCAGCATTGGCTGTATGATCACAATCGCCGTGTGTTAATATGATGGCTCTTAAATTCCCTGTACAGCAGCCCTCCTCCTCTAACCTACGGATCAGTTCTTCTCTACGGTCTGTATATTCCTTATCCATGAACAAATGCCCTGCTGTATCAAATAGGACGTATCCCTCTTCTGATTTCCCTAGATAACAGTTAACTCCACCTAAATCGATTCTAATGATTTCCTGGTTCAACCTAACTCCTCCTTCGATCTAATCCTTATTCTTATTACTAATGAGCTTTCTTTTGTATTTCTATCGTTTCTCAATCATGGAATTTGTGATATGCTCCGTGTGTCTCAATATATACCTTCCTATACAGCTCATCAAACTTTTCTCTATCTATCGAAAAATAATCTGACCAGGCATCTGCAAAGCATAGGTAGGCATAATTTGGGATCTGGCTAGTGAAGAATTCTGCAATCCTTCTTTCCTGAACATCATACTTCTTATCTTTTTTTACTTCTGCTTCTTTCGCAATCATTGCTTCCACTATCTTAAAAAGGATTGGTTTTTGATTTCTTTTCTTCAGGGAATCAATGAAAATTACCCGTATTAAGTCAGAATTTCTTTGCCCAAATTCATAATAAACCAGTTTCATTCGTTCCGGAAGCGCCTCCGCTTCTTCCTGATGACTTTCCTGGGTTGTGTTATTAATAATGGTTAAGTATTCATTAAGAAACTCATCTATTAGAACTTCCAATATCTCATCCTTACTTTTAAAGTGATAATAGATCAATGATTTCGGAACATTCGCTTCCCGTGCAATTTCATCAATGCGTGACCCCTCAAAGCTCTTCTCTGCAAATATTCTTACAGCTGCCTTAAGGATTCTGTCCCTGGCATTTGGATTTTTCATTTTGTCACTCCAATCATTTAAATTTAGTACTGAATGGTCAGTTTTAAATTAACATAGAAGTATAATAATGTCAACCTAAAAAATGAAGGAAATACCATTTTAACAAAAGAGGGGCTGATGCAAAATATATAAACAGGGATTATGGCTTACCATAATTCCTTATATACCTTTTGCATCAGCCCCTCTTTGTAAGGGTTTTATGATATCTGTTCACTTAGGATAACCTTAGCGGTTACTGTACTCTAGCGACAAGCTGATTATTCTCCACATCGATCAGTATCGTATCCTCCGCATGAACCTCATCCCTAAGTATTAACCGGGCACTTAAGGTCTCCACATTTTTCTGTAGGTATCGTTTTAATGGTCTTGCACCATATACCGGATCATAGCTACGCTCAATGATATAATCCATAGCCTGATCAGTTAAAGCAACGGTAATTTCCTTGTCAGCCAGTCGCTTATTAAGGTCATCAATCATTAATTTCATAATGCCCTGAATATTTTCCTTCGTTAATGGCTTAAACAGGATAATCTCATCCAGCCGATTTAGAAATTCTGGCCGGAAGGATGCACGTAGGTCACTCATTACATTTTCTTCACAATCCGGCGTAATTTCCCCGAATTCATCAATTCCCTCTAACAGATAGCGGGATCCGATATTGGAGGTAAGTATTATGATCGTGTTTTTGAAGTCCACGGTTCTTCCCTGGGAATCCGTAATCCGTCCATCATCCAATACCTGAAGAAGAACGTTAAATACATCTGGATGCGCCTTTTCAACCTCATCAAACAGGATTACTGCATAGGGCTTACGGCGAACTGCTTCGGTCAGCTGTCCTCCTTCTTCATAACCCACATAGCCTGGAGGTGCTCCTATCAGTCTTGCAACGGAATGCTTCTCCATATATTCACTCATATCAATACGAACCATATTCTGTTCATTATCAAATAAGCTTTCTGCCAGTGCTTTGGCAAGCTCCGTCTTACCAACACCGGTTGGTCCAAGGAATAAGAAGGAACCAATAGGCTTTGTCGGATCCTTAATACCTGCCTTTGATCTAAGGATAGCATCCGATACCTTCTCCACACCTTCATCCTGTCCAACCACTCGTTTATGCAGTTCTTCACTTAAATGAAGTGTTTTATTTCTCTCGCCCTCTGTCAGTTTCGTCACAGGAATTCCCGTCCAGCGGGATACAATCTTGGCAATTTCCTCCTCACTGACGTTTTCATGAACTAGCATATTTTCATTATGCTTCAGATTTTCCTCTTCTGCTGCCAGCTGACTCTGAAGCTGTGGCAGTCTACCATACTTAAGCTCTGCTGCCTTATTCAAATCATAGCTTCGCTCTGCCAGTTCAATTTCATTATTCAGCTCCTCTAGAGCTTCCCTCAACTTATGAACCTTCTCTACCAGTGCCTTTTCATTATCCCATTTTGCTTTGGCTCCGGCAAAGGCATCCCGCAGCTCTGCCAGCTCCTGCTGTAAATCATTCAGGCGTTCTGCACTCAGTCTGTCATTCTCCTTTTTCAGAGCTGCCTCTTCGATTTCCATTTGCATAATTCTTCGCTGCATATCATCTAATTCCGTTGGCATTGAATCAAGCTCTGTTTTGATAAGCGCACAAGCCTCGTCCACCAGGTCAATTGCCTTATCAGGCAGAAAACGATCAGAAATATATCGGTTAGACAGCACAGCGGCACTCACCAAAGCACCATCCGTAATCTTAACCCCGTGGAACACCTCATAGCGTTCCTTCAATCCTCTTAGTATAGAAATGGTATCCTCAACCGTAGGCTCCTCAACCATAACCGGTTGGAATCTACGTTCCAGAGCCGCATCCTTCTCAACATATTGACGGTACTCATTCAGGGTTGTGGCCCCAATACAGTGAAGCTCGCCCCTTGCCAGCATAGGTTTTAGCATATTACCGGCATCCATGGCTCCTTCTGTCTTTCCTGCACCTACAATGGTATGAAGCTCATCCACAAACAGAATAATCCTACCCTCACTTTTCTTCACTTCTTCCAGAACCGCTTTCAATCTCTCTTCAAACTCGCCCCGATATTTTGCTCCTGCCACCAGAGCACCCATATCCAGTGCGAATAGCTTTTTATCCTGAAGTGATTGTGGAACATCTCCACGAATAATTCTCTGAGCCAGACCTTCTACTACCGCTGTTTTACCCACACCGGGTTCTCCAATCAGAACCGGATTATTCTTCGTCTTTCGTGACAATATCCGTATGACATTTCTAATCTCACTGTCTCGTCCGATTACCGGATCCAGCTTTTGCTCTTTCGCGCGCGCCACAAGATCATAACCATATTTCTCAAGTGTATCATAAGTAGCTTCCGGATTGTCCGTTACTACCTTCTGATTGCCCCGAACACTCTGCAGTGCCTTTAAGAAATCTTCCCGATTGATACGGAAATCCTTGAACAATTCTTTCACTTGCTTATTGGGTTGTTTTATCATGCTTAGGAAAAGGTGTTCCACGGAAACATAGGAATCTCCCATCTGCTTCGCTTCATTTTCTGCATATATCAATATTTTATTTAAATCATTACTGATATATATTTGTCCACCGGACACCTTGGGGCGTCTGTTTAATAATCCCTTTACCTGAGCCAGAAATACCTCCGTATTAATTTCCATCTTCTCCAGAAGCTTTTTAATCAGGCTGTCTTCCAGTGTTAACAGGCTATGCAGCAGATGTTCCACATCAATTTCCTGATGTCCATATTCATAGGCAAGCGCTTCGCAATTCTGAACTGCCTGCATGGAATTCTGTGTAAATTTATTTATGTTCATTTTTCATCCTCCTTATGATCCATTTTGTCCATTATCAATTTGCCTAGTCTTTTATCTGTTCTATAGCAACTATAACATATAGCCAAATAAATTTCAAGTTAATTTTTAAAAAATTGGAAAACTCCATAATATCCTGTTCTACTCACTTTACATTCACCCGGAAAAATAGTGGCCATATGTTGATAAATAAAAGGGCCTGTATTATAATTAACCGAAATGGATCTTATTACTAATTCTATATCCCTTAAATAAATGTTTACATTATCAATACGGAAAGGTTGGAAAAAGGAATGGCAAATAAGAAAGCAAAACCCATACCAACAGAAGATAGCCCGATGCTGGAGCTTTTCTATATGAGTCCTACCGTGGTCTCTGCAAAAGAGATTGTAGATCTGTTAAAAGAGGAAGAAGGGATTACAACAGAGCTTTGGGAGTATATGAATGTTCTGGAGCTGATCTTACCCAATGGACATTCCATCGATTTTGAACCTCTTACACCGAATTTTAAGAATCCCTCAGATGCTGCTTTTCTCAAAAACAGAAATATTAAAACCATCTATGCAATTCAGGTTAGTGAGGAGGACCTTATCTCCATAATGCCCTGTTTTAATCGAATTGTAGCAAAATATTCCGGTTTTGTCTGCTCCGATAGTGTGGATTTCCAGCCAGTTTATGCCGGTTCCTGCCAGAAGTAGATTTCCTGATTTTCATCTCAATTTAATTTACTAGTCGATAAAGGAGTTTTCTATGAATCAGATAAAAACAGCGTTTTTTGCTGCTTTTCCGCATACCATACCTGTATTAACCGGCTATCTTGTACTTGGAGCAGCTTATGGCATCCTTATGGACAGCAAAGGTTTTTCGCTGTTTTGGATCCTGTTTGCCAGTATCTTTATTTTTGCCGGTTCCATGCAATTTGTAAGCGTAGCACTTTTAGCTGCGGGCTTTGATCCCTTAGGTGCATTTCTAATGACCCTTGCCGTAAATGCCCGGCATATTTTCTATAGTATATCCATGCTTAAGAATTATCGAGGAATTGGACGATTAAAGCCCTATCTCATATTTTCTTTAACCGACGAGACCTTCTCCATTTTGTGTTCCGCCAAGGTACCGGAAGGAATTGAACCAAAGTGGTTCTATTTTTTCGTATCCACCTTAGATCATCTTTATTGGATCACCGGATCCCTAATCGGAGGAATTCTGGGTAGCTTATTGAATCTAAACACAAAGGGAATAGACTTTGTATTAACTGCTATGTTCGTAGTGAATTTTATTAATCAATGGAACTCCACGAAAAATCACCTGCCGGCTATCATCGGGGTCATTAGCGCAATAATATGCCGACTACTATTCGGTCCAAGCGACTTTATCATCCCTACGATGATTATGATTCTCCTTATAATTACTATATTTAAAACAGGTAATTGCGAAGCTAAATAATTGTAGCTTTTGTGTATACAGTGGATACATATTCCTACGCAAACCATAGCGGAAGGAGCGGGTTTGCGTAGGAATATATATCTGCTGTATACACAATTAAGATATCTTAAGAGTTTCGCAATTGCCTAACTATATTTAAGCTCCAATGGAAAGAGGAAAATGATTATGAATTATACGACTACACAGCTTTTTATTTTCTTTGGGATTGTGGTATTGGGTACTGTTATAACCCGTGCCCTGCCTTTCCTTCTCTTCCCGGAAAAGAAAGAGATCCCAAAGTATGTAAATTACCTGGCTGACATATTACCCTATACCATTATCGGTATGCTAGTAGTTTATTGCTTAAAGGACGTCTCCATCCTGAAAGCTCCTTATGGCCTTCCGGAGGCAATCAGCATAGTCGCAATTATAATTCTCCATATATGGAAAAAGAACACACTCCTCAGTATTGGAGGAGGTGCTCTTCTCTATATGCTTCTGGTTCAGTATTTTTAATTATAATTAGAGTATTGTGTCGATAAACAATCTATGATCTTTCGAAAGATCAACAAAATCAGAACCGACACGAATTACCGGTCTGGATAGAGCATGCTTGTTAATCATAACAACCTCGCCCTGTCTTCCGTCATTTAATCTGACGATATTATGTAAATAGGACTCCACAATTCGTTCCATAAAGACCATTAGATACTTGGGATCGAATTTTAAAAATCCATCCCGTTCAAAATTTTCAACTACGTCAAAAGGACAAATCGCTTTACGATAAAGACGATTGGATGTCATCGCATCATATACATCTGCAATTGATACAATCTTTGCGAATTCATCAATTTGCTCCGATACAAATCCATTGGGATAGCCGCTTCCGTCGCATCGTTCGTGATGCATGAGGGCTACATATTTGATATGAATGTCAATCGGTTGATCCTTCATGGCCTGATACCCAAGGAAGGAGTGTGTTTTTACCACCTCATATTCTTCACTGGTGAGCTTGCCATTCTTCGTTATGATTTCTCTGGGAACCAACATTTTCCCGATATCATGCAGGAGTCCGCCTAAGGTCAATATCCTTGTATCCTCATGGGAGAATTTCAACCAGGTTGCAAATATACTGCATATTAACGCAACATTTAAGCTATGGACAAAGGTTAGGTCATCATAATCTCTGATCCCATGGAGCATCTCCAGTATATGGGATCCATTACGGCCTTCTCTGAGAATCCGATCCGTTTGTGCAAGAAGTGCATCCACATTGAACTGACTATCACCTTTTACCGCCTTATTAAAGTTGTCTTCAATATTGCTAACCGTATTAACGTATGTACGGTTGAACTTCTTAAACTCCTCGGTACTGCGTAGCATTTCGATATATGAAACCTCTTTAATCTCTTCCTCTACTTCCTTAAATACCTGAAATCCAAAGATGTTATAGAATCGTAAGCGTGTTATCATTCTCTCATCCAAGACTGTACCACGAGTTATAATTAATTGGTTACTCATGTTGTAAACATCTGCAGCCACCTTCATGCCGGCTACAGCTTGGTCTGTTCTAATTCTTTCAGTCTCCATACTGTGTACCCCTCCACACTCTCATTCGTACCTTCTCATAATGAGTATACAATTATACCCCACTAATTTCAAGAACAAGATTCTCCAATTTTTATCAATCCTTTAATATCAATTCTACCGGACAATGATCACTACCCATAACATCGGTATGAATGATACTATCTTCTATTCGATCTTTCAGCCTGTCAGACACCAGAAAATAATCAATTCTCCAACCGGCATTCTTTTCCCTGGCGTGGAACATATAGGACCACCAGGTATAGGCATCGGTAACATCCGGATATTTATAACGGAAGGTATCAATAAATCCGTTATCCAACAGCTTCGTCATTTTATCCCGTTCTTCTATAGTAAAGCCTGCATTCCTTGTGTTCGTCTTTGGATTTTTTAAATCAATTTCTTTATGGGCAACGTTAAGATCTCCACAGATGATTACCGGCTTTTTTTGATCCAGCTTTATCACATAAGCACGAAAATCCTCTTCCCATTCCATTCGATACTCTAACCTAGCCAATTCTCTCTGGGAATTCGGAGTATATACCGTAACCAGATAGAAATCCTCATATTCCAATGTGATGACTCTTCCTTCATCATTATGCCTGTCCATACACAAATCATAGCATATACTTAATGGCTCCTTTTTACAGAAAACGGCTGTCCCAGAGTATCCCTTCTTTACTGCAGAATTGAAATACTGCTGATAGCCTTCGAAGGAAATCTCCACCTGTTCCGGCTGTAGCTTCGTTTCCTGAATACAAAATATGTCGGCATCCACCTTGCGAAAAAAATCTTCAAAGCCCTTTCCCACGCAGGCACGTAATCCATTTACATTCCATGAAACTAACTTCATACTTATAAATTCCTTTCTTCTATGGCAAGTATTATGTGTATCATGATACGTTACATTTGTATTAATATATCATATAATTCATTGGTTGAAGCCGCAATCTTATCTGCTCCTGCCATCTCCAGCTCTTCTCGATCACCAAATCCATATAAAACTCCTACCGAAGAGATCCCCACTATTTTCGCTCCCTCGATATCATACTTTCGATCGCCCACCATCACAACCTCGGATAAATCCGCAATCTGATTTTTACTCAAGACATATTGGATTACTTCATCCTTTTTGGAATGGGAATCATCCGGTGCCGCGCCACAGATATCCAAAAAATAATGATCCAGATGAAAGTGCTCCAATATCTTTCTGGCAATGAGCTCCGGCTTAGAAGTGGCGACAATTAACAGCTTACCTGCATCCTGTAACCCTTTCAGCACAGACTCCATACCCTCATACATTTCGTTTTCATAAAGACCAAATTCATTATAGTATTCCCTGTATTTCTTTACGGCTAAATCCGCTTTGTTATCATCAAAACCATAGCATTCTAAAAAGCTGCTTTTTAGGGGAGGACCAATATGCTTTTTTAATGAATCTAAATCATCAATAAAAATATCCATAGCCTTTAAAGCATATTGAAAAGATCTTGTTATACCAGTCTTGGGGTTTGTTATCGTACCGTCAAGATCCATTAATATATATTTCATATTCCGATTCCTTTCTTGGTTGCAGTTCAATATTGTCTAGATATGCGATGGAATTGGAACGGAAAATATGATTATGGTTTCCGTACCTGCTTTATACTTTTTTCCACCTGTTTTCTTGGTAACATAACCTGATGGCTACATCCAAGACATTTTAAACGGAAATCCATACCAACCCGCAGGATCTCCCATTCACTGCTTCCACAGGGATGTTGTTTTTTTAGCTTTATAATATCTCCTACACTTAAATCCATCTTCTGACCTCCTATATTCAGTACAAGCCCATCCTATATGCTGTCCGATGATTGTCATAAGTATAGCATATATTGAGAATTATGAAAACGAAAAAATGTATTGCATTTTATTACCATGTGGTGTAGTATTGTCATATACATCATGTAGTATTTATTACTATGTTATGTATATATCTCTTCTACATCACGAATACAATATGCCATAGAGGTTAAAACTAATTCTATATAATTACTGTTAAGGAGTTGATTTATATGACGATCAAAAAGGTCAAAGCAAAAGATCCTGGAAGTGCAATTACTCATTTTATCGGTACATTAATGGCCGTGTTTGCAACTACACCGCTATTAATCAAAGCAGCCCGGCATCCGGATAACGTACACCTGATTTCTTTGGGTATCTTTATTTTGAGTATGATTTTATTATATGTAGCAAGTACTACGTATCATACCTTTGGTAAATCCGAAAAGGTACACCGCAGATTGAAAAAGTTTGATCATATGATGATCTATGTTCTGATCGCCGGCACTTATACTCCCATTTGCATGATCGCTCTCGGTGGTAATATCGGCTATGGTCTTCTTATCCTAATATGGAGTCTGGCGGCTATTGGTATATTAGTTACCGGTTTCTGGGTACACTGTCCGAAATGGTTCTCCTCCGTCGTGTACATCACAATGGGCTGGACCTGCGTCCTGGCTTTTACACAGCTTATAAATTCTCTCCCCATTGCAGCCTTTGCATGGCTATTATCCGGCGGCATAATATATACCATCGGTGGAGTTATCTATGCATTAAAGCTCCCCCTCTTTAATAAAAGGCATAAATATTTTGGATCTCATGAAATATTCCATCTTTTTGTTATGGGCGGCAGCTTCTGCCACTTTATTCTGATGTATCGCTATCTTGCTGTAATGCCTTAAAATATATGTATACAGATAGGCCTTCCTATCCTTAATAGCACAAGGGGCTGTTGTAAAATGTATCTGTTTGGATTATTTAAGTGAGATATTTCATAATCCTTGCTGATACATCTTGCAACAGCCCCTGTGTCATATCTATGTTAAGCAGCCGAATGTTTCTGGTAAGGTATCGAGACAGTAAATTATTCACTCTCTGTATGAGGTAAAAGGGATTCGGTTGCGAATGATCAAAGATATGTATTCTCTATCCCGACATTACTGTCTCTGCATTCTTTTATTACTATATTATACTCTGAAGAATAAGATATGTTACTTTAAAATATCCTCAGTCTATGAATAGGATAAGGCATACAACCGAAGACCTTAGCTGTATGCCTATGCTTATTCTTTACTGTAATCTCTTTAATAGTTCTTCTCTCTGTGCTTCAAAGCCCGGCTTTCCAAGTAACGCGAACATGTTCTTCTTGTAGCTTTCTACGCCTGGCTGATCGAATGGATTCACTCCAAGCATATATCCGCTTACTCCACATGCAAACTCGAAGAAGTAGAATAGTTGTCCTAAATAGAACTCATTCTGCTCCGGTATAAACACCTGAAGATTGGGGACATTACCATCTGTATGAGCAAGTAAAGTTCCCTTCATGGCGCTCTTATTTACAAAATCAACACTTTTACCTGCAAGATAGTTCAGACCGTCAAGATCCACTTCTTCCTCTTCCAGTATAATCTCTGTCGATGACTTCTCAACTGTAACTACTGTTTCGAACATCGTTCTCTGTCCATCCTGAATAAATTGTCCCATGGAGTGAAGGTCGGTAGTAAAGTCCACGGACGCAGGATATATTCCCTTCTGATCCTTTCCTTCGCTTTCTCCAAATAACTGCTTCCACCATTCTGACACATAGTGGAGTGAAGGCTCATAATTTACAAGAATCTCAATGCCTTTTCCTTTTCTTAATAAGATGTTACGTACCGCAGCATATTGCAGTGAATCATTCTTATCATAAGGCTGATTCAAGCAATAGTCTCTCATACTTGCTGCACCTTCCATAAGCTTTGTGATATCTGCTCCGCTAACAGCGATGGGTAGTAATCCTACCGCTGTAAGTACGGAATAGCGTCCACCCACATCATCAGGTACGACAAAGCTTTCATAGCCTTCCTCGTTTGCCAGGTTCTTTAATGCACCCCTGGACTTGTCCGTGGTTGCATAAATTCTCTTAGCAGCTTCCTTCCTGCCATATTTCTCATTTAGCAGCTTCTTGAATACACGGAACGCAATCGCAGGCTCCGTAGTTGTTCCTGACTTACTGATTATATTAATAGAGAAATCTCTGTCTCCAATAACCTCAATTAAATGATTCATATAATTGCTACTGATATTATTACCGCAGAAATAAATCTCCGGAGTCTTTCTGATTTCCTTAGATACAGAATTGTAAAAGCTATGTCTCAAGAATTCGATTGCTGCTCTTGCCCCCAAATAAGAGCCACCAATACCAATTACAAGAAGTACCTCTGAGTCCTTTTGAATCTTTTCTGCTGCCTTTTGAATACGGGCAAACTCCTCCTTATCGTACTCAACTGGCAGGTCAATCCAACCCAAAAAGTCATTACCGGCACCTGATTTATTTACAAGCTGATCCTTTGCAGTCTCTGCGCAAGCCTGTATCATCTTTACCTCGGTATCCGAGACGAATTTCTTCGCAACAGAATAATCAAATGTTACCTTGTTAGCCATTTTTATATAACTCCCTTCATTTTTTTCTTATATTCTAACAAAGACACAATTATTATTCAATCATTTTTCATTTTATATCCATATAGCAAAATACCCTTCTATCCAGATCAGGTTTCTTTCCTGCTTCTATGCAATCAGATACCTAATCTGGACTGAAGGGCAATAATGGCCAGACTAAATTATTCCGTTATGTTTGATTAAGCAAAAAACTCTTTTAAGACATCTTCAATTAAGCGTTCCTCCTGTGGGCTCATACCCTGCAGCTTTAATTTCCCTACAGAGGATTTTTTAGATATCCCCTTTTCCTTCTGTCCAAGTTCCGCCTGAACTGCTGCTGATTTATTCATATCCTCCTCTGCACGTTCTCTTTCTGCTGCAATCTCTTCAAAGGAGTGTTCCACTACATTACTTAGTTTGGATGAAGGAGCATTGGGTTCCTCATTCGTATACAAATTGTCCTCTCGATCAGAATTACCTTGGGATTCGTTCTGCTCCTGCATAACGGTATTCATACTTGCTTTGTCCACTGGAGGCCCAAATGCCTCCTCCAGGTTATGTATCTTCTCCTCCGTATCTTGCTCCTGTTGTTTTTTCTTCTCCAAATCAATTTTCTTTTCTAGTGCCTGCCTTTTCATTTCAGCTCGTTTTTCTTCTAACGCTTTGCGTTCCTCCTGTAGTCTGCGTAGCTCTTCCTCTCTACGCTTGGCTGCAAGCTGTTTTCTCTCTTCTAATCTTCTCTTTTCTTCTTCTCTTCTTATCTGTTCGTTTCTTCTTTGCTCCTCTTCCCTTCTTTTTGCCTGTAGCTTTCTCTCTTCCTCCTTCTTTCTTCTGGCCTCTCTTCTACGGTTAAGCTCATCCTTTGGCTCATCACTCTGCCTGGAGTCAGAGGCCGCGCTGATTTGCTTTCCAGCCTCAGCTACCTGTAAATACTCACGACGGTATTGTTCTATTAATTCTGGCTGATAAGCTTCCTGCTCTAACCGAACCTTACAGAAGTTTTCAAGAAAATCAAGAAGGTTGAGGCGAATCATCTTTTTCTTGGCAGAAAGATTTATACTTTTATCCACAAAAATAAGAATAGCACTTGCTACAATACCCGCCGCTCCTGAGAGTAGAACATTCTCTTGTCCACATTTATAAATAACCCCGAAAACTGTACTAATAGGCACTAATAGCAGGGTAAGGAATAGAACTTGTCCACCAAAGTTATCCCATGTGGATAATAAAATCCCACAAAAACGATACTGTAAAATACCCTTATCCACAAAAGTATCCACATTATTCACACCTATTTTAAGTTTAAAGCAGGTTTCAAACTTCAATTTCATATGCTTTATCATTTTATTTTTAGTTTCACCAGGATTATTCGATTGTTTTACCAAATGCTTATATACCAAATTCACTATAAAACGGATCAGAATGCCTAATCCGCATAATCCTGCAAAGATGTAAATGATAATGTTTTGCTCATATAAATTCCGAATCATAAAAAGCTCCTCTCATTTCCATAAATTTACATTTATTATAGCTTAACCAGGCTACTTTGAAAAGAGAGGAGTATAAAATTCGATAGACACAATCCCTATGGATGCTCCATTTTTTTATTTAATTGTAAGATTTACCGTCACAATCGACACGAAATGACAGAATTATTGGTTTAATACAGTAGCGGTATCAGGTTCGGCATATTAATATAGGTGTCCATACCGTCATCCTCTACCGTAATGGTATAGCTCTTTGTTTCATACCCACTTTCAATAAAGGTAATAACATGTGTCCCTATGATTTTTTCAAAGTTTACCGGAGATATACCCATAAACTCACCATTTAAATAAACAGAAGCTCCTATTGGTTTCTGAACATATATCTTATGGTCTTTATCAATATTTCCATCTTCCTCTGGTTCTGGTGTAGGCTCAGTTTCGTCTGTGTTTTCTGAATCCGCACTCTCTGAATCGGAGTCATTATATAGGGTATCATCGGCGGTGATCACATTCGTTCCAGGTATTGTCTCCGTTTCGGATACTACCACCTGTTTATCACTGGTAGATTCAGGAAGATCAATTTTAATCGTCATGCCTGCATTTTTTACATTTAGTATTCCATCATAGGTGGTATATCCTCCTAATGACGCTGAAATCTTATGCTCACCATAAGTAAGCTCAATTGGATTGGCATAGGAAACCAGTTCTCCATCAATAAACAAATCCGCTCCGAAAGGATTAATAACAAAGGTAATCCTTCCCTGCTTTAAAGCATCCGGTCCAATGTCTCCAAGGGAAACAGTAGTCTCTTCATCCCGAACTACTGTAACATTCTTCGTTGCACTGAATTTTCCATTGGATACAGTAAGATTGAAATTACCCTCCCTTACAGGAATTATCATATCCTCGGTAATTTGCTGAATTGCTTCATATCCGATCTCAATATGCGCACCAAGAAACTGCTCATAATCCACAAGCTTTACTGTTCCATGACCACGGGTTACTGTTATGGACCATATGGTCTCCTCATACCCTCTGACAATCAGCTCATCCTGCTCAGCCAGAGTACTGATAGGTACTATCTTATCTCCATTTTGAATATAGACATCATCGTTGTACTTATATTTTGTTGATGCAATTTTCATGACTCGGTCAGACCGATCAATCGTGAAATTAGAAACTCCAACGTATTCCCAGGCAATGGGTGATATCTGCATGTCCGTTAACTTGTTCTCTTCCGGAATATACCTTGCCTCTACCAGGGTTCCTTTCTCTATCTGGCTGATGGCAATCACCTGCTTATATTTATCAATCACGTTAGTAGCTCCATTATAGGTAAGGATTTTATCCTCCCTCTCTTTAATATCGTAAAGTGTAACCTGCATTGAATTTAAGTTCACTTCTTTCACAATGGCAGAAATAGCTGTCCCAGAAGCAGCATCATTCTCCAATGCAATATCCTCCTTCTGAGTGGGGGTCTTAACTGTTCTGTGTTTCTTCTTTGATTCAACAGCAAGCGTCGTCACGGTCACTAACATAATAACAGTAAAAACTCCCAACCCAAATAACAGGCTGATAATTGGCCTTCTATTTAAACTATGATTCTTCTTATGTTCCTTATCATTTATTCCCATTCACAGCATCCTCTGTCTTAAGTTATTCATATCTATATTCCGTATTATAGCCTACTTATGTAGTTAATTCAATCCATCATATTCATTATAAAATACTTTCCAGCCGATAAAGGAATCTGTCCTTTTTCTCGTTTTGTTCTCCGATTGTAATTAGCTTCTGAATATTTCTTCCAGATATCCAAGACTTTTTACTATTATAATAAAAGTTCGTAATCTTCCAGAACTTCTCAGGATATAACAGCAGCAAATAAAGAATATTCAGTTCCGGCTTAGAAATCGGCTTAATACGATCATAGGCTTCAATGATATTACTTCCATATAACACATCCCAGTCGTTTTTCTCCATGACCTTACGCATAAACTGATACAAATCCGTAATTTGCATCCCTATATAGGACTTCTCAAAGTTCGTGGTCGCTATTGCACCTACACTGTCCCCAAGCTCTGTTACGGATAAAGGTTGCTTATTAATCCAGCCTGGTGGAATATAAGTTCTAGCCATGGCCTCTGTCTTATTTTTAAGCATAATAATATTATGATAGGTATAATTACCGTGACAAACACTACAGTTTGCCACAGCTTCCGCTAACAAGGCGTTATAGTTCGATTGTGCAAGCTTCCTAGCCGCAGCAATTCCCTGCTCATAAAAGTTGTCATAATAATTAAGATAAGATAGTTCAAATTCATTCTTTTGTTTCTTATCTCTGACATAGCTCTTAACCCTCTTAAGTTCCCGATTACGTTTTTCAAAAGTAAGCTTAAGATCCGGAGAAATATTATGCTCTATTTGCTCTACTGAAAATTCTACATTCTTTAATATACAATGCATTTTTGCCAGATTAGCTGCTGCCTCTTCCACCTGTGATAAATCCTTTAGATTACATTCCTCACCCCAAAACCAGTTTTTCATTATATATTGGCATCCGGAACTATCTTCGGAAATAATCTCATCATCCAAAGTCCTCACAAACAAATCGGTATTCGGATAGCCGTGTTGAAACAGATGCTCTTTTACTTTATTTTCGAACATTGTCCTGTTCTTTGAGCCTTCAAAGCATTTAAAAAGCTTTAGTCCACAGTCTGTTTCCAACAAAAAAGCACCTCTGGCTCTGTAAATGTTATATATTTTAATCCGGTATCTTTTTAATGCTTCCTGACTTCTATCCTCCACCGCCAATCCTCCTAACTAATTCAAAAACCCGTCTTACTAATATTATGACATGATATTGTAATTCATGAATAGAAAAAGATTGTGTGGGAAATTCATGGAAATTTTCTATGCAATATAAAAGTCTTAGATTAAGTTCCCTAAGAAATAATCTAAGACTTATCTATTACATATGTTACTTTGCATCATCAGGCAGATTATCCATCTCCTGTTTTAAATGAATTGCCATGGATAAAAGAGTTTCTTTTTGATTAAGTGCAGGGTCTTCAATTACAGAATTCAGTAACTGCTTCAACACCTCACCCAGTACTCTTCCCGGGCGAAAACCAATGGCTATTAATTCATCTCCATTGATATTAAGCTCCTTCAAGCTAACACATTCCTGCTTTCGCTTAATCTCTTGGTACAGATTCATGGCAGTAGAGAGTTTTTTATATTTCTCCTTTGTATGCTCCGGGTTCTTAGCGCTGGTATCGGCTCTGTTTACTTCGAACAGTAGCTCCATATAATCTTTCCCTATCTGGGAAGCAGCTGCTCTCATACCGGCCGGTGTCAGTGTAAAACGATAATCATGCCATCTGACCAGATGAACTACAGCATTTATGGTATCGTTGTCAAACTTAAGTCTCCTAAGAATATTTTTTGCTGTTATCGCACCTTTTTCCTGATGACCATAGAAATGGTTCTGACCATTCTCTCCCATACTAATCGTATTCGGTTTCTCTATATCGTGAAGAAGCATTGTCCATCGTAATATGGCACGATTCCTCATATCAAACCGGTTGTCCTCAAGCTTGCCGGCCACTGCTTCCACCGCACGGATTGTATGTTCACCCACACTGTACCTATGATGTATGTTTTTTTGTTGCGTTACCATCATTGCATCAAATTCCGGAAGAACTACCCCGGTAATTCCTGTCTCATACAATGTTCTTAATCTTCCCGGATGATCGGATACCAGAAGCTTCGTTAACTCAACTCGAATACGTTCCGCACTGATACAGCTCAGCTTTTGAACCTTGGATTGAAGCGCTTTTCTAGTCTCTTCCTCAATCTCAAAATCTAATTGCGCAGAAAAACGGACAGCGCGAAGTATTCTAAGCGCATCCTCATCAAATCGTTCCCCAGCGTTTCCAACACAACGAATAATCCCCTTTTGTATATCCTCCATACCACCAAAGAGATCGATAAAGCCTTCTTTTTCATTATATGCCATGGCATTTATGGTGAAGTCCCTGCGCTTTAAGTCTTCTGCAAGACTGGCAGTAAAGGAAACTTCCTTTGGATGGCGGCTGTCCTCGTACTCTCCATCCAATCGATAGGTCGTTACCTCATAGTGACTTTTATCAACTAGAACTGTAACTGTTCCATGCTGAATGCCCGTATCCACCGTTCTTCGGAATATTTTTTTTACCTCCATGGGGGTTGCTGAGGTGGTGATATCCCAATCCTCTGGATCCCGCCCCAACACCATGTCACGTACACAACCACCCACCACATAAGCCTCATAGCCGTGCCGGATCAGTTCCTCTATGATCATATTCACTTTATCGGGTATTCGTAATTGCATATGCAACCTCCATAGAACCATGTACTATACTTGTCTGAGCGAGCTCTTAATATGCTTTACCCCAATAAGCCATGGTCGTCGCTGGCTTTCCACAGCAAACGCAGGTGTCCGCAATATGCTCCTGCTCAAATGGCATACAACGTGAGGTGGCTCCGGTTCGATCTTTAATCTCCTTCTCGCAAGCCTCGTCCTGACACCACATTGCCTTGATAAATCCAGGCTTTTCTTCGATAATTTTTGTAAACTCATCCATATTTGTAGCGCTGTATGTGTGAGAATCGCGATGAGCTCTTGCTCTATTAAGCATATCCTGCTGCATGGTCTCAAGAACTTCTCCTGCTTTCTCTACTATCTGATCCAGGGAAACAACAATCTTTTCTCTGGTATCTCTTCTTACAATAACCGCCTGATTTGCTTCGATATCCTTGGGTCCGATTTCAATTCGAATCGGAATACCGCGCATTTCCTGTTCACTGAACTTCCAACCAGGGCTCTTTTCCGAAGCATCTACTTTTACTTTAAAGGCACTTAGCTTATCTCTTAATTCAAAGGCTTTATCCAGTACCCCTTCCTTGTTCTGGTTAATAGGAATGATCATGATCTGCGTGGGAGCAATTCTTGGCGGTAACACAAGACCGCTATCATCTCCATGCACCATAATAATCGCACCAATAATACGGGTTGACATACCCCAAGAGGTCTGGTGAACATATTGCAGTGTATTATTCTTATCAGTATATTGGATACCAAAGGCTCTTGCAAATCCATCACCAAAATTATGACTGGTTCCGGATTGTAACGCCTTACCGTCATGCATCAATGCTTCAATGGTATAGGTTGCATGAGCTCCGGCAAATTTCTCCTTTTCGGATTTTCTACCTTTAATCATCGGAATTGCCAATACTCTTTCGCAAAAATCCGCATATACATTCAGCATCTGAATGGTTCTTTCCTCTGCCTCTTCTGCTGTTGCATGAGCGGTATGTCCTTCCTGCCATAAGAACTCCATAGAACGTAGGAATGGACGGGTAGTCTTTTCCCATCGAACAACCGAACACCATTGGTTATACAGCTTCGGAAGGTCTCTGTGGGACTGAATGATCTTTGAATAAAAATCACAGAACAAAGTCTCTGAGGTAGGTCTGACACACATTCTCTCCTGCAGTGCTTCTCCTCCCCCGTGGGTAACCCAGGCAACTTCCGGAGCAAAACCTTCCACGTGATCCTTTTCCTTCTGCAGTAAGCTTTCTGGAATAAACATGGGCATATAGACATTTTCAACTCCAGTTGCTTTAAAATCAGCGTCTAATTGTTTTTGAATATTTTCCCAAATGGCATATCCTAAGGGTCTGAGTATCATACATCCCCGGATACTGGAATACTCAATTAGCTCTGCTTTCTTTACAACATCTGTGTACCATTGAGCAAAATCCTCTTCCATTGAGGTGATTGCCTCAACTAATTTCTTATCCTGTGCCATAATAATTCTCTCCTTTTCTAAATATAAGAAAGAGTTTCGCTTGCGAAACTCTCGCGCCGAGCGTGGCCAGCTTGCTGGCAAAATACAATGCGCGCGAGTGCGCATCCTGCCCAGAGGGATTTTTATCGTATAGGAAATCCTGAGAAAATTCTATACGATAAAAAAAGCCTTTCGTCCACAAGGGACCGAAAGACTCGGCGGTGCCACCCTAATTAGCTGCACATAGCTAGCAGCTCTCTTTTCTATCGTTAACGCCGATATACGTTGTATTTGGAGGAAATATTATTTCCCTTCATACAAAGCTCCAAGGCCGGTTCAATAATCTCCGCATAGGAAGCTCTCACCCGTGCTTCCCTCTCTTTGATGCTTACAACTATCTACTTTTCCTTATCATCGCTCTTAATTCGCATTCCTTTACCTATAATGTAACTAATTTTATGCCAGAAAAGACTCTTTGTCAAGCGTCTTAATCCTCAGTAAAAGAAATCTCCTGTGATTTTCTCGTTTCTTGAGATTTCTCACACACCACCTTATAAATTGTTATAATAATCAATAATCCTATAGGACCTAAGAAAAAGCCCACTATATTGAATAACTTTACTCCCACATACATGGAAATCAAGGTATATAAGGGTTTGATTCCAATCCGGTTGCCGATGAGCTTAGGTTCCAATACCTCTCTTATAATCTGACTTAAAAGATAGATTGTAATTAATATTGCTGCCGCAAATATATTCCCATCAATCAGCATAATGATTGCCCAGGGAATATATATAATACCACTTCCGAGAATCGGTAGCGCATCCATGATCGCTATACCTACCCCAATTAATAATGCATACTCATTATTCATAATTGTAAGTCCTACAACACTAATTATGGCGACAATAACCATAATAATCAGTTGAGACCGAATATAGGCTATCCCCGCTTCTGCTAATTTCGATGTGACCTTATGAAGGTCCCTATAAAAATGATTATCTTCATAGCGTGTACGAAGCGATGGGATCTCCTTCGTCATTAAAGCTGCTGCCACAAAAATAATTAATACGATACCAATTGCACTAATAAAGGTAATTGTAAAGGTTATGGTTCGTTCTGTGATTCTGGGCATAATACTAGTCTTCATTTTATCTATGGTTATGGATATATTATCGTCTACTATGGAGCGAAAGGTTCCCTTTGACATACCTAAAAACTCATCACAGCATTTACATAAATGTTCTAGTTTTTCAGCAAGGATGTTCGTATATACAGGAATGTTTTTTATAAATGTGATTGCCTGCTTCGTAAGGAGGTTAAATAAATAGCATAATCCCGCGCCAACCACAAAAAACAATACAATCAGGGAAGCAGTACCACCCACCACTCTGGGGATTTTCAATTTTTTATATAGAAATTCAGTTATGGGGCGAACAATCCATGCCAGAAAATAGGCTACAAGAAAAGGAAAGAACAAAGGCAGCAAATAGCGAAAACTTAAGTATACACCAAGAATAATGGCCATAATCATAAGTACATATTTTACTCTCTCTGCATTCTCTTCCCATTGCTTCAAATTACTCCCCCCTATCTTACGAACTTTTTTATCACAAATTAGAATATTAGATATAAAAAGAGAATTCATATTAAAATGAATCCTCTAACTATATTTTCTGTTATTTGATTATTAATATCCTCGGAGATAATTTGAAAAAATAAAGCTAAAATTATCAAAAATGAATTAATATTAGAAACTTATCTTTTCATTTACAAAATTAGATGGATTTTACCTCACAGTAAGGAACCTCTGCAAGAAAAGCTGCCTTTACATAGTCTAATCCTTCCTGCACCTCATAATCCTCTTCGGTTTTATATGCGGTAATAACCGCATCAATCACCGTATCCACCTTTTGATATTCCGATACCAAATCCCGCAGTCTGACCTTATCCTCATTCGTAATATCTTCTTCCTTCACCAATCGTCTGGGAGATACTAAGAGCTTTGATGTCTCTATCCCTGCTTTTTCATACTCCTTTGCTTCCTTTAGAATTATATCAACAATTTTATCCGGAGTACAGTAAGTACTATCTATGATCAGATTGTAATTTGAAAAATCCATATAATTAAGATTATAAATATCCTTATAACGTACCTTTTCCGTAGCTGCTCTCTCTGCTAGTAATCTTTTCGCTTCTTCCAGGCTGGAATATCTTTCTTCCTGTCCTCTCTGGTCGTTCATAACTCGGGCTGCCGCTTCATCCAGACTAACGGAAACAAACACCTTAAACGAATGCTCAACAAAATGCCACGCTAATCGAGAATCAAAAATGATATTTTTATCCTTATTCTCTCTGGAAATCCTCATTGTAGCATCATCAATCATATTATCATACTTATGATCACTGCACATCAGCTGGTTTAGTTCAAGAGTCGTCATATTCATCTGTCTTGCCAATTCTCTTTGAACCTTACCGGTAGAATATACCTCAAATTGATATTTCTCATTGAGCAGCTTACATATGGTAGATTTGCCGCTACCCAGATTACCTGTAATCGTTATATGCATGATAAACCTCTTTCCTTCAATTTATTATCAGTATTATAGACGATACTAATAAAAATTACAACCTTACGGATTGGTAAGGGTGATAAAATGTTCCGCTCCCAGCGAATTCGCTTCCTCTTTATCGTGGGTAATCACAATTACCGTCTTTCCTTTTGATCTATGATTGATATATTCAATTACCTTCATCCTTAATTCCATATCCAGTCCCTTAAAGGGTTCGTCAAAAATCAGGATATCACTCTTTGCCATCACTGCGCGAACAATGGCAACACGTCGTTTCATACCGCCGCTGAAGGAGCTGACCGGCTTTGCAGTTCGTTCACTAATCGCAACCTCTTCTAATTCCTGAATGATTTTTTCATCTGTGATTTCCTTATCACATACCAACCGTATATTTTTTATTGCATCCCAGTGCTCAATTAATCGATCCTCCTGAAATACCGCTGCGAACCGTTTCCCTTGAACACCTCGTATTTCTCCAGAATCCGGCTTTATGAGCCCCATCAGAATGTTGATTAATGTCGTCTTTCCTGTGCCGGAAGCTCCCATCAGACAGTTTACTTTTCCCTCAGCAAAGGTGATATTGCAATCCTTTAGTATCTGTTTTCCATCAAATTGCTTCGTTATATGTATCATCTCAATATCCATCAGGAATCTCCTCCAACTGTTAGGAATTATGATTAACTCTATCCTTCTTAAGCAACTGCAGCAATAACATAACGATCTTCTCAAATAATACACTGATGATAATAATTACAAAGGTCCATGCGAACAGCTCTTTTGTCATGATATAGAGCTTCGCCTCATATAATCGTTCTCCAATAGAACCGCTGGGTCTTCCAATAACCTCTGCCGCAATTCCGGATTTCCAGCAAAAACCTAAACCCACTGTAACTGAAGTAATTAAATATGGCATAACAGAGGGGATGTATACGGAGGTTATCATTTTTCTTCGGGTAATATGAAAGATCTTAGCCATCTCCAGAAGCTTACGGTCCGTCTCATGTAACCCCTGCAGGACGTTCATGTATACTACGGGCACCACCATTAAGAATGATATCAGCACTGACAGATTTCTGGAGTTAATCCAGATAAGCGCAAGAATAATGAAGGAAGCTACCGGTGTAGCCTTAATAATTCTCATCAGAGGCGCAATCAGTTCACTAATCCATCGGCTTTTGTAAGAAGCCACGGATAAGATAACGCCGATTACTAATGACAATAAAAATCCGGCAATAATCCGTAGGGATGAGAATAATATGGTCTTCCAGAAGTCCAAGTCTTTTAGAAAATCCAAAACTGTTAAAAAAACAGATAGAGGAGAGGATAACAGAAGATCATGTCCAACCCATAGATAGACCAGCTGCCAAAGTAGCAACCAAAAGCCCAGCACCAATAGTTTCATAACAAGTCCTTTTAGCCTCTGCTTTGTCTCTGTCGGTTTATCCATCCTCTGCCCTCTCCTTACATCGGTTTCTTCTTTTTGCTCTTAATTCTTTATAATTTAATCACTTTTTTATTCATATGATCACAGTATGGCTTCAAGTAAATATAAATTATTGTATATAGTAAATATCATCGGTAGGAAGCTTACCTCCTACGGATTTAGGATCCTGCTCAAACAGAACCTGTAGATATCCGTTTACTTTACCTTTCATCTCTTCGCCTTCTACTAATGTTATATTACAATAGGGAATCGCCTTTTTCGATGGTCCTGCCTTGAAAATATCATATTTCTCAATTAATGCTGCTGCCTCATCCACATTCTCATTAACAAAAGCTGTCGACACAGCATATTCTTTCATAAATGCATCAAAGGCTTCTTTGTTATTCTCCAGGAATTCATCCCGTACAATAACCACTCCGGTAACTACTGTACTGTCATCCTTGCTGACCGCCTCCCACTCCTTCGCAATATCGAGGGCAATACGAAGCTTATCATTACTCATCATGACAGCCGTTACATAAGGCTGTGGCAACATGGCAATGGCATCACTTGATTCGCTAAGAAGTGCTGCTACTTCCGTTGATTCAGATTTATACTCAATGTTCACGTCCTTCTCCGGATCAATACCATTCGCTGATAAAATATAATTTAAGGTAAATTGTGGAGTCGTTCCGAGTCCTGTAGAGTAAATTGTCTTTCCTCTTAGATCCTCCACAGTATGGATGGTATCGCCCATTTCCACGATATATAAAACTCCAAGGGTATTGATACCTGCCAGCTTGATCTTGCCTTCCGTTTTATTATACAATACGGAGGCTAAATTACAAGGTATTGCAGCAATGTCAATCTCACCTTTAATAAGCTTTCCTGTGATTTCATCCGCAGCACCAGCAATCATAAACTCATAATTATTAGCTGATGTACCAGCCTGGGCATCCTCCATCATTTTCACCATACCCATTCCGGTAGGTCCTTTTAAGGCCGCAATCTTAATATCGATCTTCTCGGCTTTTGTTGCTTCTTGCTGCTGGTCATCCTCCACATCTGAAGCTGCCTGCTCCGGTATAGCCGTTGGTTCATTCTCCTGCTCTGCTGCAGCAGTTGGTTCCTTATCCGTGCTTTCTTCTACTTCTAGTTGCTTAGTATCGGAAGGCTCCTTCTTTGCAGTGCAGGCAGTAAATACCGTCGTACACAGTATTAATAGTAATCCTAATATTATCTTTTTCATATCTTTCATACTTCCTTTCTTTATCAACCCATGATACTATCTTTCTTAGGCTTAGGTTATGGTTCTTGATTATATGGAATAAATGCTCCTATCATAATCTTTACTTTTTTGAATAAATGGTCTTCACACTAACACCCTTTATCATACCAAGCTTTCCGGCAAGTGTACTGATTACATTTAGCTCAGCATTAACAACAACGCTAATAATGTTGATTTCTTTCTCCCTGTATGGAATACCCATCCTTCCAATAATATATTGTCCAAAGTCATGAAGTAATGCGTTAAGCTTCTCAACAGCTTCCACATCTTCGACTATGATTCCAATCAGTGCTACTCTAGTTTCCATCCAGTTACCTCCTTATCGTAAGCTTTAAATAAGTAAACAAAAAACCCTATATCAGAAGACATAGGGTATATGATACCATTTATATAATCCCGCATGATAACAGGAGTATGTAATTTCATCTTAACCTATGCCTTTCCATCAGAATCCTTTTGAATTGGCTAGGAATATATTAACACTTCGTTATAATACTGTCAAACAGTTCTTGGTTCCAGCAAATGTATATCGATTTTGCTTACGCACAAGTATCAGGTCTCATATACGTAGAGCATTTTCTTATTTCCATAAAATCACGCCTTGATAAATTTGGTTTTAACGTTCTTTTAAGAAATGAACTACCTTTACATTTCCATCCATCTCTGTGCCGTCTATTTCAAATCCACATTTCTTAGTGTAGAAAGCAATATTTTCCTCTTTGTCAGCGGGTGTTATTAACGTTACTTTCTTCCAATCCGAATAATATTCCAGCATATAATGGAAGGCCTTTGTACCAATTCCTTTGCCTTGATATTCCGGAATTACACAAAGGCATCCAAGATAGTACTCTCCATTCCCTCTATCTTCAGCCGAAACAGCTCCTATAGGACTGTTTTCATTATAAATAATAAATTTGGGGTACTTCTCTATAGATTCTTCCATTTTTTCTTTTGACCTACCATAAGCAGGGCATTCTCCATACTTAATATAATCATCATAGAATGATGCGTTATATATTTTGATTAGCAGGTCTGCATCCTCTATTTTTGCTTTCACATATCTTAAGTTCATAATACTTCCCTTTCATCAATAACCCCTAATATTGAATCTCAATTATACTTTAAAACGATACCCAACTCCCCAGATTGTTTCGATGTATTGCGGTTTTGAGGTGTTATACTCTATCTTCTCCCGAATTTTCTTAATATGCACTGTAACCGTAGCTATATCGCCCACTGATTCCATATCCCATATTTCCTGAAATAGCTCGTCCTTTGTAAAGACATGATTCGGGTTTTCTGCAAGGAAGGTCAACAGATCAAATTCCTTCGTAGTAAAGATCTTCTCCTCTCCATCCAGAAATACTCTTCTGGCTGTCTTGTCAATCTTCAATCCACGAATTTCGATTATTTGGTTTTCCTTCATTCCGGAACCAATCAATCTTTCATATCTTGCCAAATGTGCCTTTACTCTGGCAACCAGCTCACTTGGACTAAAAGGCTTTGTCATATAATCATCCGCACCAAGCCCTAGTCCTCGTATTTTATCTATATCATCTTTTTTTGCAGATACCATAAGAATCGGTATGTTCTTCGCTTCCCTGACACGTTTGCATATTTCAAAGCCGTCCACACTCGGTAGCATAAGATCCAGAATCAGCAAATCAAATTCTTCAGACAGAGCACGTTTTACTCCAATCTCACCGTCCGTCTCCACTTCAACCTCAAAACCACTTAACTCCAGATAATCCTTTTCCAGTTCCGCAATTGCAAGTTCGTCTTCAATAATCAATAATCTGCTCATATCTTCGACATCCTTTCTGTATTATTCGACACTTCCGCATTCTCATTATGCTTCGTACTCTTTCTCAGAGTAAATACAATCGTCGTTCCAACCCCTGATTCACTTCTTGCCCATATCCTTCCGTCATGATCCTCAATAATTTTCTTTGAGATCGATAAGCCAAGGCCATTACCTCCTTTTTTCGAATTTCTGGAGGCATCCGCACGATAAAACCGATCAAAGACATAGGGTATATCTGCTTCTGAGATACCAATTCCGTTATCCTCAATTTCAATCTGAACAAAGGAGCCGATATCGTGAATGCGTATCCTGATCTCACCCTTCTGCTTATCCTGATATTTTACAGCATTTCCAATAATATTATTAACAACTCTTTTTAACTGTTCTGCATCCGCAATAACTTCTACCTTCGGGTCTACATCATTCTCATATAGTATTTGAATATTTTTCACCTCAAGATCGAACTTTAGGTCTTCTATACAATCATTAAAATACTCATGTATGTTAATGTTCGCAAAAGAGTATGGAACAGTATTACAGTCAATCTTCGCATAAAATGCCAGCTCGTCAACCAAAATAGACATATCATTTGCTTTTGTTAAAATGGTCTTCAAGTACTTAATCTGCTTCTCAGGCGTAACTGCAACGCCATCCACCAGCCCCTCAGCATATCCCTTTATTGCTGTCAGCGGGGTTTTTAAATCATGTGATATATTACTGATTAATTCCTTGATATCCTCTTCATATTGAAGTCGATTATCAATCAGCTCCTTTAAACGAACTCTCATTTCTTCAAAGTCTTCACACAGCTGTCCTATTTCATCCTCTGTCTCCGCCTGAACTGAGAAATCCAAGTCCCCCTCCTTAATCTGATTCATAGCTACACGAAGTATATTTAATGGACGTAATATACTCCGGTAAATCCAAAACAACAGAATAACCGCGGTAAAGCATAACACAAATATAAAGGAAATCACACCCTGTGTAGCTACAGCTTTTATCTGCGGTACTAAGGTATTCAGGTCGGTTATGACAAAGATGGTTCCTTCTGATCCATCCTTAAAATAAAAGTCCTGTGCTTTAATTAAGAATGGATGCTTACCCCCGGTATATAGCCCTCCGTCTATGTCCGTATTATAGACACCAAACTTTTGTAAATTATCCTTAATTAAACGAAGCTTGTACTCATTCCCCACATATACGAGCTCATCGTTTTTCCGTACAATGACGAACGAATACTTTCCCATTAATTCTCGGTTCAGCTTTTCAATGTACTCCTTGTCCTCTAATTGCTCCGGTGACTTTAAGGCGGCAAGCTTTATCTCATTATAATATCCTCTGGTTAAACGATTTAGTATCTGGATCGGATTCGTGATTACCTGAAGCGTATCTGTCTCAACATCATAGGACTCTTCAATGGAGTTCATCTGTAATCTCACAATTGTCCCGGCTGCTATGGCAAGTAACATGACAGGCATCGCTATTAAAATAATAAAAGCCATTAACAATCTGTCCTTCAGCTTCAATTCCAACACGCTCCATCTTAATTTTTCTCATAATAAACCAAGTATTAATAAATTAAGTATATCATGCTATCTCTTTATTTGCACAGAAAAATACTATGATAATTCTAAAGTTTTCGTGAACTTGTATATCAGGAATATCGATTTTAACAAGAAAGGAATGAGCTGTTGCATAATGATTCAGCAGGGTTATAACTTACCTCACACACAGACAGAAGTACAAATTGTTAATTTCTGTATGTCTTAGACGAACATAAAAAGATCGTCTTATCCATACAGAAATTACAATATTGTTCTTCTGACAGTGCATTATGGTAAGTTATAACCCTGCATACACTATGCAACAGCTCATTCCTTTTCTTGATTCAAAGTAGTAATGATAGAATCCTTACATTATACTACTTTAAATAGTTTCTTAATGTATCAACTTTATCGGTCTTCTCCCAGGGCAGGTCAAGATCCAGTCTTCCGAAATGACCATATGCTGCTGTTTGCTTATAAATTGGTCTTCTTAGATCCAGCATCTTAATAATACCTGCGGGACGAAGATCAAAATGCTTGCGAATAATTGTTACAAGCTCATTGTCATCCAGCTTACCGGTACCAAAGGTATCCACCATGATGGATGTGGGTTCTGCTACACCGATCGCGTAGGAAATCTGTATCTCGCAACGATCAGCCAGACCTGCAGCGACTATATTCTTTGCCACATAGCGAGCTGCATAGGATGCGGATCGATCCACTTTGGTGCAATCCTTACCAGAGAATGCTCCTCCGCCGTGTCTAGCATACCCACCGTAAGTGTCAACAATTATTTTTCTACCAGTTAGTCCGCTGTCACCATTGGGACCACCAATCACAAAACGTCCGGTTGGATTAATAAAGAACTTCGTTTTCTCGTCTACCAGCTCTTTAGGGAGAACTGGATCTAATACGTATTTTTTAACATCCTTCCGTAGCTGTTCAATAGTGATGTCAGCATCATGCTGTGTGGATAGTACTACAGCATTCAGATGAATCGGTTTATTATTCTCATCATATTCTACGGTAACCTGTGACTTACCGTCCGGGCGAAGATAGCTTAAGGTTCCGTCTTTACGAACCTTCGTAAGCTGCTTCGTAAGCTTATGTGCCAAAGAAATCGGATAGGGCATAAACTCCTCCGTCTCATTTGTCGCAAAGCCAAACATCATTCCCTGATCACCTGCGCCAATGGCAGCCAGATCCACATCATCTGCCGTATTTTCTTTTACTTCTAAAGAACTGTCAACACCCATTGCAATATCCTTTGATTGCTCATCAAGTGCAACAATTACACCACAGGTATTCGCATCAAATCCATAGTCTGATTTATCATATCCAATACCACGAATTGTATCACGAACAATTTTCTGAATATCAACATAACCTTCTGTTGTGATCTCGCCCATAACGAGAACTAAGCCTGTTGTTATAGCTGTCTCACAAGCAACACGACTCATAGGATCCTGCTCTAGCAAGGCATCCAAAACCGCATCCGATATCTGATCACAAATCTTATCAGGATGTCCTTCTGTTACTGATTCCGATGTAAATAATCTTTTCTGCATAGTTACCTCCTTTTATTAATCCAACTATGATTTTATCATTTCCCGTTATAGTAAAAAAGAAGTCCGCAATATGCGGACTTGAAACCTTACGTTAATCAAATCCTCTTATTGTTCGATTACTCGCTCAGGTTGGCACCTTCCATAACAGGGGTTGCCGTGACTTCATAGAGCCTTTACTCTCCGTCACTCTGAATAAGAGAAATGTTAAAATATGAAATTGAATGTGCTTTGTTAGTATAGAATATACCGAATATCAATATTCGTCAAGTACTAAAAAATTAAACTTTTCGACTATTCTCTCCAATAATAGTAATATAGTAACAAATATCGTGCCTTTTCCATAAATTAATTGACTTTTTTCTAAAATTTTCATATACTTTATCTATAAAACCATAATTTTAACGGCTTGAACACCACTTTTGATGTTAACACGAAAGGAGACCGTATCTATCTTACGGGCAGCGTGATTATTATGAATACAAATAAAATTTTTATTTCCCAGGCAGTTCCCGGTATGATTGTAGCCGAGGATGTATTCACCAAAGACAATCATTTAGTTATATCAAAAGAGACAAAGCTGACGGACAAAATAATAACACGTCTTGAATTTTATTCTATTATTGAAATAACCGTATATACCATGTCCGTTCCGTCCGATGCCAGCGAATTTCTTGTTGACACTACATATTATGAAAAAATCAAACATAGTGAATCATTTCAACGTTTTCATCTGGCATACAAAAATACGGTTAATGAATTTAAAAATACTTTGGATCAAATAGTAACAGCCCAGAAGGAAATCGATACCGATCAGCTTCTTGCAGATACTAGCCGAATATTATATCAATGTGATTCAAATATTGAAGTATTCAATATGCTTCATTGTATTCGAGATTACGATGACACTACCTATGTTCATAGCCTTAATGTGGCTTTAATATGTAATATTATTGGCAAATGGCTGAACTTCACTCCTGAGGATCTGGAAGCAATCACTCTGAGCGGGTTACTCCACGATTTAGGTAAGCTGATGATTCCTGCTAAAATCATTACAAAGCCTGCAAAGCTTACTGACGAGGAATTTACCTTAATTAAAACTCATACCATACGGGGGTATAATTTACTCAAGAGCAAACGAATTGATAACAGAATTAAGCATGCCGCACTCATGCATCATGAGCGGTGTGATGGTAGCGGATATCCCTATGGTTTTTATAGCGAGCAGATTGATCCCTTTGCTAAATTAGTTGCAATTGCGGATGTGTATGATGCCATGACATGTTCCAGAGTATATCGTGGTCCTCTCTGTCCATTTGATGTGGTATCCATATTTGAGTCAGAGGGATATACGAAATATGACCCTAAGTATATCATAACCTTTTTAGAAGGCATTGTTCTGACCTATATGAACAACAGTGTCCGACTAAACAATGATATGGTCGGCGAAATCATTTTCATTAATAAATCTGCTTTATCCAGACCGGTAGTCAAGGTTGGTGACGATCAATTTATTGACTTATCCAAGGAAAAGGATTTACACATTGTATCTCTTGTATAACAAATACTTTATACCATAGAATGAAGTATAGATTAATGCTATACTTCATTTTTTATAAATAAAATCTGGGGCTTAGATCTTGAGTTATGATCTACACCCCAGTATTATATTGCAATACTATTTGCTTTATATACCCTATATTAGCTTACTTTCAGCTTAAACTTCTTTAAGGCCTTTGTATCCTCAGAATCACATTTTGTAATGGCAGCACCCAATTGCTGCATCTTATATTCAAACTGTTCATATCCTCGTTCAATGTATTCCACGTTCTCAACAATGGTAAAGCCTTCTGCCATTAAACCAGCAATGACAAGCGCTGCACCCGCTCTTAAATCCGGCGCACTGACAATTGCTCCGGTAAGCTTTTCAACACCATCGATGATTGCCGTATTGCTTTCCACTTTAATATTCGCACCCATTCGGGATAATTCATCCACGTACTTAAACCGATTTTCAAAAATACTTTCGGTTACGATACTTGTTCCTTTTGAAATTGCTAACAGGGTCGTCATCTGTGGCTGCATATCGGTAAGAAAACCAGGATATACCAAGGTTTTTACATGGGAATTGCCCAGTCTTCCAGTAGCTCTTACACGGATAGAATCATCAAATTCTTCAACCTCTGCGCCAATCTCCAACAGTTTTGCGGTAAATGCCTCCAAATGCTTCGGAATAACATTCTTTATAAGAATATCACCTTTTGTGGCTGCCGCAGCAAACATAAAAGTACCTGCTTCAATCTGGTCTGGAATAATGGAGTATTCGCTACCATGAAGCTTTGGAACACCTTTGATACGAATAATATCCGTACCTGCACCTTTAATATTGGCACCCATACTATTTAAAAAGTTAGCTACATCTACTACATGTGGTTCCTTTGCAGAGTTCTCAAGAATCGTAGTGCCCTCTGCCAAGCAGGCTGCAAGCATGGTATTGATGGTAGCACCTACACTTGAACAGTCAAAGTATATATGTCCGCCAACTAATTTATCTGTCTTTGCACAAATAGAACCATGTTCGATCTTAACGTTAGCGCCTAATGCTTCAAAACCCTTGATATGTTGATCAAAGGGTCTACTTCCAATATTACATCCGCCAGGTAATGCAACCTGTGCACTTTGATATTTTCCAAGCAAAGCACCTACCAGATAATAGGACGCTCTAATTTTCCTAACATATTCATAGTCAACATTCAAGGAATGAATGTTGCTGGCATTGATTAAAATGGTATTCTTATTAATTCTCTCTACCTTAGCACCTATATCCTCAATCGCCTGTAATAACACTACGATATCTCTAACGTCCGGTACATTCTCTATCTTAACAGTATCATCCGTCATAATTGCTGCAGCGATTATTCCCAAAGCCGCATTTTTATAACCGCTTATTGAAACTTCTCCAACCAGCGGCTTTCCACCCTTTATTATATATTGCTCCATTGCGCACCTCTATTATCATTTTAATCGAACTTAAGTTTGTGAATTATGCATATAAAAGATATTAATATTTTGTAAAATTTACATTAGACAATTAGATTATACCATAAAGTATTGTTTTGTAAATTATTTTTTAAAATTTTGCCATTCTATCCTTTCCCTAGTATTAATTAATATCATTATTCAGTACTTTATACTAATCATCCCCTTATTATATGATAATAAATCTTGATATTATACTTTATATTTTAAGTATCTCAAAGATTTCTATTCGTACACCGTTCCTTTATCATATAGGGAATTTCATTTATAATTGACAATATCTTGCAATTTTAATACAATAAATACATAAGACCTGTGAAATTAGTCGGGGAATTGCCTTTCTCATTGAAGTTTATACATATTATGTTATAATATTGATAGAAGGATCGAAATTTTTATCCAAGGAGGAGATAACTGCTATGGCACCTCGTTATATAACAATTGAAAATGTTGTTGGCAGTGGTAAAAGCCGTGTCAAACAGAATTTAAAATTTAAAACAGGTAACTTCGTTTGGAGAATAAAATTTACTACAGCTCTTAATCCCGCTACAGTAAATAACCGCAATTTGTATGTAACTACTATGAATCAGACACCATTACTAACCAATATACGATACGATTCTGTAAATAAGTATATTGAAGTTGAACCACTTGAGCCATATGAGAAAAACGAATCCTATTTGTTACATGTTACCACGAATGTAAAATCAAAATACGGTCAGAAGTTACCCAATGAGATAACATTACAATTCAAGGTATAATACATATCTGAAAGGACGGACAGCTCCTATAAATAATCATTTATCGAAAGCTGTCTGTCCTTTTTCTTAGTAATCCGGCTATTGCTGATTATTCTCTTCTTCACGAAGCAGACCGTACAGGGTTTCTTCTACCTCATCTTCTGCCTGTTCCATATTCATTTTCTGCATATTGATGTTATCCTCTATTTGTTCATCCGTTTTATCCGAAGTTTGCTCCAGAGGAGCTTCTTTTGATAACTGCGTCTCCTCTTGAAGCGCAGATTGTATAGAATCCTTATATGTACTCTCTCTTATATTCGCACCTGTGCTCTCACCAATATTCTCCCTGGTGTTCTCATTATATAGGGCCTTCCGTTTTAGCGTTTCTATAAGCTTTTCTTTTCCGGCTTCCCCAGAAAAATAGGACCGTAACATTTTCGCCTTCTCAACGTATACACCTTCACCAAACCATAGAATAATATCGGAGCATTCGTTTATACACTCCTTCTCCATATCCGCCTTATAATAGAGCTTAGCGAGTTCATAAGCCCATTTTTCTGTATACTCGATTTTCTTTAATTTCTCTAGAGATTCGATTAACGTCTCATATGGTTTCCCTTTCATTTTATCAATTTTGTAGCGGAACACCAGACAATCGACGTCATTTGGCGCTATTTTCTGATACTCTTCCAAAAAATATTCTGCGTCCTCTTCATTGCTTCTCTTTATAGAAATATCCACCAGATGATATAATATTTTTCTTGTTCTTGATTTATTATAAAGCTTTATATACAGCTGAGCTGCCTCATCATAATATTCATTTTCTGCATAAACCTCTGCAATCAGTTGAATATCTAACGGTTTTTTTATTTTTTTTAAGTCCAGAGTATTTACAATTTTCTGTGCAGCAAACACGTCTCCTTCTTCCATTTTCTTTCGAATTTGTTCAATTTTTATGATTTTTTCATAGCTTCCCATAACTAACAACCTCCATTTGCCCGGATTACAGGCGACAATCCAAAACTGCAAACCAATCTAATCTAATACTACCATTTACGGGCTATTTCGACAAGTATAAAGCATTGGAAGATATAAAAAGCTCTATTATTCTATCCTATAAGGAGGCCGGCATAACTATTAGAGGATGTATCGAGGGTAAATCCTCTGATAAACCAGTAGCTAAGAGGAAAAGGCGGAATTGTGATTACTCACAGCTCCACCTTTTCCTATCTTACTCTTAGCTTATATCGTTAATTTATGATTCACGCCAATATTCCAGAGTTTCTTCAAGCTCCGGAGTTAATTCAATTTGATCCTTTTGAAGTGCCCGGTATCTGGCTTCAATCTCACGGATCTTCTTTTGCTTATCCCGATAATATCTTGCCATAGCCTCGTTAAATAACGGTTGCATTTTAATATGCTCCCTTATTTCCTTAGAAAACGGGCAGTAAGTAGCCAAAATCTCTCTTACCGGTTTATTCAGTTTGATTGCTCCCATGGATTCATAATTCATCCATTGCTCATAATCAATTACAAAAATTTCTCTACTGCTATTTCTTCCTTTTTGAATTTGAAGCTTTATCTTTTCTTTCTTTTCCTCAGAAAGCTCCTTATTCTTACGATAGAATTGCAAGTAATCTGAATATTCTGAGGTTAATGACTTATGCTTGATATCATTCCAAGCAGTACCCTCAATGGTACGGCACATTTCCCAACGATAACGTCCGAATATACGCACTAGCATACCAGTGACATTTACATCGGTAAAGCTAGGAAGTAGGAAACGGGCAGAGCTATCTCTTCTCTTACTTGATATCTCCTGCCACATAATACCGTTTGACCCGATATTCGGCATTAATATAATATCCGGGTAAATCTTCTTAATAATATACTCTTTTATAATTCGTTTTTCCTTGTCCGCGTATAACAGCTCTCTGTCAAATATGGAATAATCAATCCTGAGCAATGAGGCTACTGCGTCATTGACTTTTTGCGCATTCAGATACATTCGTTCTATATTACTGTTCCATTGATCCTTGTGTAATACAGGTACAAAAGTCATAATCTGACCACTGGTCGTTCGATTATTGTATTTGAACATATTCTGAATTTCATAATCCAGCTTTTTCAATGGATCCGTCAGCCAAAGCTGAACTTCTTTTTCTTTAATTCTTCCCTGGCGTTTTAAATCCGTAATGTATTCTGGATATTCAAGATCAAATTCATTCTTCGAAGGAGCCTTTTGACCTTCATATACTAAGGTAAGCCATTCCTTAATATTATATACGGTACAAAAGCTTTGCTCACTCTGACTGTTATCCTCTAAGAAATAGAGCGACAAATACTGGTCCTTCGTTAACAATCTTTCATCCGCATATCCGTATTTTAAGAACATATCTACAAGCCTGGGAACAATCTTCTCCTTATATGCTCTTAAGAAGATGCGCATATACATCTGATAATGATTCTCTGATAATTTTCTACGAATTGCTCTAGCCGAATCGTCGGAGGAGAATTTATCCTTCATCATGATGAAATCCATCATTGCGGATTTCATTCCTTCTGCTTCTTCTCCTTCAATCTCAGCATAGTCCAGAAGCTTCTGGAAGGAATCTGTAAGTTCCCTATCCACCTTTTCTGTATCTTCCTTTGTATATTTTAAGCTGGTCTGAGTGCTGACATCTTTCTCTTTATCTCCAGTCAGTAACAGATGGTATACTTCTTCCATCTTCTTACGGTTTACCTTATAGGGCTTGCCCAGCTTTTGTTCTGAGAATTTCTCGGCCTCATTTATTTCTTCAATAATGCTGTCCATAATATCCATCAATTCACTATTATCTCCGGAATTGGCATTAATCTCTACTGACATTTCAGCAATCAGGTGAAACAAGCAGGATTCTGAGTCATCCATCAGACATTGAGCCATGGATATATAGCCATTAGCAATTTCCTTTAAAGCCTCTATCTGCTGGTTTAATATACCAACCTGCTCCTCAACCTGGTATAGCGTCACCGCATTACCATAGGAAAAATACTGTTTTACAACCTCAACGGGTAGCTTTCTGCATTCACTGTAATAATTAATACGGTCTCGGAGAATATCAATGTCATTATCCAAATCACGCAATTTCATAATACGCTCTGAAATTCTTGGTTTATATCCCCTGCGTTCTGAATTCTCCTTATAATTCTCATAGGTCTGTAATATAAATTGATAGACCTTTGATCCCTGTCGTATTATGTTCTGATAGGTTTGATCCAGATCATAAATCATATTATTATAGGTTGCCACCATAAATCCATGATAATCACTGTTTTTTGAGAGTACCGTCTCTAATTCCTCCGCACGGTCGATCTCAAAGATAAATGCAATCACTTCCTCTTTTGCTGTATAGGTGCTTTGGTATTTTCCTAAATATAAATCATTCACACCAAGAAAAGAGCCTGAACCGACAGTAACCCTCATTCCGTCGTTATGAACTTCTACTCGCCCTTTAATTATCATTGCTACGCTGGATACTGTCTCTCCTTCGATATAGATGTCAATACCTGTAGAAAACTGATTGATTCCATTTGGATTAACTTTCCATCCCATAACTACACCGCCCAATCCATTATGATTTTGCAAAATACTTCGTACTAGTATTATATACTATTTTGGGCTCTACAAAAAGGGAAATATGTCATTTTTCATCGTAATAGTACGAAAGACTTAGATTCAAGTCTCCCCGATCTCCCTATAGTTCATAAATTAAAAAAGAAACAGTATGGTATATTCCAGTCAAATTTTTCTTGGAATATACCATACTGTTTCCTCATGATTGCTTTATAAACACATGACTTAATCATGTCGTAATGGTTCTTATCAGCGATATGCATATACATTATCTATATTTAATCCGTGCGCTCTGCTTCGAATGCATACCATAAGCGTTACCTTTACAGTTAACTCGGTCCAGGCACCCTCACGGCACACAGGAGTTTTTGCTTAGTGCTGCTTCATTCCTGACCTGACACGGTTCACAAATTCCTGTTGCGTAAGACCCAAACGTCAACATCACTTATAAAGGGCTGCCTTACAGTAAGTCACCCTAGGCAGAACATCACCCCTGCTGTAGCGGATTGCAGGTACAGGGCACCGCTATCTCCCCGGCTGCACGGAAATTTTATGACATAATTAATGACTTTACCTACGGCTTTTCCGCTGTTTCGTAAAAAAAGCTGTATGCCAAGTATATATGATTAAGGTTCGGTTGTCAACCCTTCGCAATTTCCTTTTTGTGACATTTTGTCAGCTTTTTCCTTCTTGTTACGAATACGTAAATCACGGAAAAAGCCTTGTAGAACCTCGGTACATTCTTCCTCCATGACTCCGGTAACCAGCTCCACCTGATGATTAAACTCCTGCATCTGAAGTAAGTTTAATATGGATCCGGCACATCCAGCTTTGGGATTCATTGTACCTACAACTACCTTCTTTATTCTGGCCTGTACAATTGCTCCAGAACACATCTGGCAAGGCTCTAACGTTACATACATGATACAGTCTTCCAGTCTCCAGTCTCCCATGTATTTACTTGCTTTTTCAATGGCAATAAGCTCTGCATGGGCTAGAGTTGTTTTCTTTGTATTTCTTTTGTTATATCCTCTGCCAATGATTTTATCCTGATATACAATGACGCACCCAATTGGAACTTCTCCAATTTGATAGGCTTTTTTCGCCTGTTTTAATGCTTCCTTCATGTATTTTTCGTTAGTCATTTTCTTAATTCCTTTACATCTGGACTAGTTCCTTGATTTTTGGTATAGTAATTGTATCATAACGCAAATGAGGTGACAATATGCAGATAAATGGCTTTCAAAAGACAACGCTCCTCGATTACCCAAAGCATATCGCTGCTACAATTTTCCTGGGCGGATGCAACATGCGTTGTCCCTTCTGCCATAATGCTACTCTTGTGACTAAGGCTGCTATACAGCCTGTGATTGCTACAGAGGATGTTTTATCCTATCTTTCTAAACGTGTGAAGATATTGGAGGGCATATGTATCACCGGAGGCGAACCCACTCTCTATACCGATTTACCTGATTTTATAAAAGAGGTAAAGTCCATTGGTTATAAAATTAAGCTGGATACCAATGGAACGAACCCTTCCATGATGAAGGAACTTGTAGAGACCGGACTAATTGATTATATTGCAATGGACATAAAGAACTCAAAGGAACACTATTCTATCTCTACTGGTATTAAGGATTTTCCCATAGAAGCTGTCAGTGATAGCGTTTCTTATCTTTTGAATTCCGATATAGAATATGAGTTTCGTACCACAGTTGTAAAGGAACACCATACGGAACAGGATATGCTATCCATTGGTAAGTGGATACAGGGTGCTAAAGCATACTACCTCCAATCATATAAGGATTCCGGCGACATTATTGAGCCTGGACTTCATAGTCATTCTAAGGATACTTTACTTCATTATGTCAACATTCTTACTCCCTATGTGTCTCAGGTATCGCTTCGAGGAGTGGATTAAGGAGGTTTGCTTTATGCAACGAATACTGGAAACCGAACGTCTCCAGCTTATGACTCTTACAAAGGAGGCTGCACCGCTGGTCCTTGCTTTTTATGAAGAGAATAAAAATATCTTTGAGCCTTGGGAAGCATTACGTAGCAATCATTTTTATACCCTATCCTATCAAAAAGCCTTCCTCACAGCAGAGTATAACCAAATGGCTGAGGGAAAGCTTTTGAGATTCTGGGTTTTTCTTAAGGAACAGCCGGAAGTATTAATTGGTACCGTCTGTTTTCAGAATTTTCTTAAGGATCCCTATCATAGCTGTATTCTGGGATATAAGTTTAGTCATTTCTATCACCATCTTGGCTATGCTACGGAAAGCATCCAGGAATGTATGCGATTTGTGTTTGATGAGTTTAATATCCACCGTATGGAGGCTTATATTATGCCGAGCAACACATCCTCCTTACGTCTGATTGAGCGCCTATCCTTCCGATACGAAGGTCTCGCTTATTCTTATGCACGAATTCGCGGCATTTGGGAAGATCATTTACGTTATTCTTATATCAATCCAAAGGATATGGCGTAGCTATAGCTTTAATGGTAGGTACCAATATCCAAAATCGCCCTGTTTAAGATCCCTTTTTCGAATCGACTTAAAGCTCTCAAATCCAAACATCCTTGCCATGAATTTCTCCCTTTGATGGTAAATTCCCGGCACCCCCAGGATATACCGGCATCCAGAACGTTCTCTTATTTTTGCGAATATCAAATGGTGGTAGCAATAAAATCCATGAAGAAGAAAGCTATTATTGCTTAAGACCCATACTTCCTTTGGAAATATACCGATATCCTTAGGCTCAATTTTAACACACTGAGCTATTTCATTATCCTCAAAGGGGTAAATTCTAGGATATTTCTCAAAGAAATTTGCTGCCTCAGGAGGGTCTGGTAATTCTGGCTCATCGTTCTGAAGCTCCCTATTCATCTTTTCTATCGCCTCTTCATCCACATTGGTTTCTATGGCATCCGTCTGTACTATGCTTTCATTCTTATTCTCTTCTTCTATTTCTCTCTCTTCTGGAGGCTTTTCCAACTCTTTTTTCTGAGTTGTTACTTCTGTCAACATAGCATTTTCATATTGAAGTCGTTCTATGGTTTTCCAGCCCCGGGGTAACTTATACTTTGGAATTAGGGCTTCCTTTTCCGGCGTGAAATCTTGAAAATCTTCCCCAATAACATTCGTATTTTCCTTTTCTTTTACCACCATATCCCTTATTATTCCTTCATTGGTGTCTGTTTTATCCTTATCCTTATTACGATTTGCACTTTCTGGCTTGAGCGCGTCTAATACCTCCTCTGCAATAATGGGCTTATCATCCCACTCCGTTGCAAAAAAAATCTTGTCATTAAGAAATAGCAGAAGCCCTCCCATGTCCGAGAGTTTATAACCGGAATCCATAATATTATCTTCTGATGCAGTTAATTTGCTATCCATAACCTGATTCTTTAATACTGTGTCACCCAGGTAAATCAACTCCAACTGATCCTCATGTCTCTGGATCAGATAGGTAGGAAAGATACTGTCCAATTGACCAAGCAGCTGCATGTGAACCGTGATCTTGCATTGCCCGTTCTTGGTCTCAACCCGGGCATATCCTACATTTTTTCTCTTAACACCATTTTCGTATTGATACATATACGAAACCATTCTTTTATAGTCAGCCAAACGATCACTCCCTCACTCTTCCTGATTAATATAGCCAATTCTAATTCTATTAAATATATTCCGGTAAGAAATATAATATTCCACATATCACAGTAATCATAGCAATGGCTGATAGCGGTACAGGAAGGGTCCTATGGATAAATGAATAGTGGGGCTGTTGCGTAATATACTTGCAAGGAATATGACTTACCTCACACACAGACGGAAGTAACACATTGCTGATTTTATATGTCTCAGGCGGACAAAAAAGTTCGCCTTATCCATATAAAATCAACAATCTGTTCTTCCGACAGTGCATTATGGTAAGTCATATTCCCTGTAAATATATTATGCAACAGCCCCAACCACGTTATAATATACGTTCAAGTTGTTACTATAAGATTTGAATAAATAAAACTCATTCTACCATTATTTAATATCTTTATGGAACTCCTGAAGGGATTTCACTCCTGCTCTCTTCTCTTTCAGTGACTTAATTCCTGCAATGGTAGCCTTTGCAGCAGCTGTTGTGGTTACATAGCTGATTCTTGCTTTTATGGCTGCTTTTCTGATATAGCTGTCATCATTTGCACTCTTTTTATCAATTGGTGTATTTACAATAATATCAATCTGTCCATTTGTTACAGCATCCAGAATATTTGGTCTGCCCTGATACAGTTTATTGATCTTTTCTGCTTGAATACCATTTGCAACGATTAAATCGTAGGTTCCACCCGTTGCCATAATCTTAAAGCCACATTCTGCAAAGCCTTTTGCAATATCTACTACTTCCGCTTTATCTCTGTCGTTCACACTGATTAATACAGTACCCCTCTCCGGAAGCTTTGTTTTTGTAGCTTCCTGCGCTTTATAGAACGCTTCTCCGAAGGTTTCTGCTAAGCCGAGTACTTCTCCTGTGGAACGCATCTCCGGTCCAAGAATTGGATCCACCTCAGGGAACATATTAAACGGAAATACTGCTTCCTTAACTCCGTAATGAGTAAATTTACTTTCCTTTAGAGACGCAACCGGTGATGGCTTGCCAGTAAGTTTGCTGGTAATGATCTGTGTTGCCAGCTTCACCATCTGGATGTTGCATACCTTCGATACCAACGGCACGGTTCTTGATGCTCTGGGGTTGGCTTCCAGTACATATACTACACCATTCTCAATCGCATACTGCATATTCATGAGGCCACATACCTTCATTTCCTTAGCAATCTTCATGGTGTATTCCTTTATGGTTTTTAAATTCTCCTCTGTAATGTTCAATGACGGAATTACACAGGCAGAGTCACCGGAATGAATTCCCGCCAGCTCTATATGCTCCATAACTGCAGGAACAAATGCATCAACGCCATCGCTGATTGCATCTGCTTCGCATTCCAGCGCATTGTTTAGGAAACGGTCGATTAAGATTGGACGATCTGGAGTTACACCTACTGCTGCCTTCATATATACTTCAAGACTTTCATCATCATGAACAATCTCCATTCCGCGCCCACCAAGTACATATGACGGACGAACCATAACAGGATAACCGATTTTTGATGCTATTTCCAATGCTTCTTCTACATTAACAGCCATTCCTGATTCCGGCATCGGAATGTTCAATTTCTCCATCATTGCACGGAAATGGTCTCTATCTTCTGCAAGATCAATGGTCTCCGGTGTTGTACCTAAGATATTTACACCGTACTTCTTTAATTCAGCAGACAGATTAAGTGGTGTCTGACCACCAAATTGAGCAATAACACCAAGAGGCTTTTCTTTTTCATAAATACTTAGTACATCCTCCAATGTAAGCGGTTCAAAATATAGTTTATCGGAAGTATCATAGTCCGTGGATACTGTTTCCGGATTACAGTTTACGATAATTGTATCGAAGCCCTGCTCCTTTAATGCAAATGCCGCATGAACACAGCAGTAATCAAATTCGATACCTTGTCCAATACGATTCGGGCCACCGCCAAGGATCATTACCTTCGGTTTATCGGATACCGGTGATAAATCCTCTTTCAAATGATAAGTGGAGTAATAGTATTTTGCATTCTCTGTTCCACTTACATGAACACCTTCCCAGGCTTCCTTAATTCCGGCATTGATTCTGCTTTCTCTTATCATATTCTCCGGTATCTCTAATATTTTGCTTAAATATTTATCTGCAAAACCATTCAGCTTAGCACTTCTGAGCTTCTCAACCGGAGGAACACTTCCTTTATAGCTCTTTAAGGCTTCTTCTTCCTCTACTAATTCCTTCATTTGCTCAATGAAGTAATGCTTAATCTTAGTTAACTGGTAAAGCTCCTCTACTGTTGCACCTTTACGAAGTGCCTCGTACATAATAAACTGACGTTCACTTGTGGGAACATGAAGCATGTTCAGTAACTCTTCCTTAGACTTTGAAGCAAAATCCTTAGCATAACCCAATCCATAACGTCCAATTTCCAAGCTACGAATTGCCTTCTGGAAAGCTTCTTTATAAGTCTTTCCGATACTCATTACCTCGCCTACTGCTTTCATCTGAGTACCCAGTTTATCTTCCGATCCCTTAAATTTCTCAAATGCCCAACGAGCGAATTTGATTACCACATAGTCGCCATCTGGAACATATTTATCCAAGCTACCATATTTACCGCACGGAATATCCGATAGGTTCAGTCCGGATGCCAGCATTGCAGATACTAAAGCAATGGGGAAGCCTGTTGCTTTAGACGCAAGTGCGGATGAACGGGAGGTTCTGGGATTGATTTCAATAACCACTATTCTTCCAGATATCGGATCATGGGCAAATTGCACGTTCGTACCTCCGATAACCTGAATAGCATCAACGATCTTATATGCTTGTCTCTGTAATTCCTTCTGAACCTCTTCCGATATTGTTAACATTGGTGCTGAGCAGAATGAATCTCCTGTATGAACACCTAATGGATCAATATTCTCAATAAAACATACTGTAATCATTTGACCGGAAGCATCACGAACTACCTCCAACTCCAGCTCTTCCCATCCAAGAATGGATTCTTCAACAAGAACCTGACCTACTAAGCTTGCCTGCAGTCCTCTTGATACGACTGTCTTAAGTTCCTCCACATTATATACCAGACCGCCGCCGGCTCCACCCATGGTATAAGCAGGTCTGATAACAACCGGATATCCTAACTCCTCAGCGATAGCCAGGGCTTCCTCCACAGTGTAAGCAACCTCACTTCTTGCCATTTCGATTCCCAAAGAGTTCATGGTATTCTTAAACTCGATACGGTCCTCTCCACGCTCGATTGCATCAACCTGAACACCAATAACCTTTACATTATATTTCTTTAATACACCCGCTTTATCTAATTCAGCGCAAAGATTTAGACCTGACTGTCCACCCAAATTAGGGAGTAGACCATCGGGTCTTTCTTTTTCGATAATTTGTGTCAACCTCTCCACATTCAGTGGCTCAATATAGGTCACATCTGCCGTCCCCGGATCTGTCATAATTGTAGCAGGATTGGAATTCACCAATACGATTTCATACCCTAACTTTTTGAGTGCTTTACATGCCTGCGTACCGGAATAGTCAAATTCGCAAGCCTGCCCGATAATAATCGGACCTGATCCAATAATTAGTACCTTGTGAATGTCGTCTCTCTTCTTCATTCTAATCCTCCTCGATTTTTAGGAGGATTTCTCCTCCTCGATTTTTAGGAGGATTTCTCCTCCTTGATTTTTAGGAGGATTTCTCCTCCTCTTATACATATTTATTGCGCTGAAACGAAAGCTCATATTACAAACTCGATATTAAAAAAGGGCAAAAAAAATTTGCTTTTTTCTTTTCCCATACATAACATAATATCGCCCGTCTGATTTCATTGTTATATATAATAATCGAAAGTCTATAATTATGCAACAAAAATTTTCAAATTTTTTGAAATTATTTTTGTTAATCAATTTTATTTACTTTATAAGATATATTATACATATGAATTAATATTTATGCAACTACTTTTTTTAATTTTTTCGTATGTTAATTATTATTTTTCCGCACAATCAGCTTTTTATAGGAAGTATTACAATTTAAAATGCCCTAGCAGATTTCCTGTTGCTAGGGCATTATTGTGTATAAAAATTAGCTGTGATCGGATAATGCGTTCGCCAGCTGTGCGAACTGCTCCAAAGTTAATGCTTCTCCTCTGACATTCTCAGAGAGTCCAATTTCTTTTATAGCATTGCTAATCCTTTCTTTACTAAAGGGCAGCTCTGATGAATTATTCAATCCGTTGACCAGGGTTTTACGTCTTTGGTTAAAGGAGGCTCTTATCATCTGAAATAAAAGCTTCTCATCTGACACCTGAACCGGTGCCTGGGTATGAAGGGTTAGATTAATCACTGCAGAGCCTACATTGGGGCGGGGCATAAAGCAGTTTGGCGGAACATTGGCTGCTATATAGGGCTTCGCATAATATTGTACGGCCAGCGAAAGAGCTCCGTAATCTTTTGTTCCGGGTACTGCCTGCATTCGGTCCGCTACCTCTTTTTGGACCATTACCGTGATATTAATTAAGGGTAAATGCCGCTCAAATAAATCCATAATAATCGGTGTAGTAATATAGTAAGGTAAATTTGCTACCACCTTGATGGGTTTTCCCTGATTTTTTTCCTGTACTAATGCATTCAAATCCAGCTTTAGCACATCCTGATGGATAACGGTCACATTATTGTACTTTGATAACGTATCTGAAAGGATGGGTATCAGCATTTTATCAATTTCAACTGCGACTACCTCCCTTGCATGCTCACACAGATACTGCGTCAGAGTTCCAATCCCCGGACCGATTTCGAGAACAAAATCATCCTTTGTGATATCTGCAGCTTGAATGATTTTATCCAGGACATGTGTATCAATCAAAAAATTTTGCCCGAATTTCTTCTGAAAAACAAATTTATACTTATTCAATATTTCAATTGTATTTTTGGGGTTACCCAATTCAGCCATGTTTTACCTCACATATCCTATTCCTTAGTAATTACTTAGATTATCCGTTCTTCTATTCCTTGATAATCCTGATTATTTACTTTCTATCCGATAGAACTTCATTGCATTCTCACTTGTCACACGCAATACCGTCTCACACTCCACCTTCTTAATCCGTGCAATCTCCTGAGCAATTAGGGACAGATAACCGGAATAATTTCTTTTGCCTCGATGTGGCACCGGTGCCAAATAGGGGCAATCTGTCTCAAGTACCAGCTGTTCCAGGGGAGCGTATTCTACAACTTCTTTCAATTTCCTACCATTGGTAAAGGTTACAACGCCTCCGATTCCCAGGTAAAAGCCCATATTCAGATACTGTCTTGCCTGTTCCTTACCATATCCGAAGCAGTGAATAATTGCTCCCACCTTCTCCGAATTGGCTTCCTTCATCATGCCATAAGTATCATTTGCTGCATCTCTGCTGTGTATAACCATCGGTAAATTTACTTCTTTCGCAAGCTCCATCTGCTTTGCGAACCAGATTTTCTGAGTTTCCCGATCCGGGGTATCCCAATAATAATCAAGACCGATTTCTCCGATGGCTACGCATTTCGGATGTCCAATCTTCTCTTTTAGCTGTGCGAAAGTTTCTTCATTTAATACTTGGGTATTTCCAGGATGAACACCAATTGCTCCATAGATATAGGAATATTGTTCCGTCAATGCAATCACCTGATCCAGTGTGCTGAAATCAGACCCCACATTGACCACGTATTGGATTCCCTGTTTCGGTAAGGAATTCAACAATTCCTCTCTATCCTCATCAAATGCTTCATCCTCATAATGAGCATGTGTTTCAAATATCATTTTATTCTCCATTCTGCCAATGCCCCTCATATCGGGGCATCAGCACAGTACTCATATTACCTTCTGATTAATAATCTATACCAGGTAAATGCGAAACTAAATAATTGTGGCCATTGTGTAAACAGTGGATACATATTCCTGCGCAAACCATAGCGGAAGGAGCGGGTTTGCGCAGGAATATGTATCTGCTGTATACGCAATTAAGATATCTTCAGAGTTTCGCAATTACCTAAATAATCTATACAATAATATGGTACACATTATACAACAGCTTATTCCTGATTACAACCTTACTCAACGGTAACCGCTTTTGCCAGATTACGTGGCTGATCTACATTAGAGCCACGATGTACACTGGTATAATAGGAAAGAAGCTGCATAGCAATAGCTGCTGTAAATGGTGCCAGAATATCCGAGGTATTTGGAAGAGCTATATGATAATCATAAATCTCACGATTAATCTCCTGTCTTTCATTCGTAATCAATATTACCTCTGCCCCTCTTGCTTTAACTTCCCGGATATTCGATATCATTTTTGGATATACCTTGGACTGCGTAGCCAGTGCAACTACCGGAACTCCCTCTGTAATCAGTGATAGGGTTCCATGCTTTAACTCACCCGCTGCATAGGCTTCCGAATGAATATAGCTAATCTCCTTTAGCTTAATAGAGCCTTCACAGCACAATGCATAATCCAGACCTCGTCCGATAAAGAATAGATCCTCCTTACATATCAAATTCTTTCCTATGGCATCGATTTTCTTATCTAATTGCAGGGTTTGCTCCACTGCCGGTATTACAGATTTAAGTTCCTGAATATATTCCGCACATTGTTCCTTTGTGATGGTACGACGAAGATATGCAAAATGATAGGAAAGTAAATACAAGCATGACAACTGTGCTGTATACGCTTTCGTACTTGCAACTGCAATCTCCGGTCCGGCATGGGTATATAATACATAATCACTTTCCCGTGCAATGGTAGAGCCTTTCACATTTACGATAGATAATGTAACCGCACCCGCTTCCTTTGCCAGTCGTAATGATGCCAAGGTATCCGCTGTCTCTCCGGACTGAGATATGGTAATTACCAACGTATTCTCATCCATGATGGGTTCCTGATAACGAAATTCCGATGCTATCTCTACAACAACTGGAATTCGTAAAAGCTTTTCTATTAATGCCCTACCAATCAATCCGGCATGCATGGCTGTACCACAGGCAGTTATTATGACACGGTTAACCTTTTCAAATATCCGGTTGGGAATTTGATCAACAGACAGATCAGGAAGATTATCCATTGTAATTCTGGGCAATATGGTAGAACGTATTGCTTCTGGTTGTTCAAATATTTCCTTTAGCATAAAATGAGGATACCCATTCTTCTGAGCTGCTGTAATGTCCCAATTCACATGAAGCAGGTTGGGCGTAACCTCTTCATGGTCCATATTATAAATTGTAATATCTTCCTTCGTCAGCCTTGCAATATGATGTTCCGGTAGCACAAAATAATCCTTGGAGAATTTAATCAAAGCCACCATATCGGAGGCTACGATGGAACCCTCAGGAACATGGCAGGCTACTAAAGGACTTGCATTTCTGACACAATAAATTGTACCCGGTTCCTCTGAAAACAATATGCAGAAAGCATAAGCGCCTTCCAGTTTTTTCACAGCCTCACGAATTGCATGAAATGCATCTCCGTCATACAAACTATCGATGAGCATGGCTACTATCTCACTATCGGTCTGGGAAATTGGATGTTTCCTAGCTGAAGAAAGTTCCATCTCTAGTTCATGATAATTTTCTATAATGCCATTATGAATCAAGGTTACCCTTCCATGGGTATGTGGATGCGCATTTTGATCTGTTACTCCTCCGTGAGTAGCCCATCTTGTATGGCCTATTCCACTGGTTTGCTTTAGATCACTGAACTCATTCACCTTCGTAACGAGATCCGATACTTTACCAACTGTTTTTATTGTTTTAAATTGATCCCTGCCTGATAAAGTAATGCCTGCACTGTCATAACCACGATACTCCAAGGACTTTAAACCATCGATTAATATATTTTTTGCTTCTCTTTGACCTGTAAATCCGATAATTCCACACATAATTACTCCCTTTCCGCGCACTCAATAAGGGATTGTTTTAAACGAAACCTGAACTGCTTCGTCCTGTTTCCAGGACACAACAAGCTAAAGATCGTCTAAAGCCATCCTTACGCACTAACAAATATAATAAATATAAAGTATTCTTTACTGCATATGAAATCCCATACTCTAGAATTTCGACATGAATTCATAGCACAAGTAAGCTTCGTACTGATGACGAAGTCATAACTGCACCTAATTCATTTTCTTGGTTGTATCGCTGTTGTTCTACAGTTACCCATAGTTTTTTTCGATACATAACATGCCCAAGTGCACGAGAGAGCATCCGCCGAACACTTCGCTAACTCTCTACCTCGTCAACCTCTAAATTACTTAACCCAATAGAGGTACATGGCGCTAATTTAAACATTTCTGTTAGACAGATCTTGGGTTGATCTTGTGAATAGTTACCTTGTGATCACAATACATTCTATGTGGCTGCCCTCCCTTCGGTGAATATCTAATAGGTTATTCCACATTTCAATCGAAATACTCCTATACTCGAATTTAATAGGAATGACTGTGATACAGTCATGTTATCATTTGGATTAAGGTATGTCAACTGAAAAGATACTGCACTATAAGGTCAGAGCTGTCCTTACAAAGTAATTAAAGTAATTTCTGATAAGTCTTCTATAACAATGAAAAGTGTTGCAGAATAACCTTTCTCATAAAACCGTATGACAGCTACGAGAACATTATTTTGCAACACTCTAGTGAGGGATGAATCCCTATGAATCGAGAAACATACCAAACCATTATTTTAATAGCATCTGTTGCTGATAGAGATAGTATACCATCTCATATCGCTTGCATTTAGTATTTATTATTTTGTCTCCCGATGCCTTCCTCTCTAACATTGTGTTCCTGATTTTGATTTCTGGGCTTAACGGAATTCGTTACGTTGTTGAATTTTTCCTGATCCTTTTTCTGTCTTACTTTTTCTCGTTTCCCTTGATCCATAGATATCACCTCATACATAGTATGGGATAATTATCATGGATTATACACAATATACATAAAAATGTAGTTCTCAAATTCAAGCCTCGGATGCAGTCTCTATAGACAGATGATATCTACAGATCATTTAAAATATCACTAAAATCAATAGAGAGATCTTTATAAAGACCAATGGGTACCTTGTCCGTAAACGAATAATATTGCGGAGCATCCTCTTTATGAAACTGATATACCGTCACCTTCTGTTTGTCCGGATCAATAATCCAATACTCCTTTACGCCTGCATCCAGATATTTGTTCAGCTTTTTAATATAGTCCAGCCGGCTGCTGCTTTTTGAAACAATCTCTGCCACATAATCAGGTGCCCCATTATAGCGTTTCTCATCCAGCTTATTCATATCGCAGATTATCATTAAGTCCGGTTGCACAATCGTCTTATCGTCATTATCAAGACGAACATCAAATGGAGATAGGAATACCTTGCACTTACCGCCCTTTTCCTTAATATATTTCTTAATTTGGAAAAACAACTCCCCTAAAATAGTCTGATGCATCAGTGTAGGTGTCTCCATGAAGAAGAAGGAACCATTAATTAATTCCGCTCTTACATCCTCTGGTAAATCATAATAGTCCTGAAGCGTATAATTACGAGGTGTACCATAGGCTAAGGACTCTCGTAAGGCTTCCACATCCGTCCTTTCCGTCTCATAGGGATGATAATTCAGTGCTTCTGCAAGTGCTTCAATCGTATCATGCCTGGGTGACTTGGTAGCTCCACTTAAAATCTTGTTTACCGTTCCAACCGGTACGCCAGACTTTTCAGACAGCTCCTCATTCGTCAGCTTTTGTAGCTTTTTTAATTTTTTTAGTAACTCAATATCCATAGAACGCCCCCCTAAAACGTAGAATATAGAATTGTTGAAAGGTTACTCAAGTAGTTTTGAAGCAAATTTTCTCTACTCACAAGTATTTTACCATTAATATAATAAATAAGCAATATAAAATTACCGCATTCGGTCATTTATTTTTTTATCATTTTCCGTATGCGGTAATTGGTTTTTTTGTATTTCGTTATATGTCATAACTACGCTCTTATGCTACGGCCAGTAATAATAAAGCAGTCTCAACAGTTTCCTTCATATACATATTTTAGGTGTTTTCTTGCGATTTCAGCCAAATGGTATACTTTATTCACAGGAGTTGCTTCTTTGTCATACATTTTCCATCTTGGGAAAAATCTAGATATATGAAGAGGTATCTCAGGGTTTATGTTTGCAATCCAGTTAGAGAGAGCTTCGATTTCCTCCTCGGAATCATTTTCTCCTGGTACAATTAATGTGGTTATCTCCACATGGCATTTTGCAGATGCTAGTTCAATGGAACGTTTCACGGTCTCTAAATCGCCTCTAAGCTTATGGTAATAGCTCTCGGTGAATCCTTTTAAATCAATATTAAATGCATCGATCAGCGGCAACAGTCTCTTCAACGGCTCTTCACAGATATACCCGTTGGTTACCACAACATTTTTTAAATTCTTTTCCCTCGCACGAGCTGCACAATCCCTTACAAATTCGAAACCAATCAATGGTTCATTATAGGTAAATGCAATTCCTATATTTCCCCTATCCCGTAATTGCAATGCCTTTTTCACCAATTCTTCGATATCAACCTGTTCTGTCTCTATATCCCTTTTTCCAACCATTGAAATATCACAATTCTGACAGAAGGGACAGTTTAAATTACAGCCATAGCTCCCTATGGATAGGATTTTACTTCCGGGATAATAATGATATAGCGGCTTCTTTTCTATGGGATCCAGCGCTACGGCTGTCATCCGTCCATAATTATCACAGACTATGGTACCGTTTTTATTCGTTCTTGCATTACAAAGTCCAATATGACCCTCCTCTATCTTACAGTGATGGGGGCATATATCACATTGTACTTTCAACGATGTCTCACCACCTCAAAGCGCTCCATAGTAAATGCTTCATTATCATAGATACCTGCTTTTTTCTTTGCGATGGCTATCTGCTTTTCAACGGAATCCACACCTTCCAGATTAGGTAACAGTAATCCTCTTTTTCGACCCGATGATATGATAACTCCGTATCGCTTTTCATCCAATTCTGATATATTCTCTATTGGCTCCGGTTCTGCGAGTACGTCAACACTATAGATTAGCTCGTCCAGCTCTGCTTCTGTAACAGGGGGGAATCTTGGATCCTCAACTCCCGCACTGATGGCATTTCGTATAATTTCATTGGCTACATTTGCCGTAATCGGAGAAATGGTTCCTATACACCCTCGCAAGGAGCCATGCTTTTTTAAGGAGACGAACACCCCTGCTTTATTCTTCAGCATTTCCTCAGGTAAATCATCCGGAAGCTTAAGCTTCTTTCCCGTAGTGAGGTATGTTTCCAGGGATAAACGAGCCAAATGCACATATACGTCCTCGCTTTTTTGTCGCTCTCTTGCCAGCTCCTTCTGTTTTTTCGTAAAAATCTCATCAAAATGGCGACCTTCGTCCTCACCCTGTAAGATAAATTCACATACGGCATAACCCACTCCAAAAGGGCCCTCATAGGACAGAAGATCAGAGGCCACAGCTCTTCCGCTCAAGGCACCCGACATGATGATAAAGGATCGTAATCCACATTCCGCTGCAGCCTCACAAAAGTCCGGTGAAAACTCCATGAAATCAAGAAAACTTCCTTTTCTCATTGCCTCTGTTACTTCCTGGTCGAAGCGAACTCCTTTCTCAGCATATCCATAAGGCCCGTCCTCCTTTAGCTTATGAGAAAGATCACCACTGGCTACAAACACAATTCGCCGATTTAATTTTTCTGCTGTTTTCGTAATGCACTTTCCCAGATGATAATGATCGGGAAAGGATAAGCCGGATAAACCAATTCGTACCACCTTATATTCTTTCAAGTACTCATTGATAAAATAAAGGGGTACCATCGTTCCATGATCAAGGGATGGGTCCTTCTCTCCAAGAGTTCCAGCCTCTATTCCCTCTCTCTCAGCACAGAATTCCAGAGCTTCTACAAATTCCTCATCATAATTAACGTGTATCGCTACCTTCTTTGCACCGAAGCGTCCAAAATCACCCTTAGCTGATCTTCCGGGTGATATGTGAAAATAATCAGAGTACATGATAGTATGAGGAGAGGTAATAATTATGGTATCCGGATTAAGATCTGCAATACGCTTCGCTACCTCCCGATAGCTTTCAATGGTTGCTGCTATCATCTTCTCCTCCCCTTTTCCTACTTCCGGTATGATAAGTGGCGGATGTGGAACAATAAATGCACCAACAAGGGACATTAAAACACCTCCTTAAGTATATTTATTATGCTATATTCTATATTATTGTTATTAACTATTGTTACTAAGATTATGAGAAATTATAGAAAAAGGAGATGCCAATTGACATCGCCTTAATATACTGTCTTGTAAGAGAATTCCTATATATCTCCCTCCACTAAATTTTAACACTATATGTTTTATATGGCAATTAATTTTGCTTATTACATGGAGAACAGCCCTTAATATTTGTTACTGTACGGGCCGGAATTCCGGCTTAAAGTAATATTAAAAGGCTAAGTTCGTCATTATAACACTGACAATAATTCCTGTCAGTGTAGTGGCAAGGCATCCGATAAGTGTATAACGCGTCTTCTTTACTCCTGCTGCCATGAAATAGACTGCCAGCGTATAAAATATTGTTTCTGTACAGCTCATCATTATGGATACCATCCTGCCCAGATAGGAATCCGGGCCAAATTCCTTAAAAATATCTAACACAAGACTGGTTGCTGCAGAGGAGGAGAACATTTTAATTATTGCTACCGGAACTAGCTCTGAAGGAAAGTGCAACATATTTGTAATGGGCTTAATCAAATCAGATATTATATTTAATGCTCCAGAAGCTCTTAAAACGCCAATAGCGACCATTAAACCGATTAGTGTGGGTAAAATATCTACCACCACCTTAAAGCCGTCCTTTGCTCCTTCCACGAATTCATCATAACTATTTGTCTTCGACAGCAATGCAAACCCAATAATATAAAAGAAAATAAACGGAATAATGTAATCAGACAGGTATATGATAAACCTCATGTAACCCCACCCTCTTTCTGTAACTACTATGTTATCTGATTTACCCATATCAATATCTATGCAACGTTTCAACGAATCTTACTGTGTTTGCTAAGTTTTCTTGCAACTACTGCAAATACGATTCCAACAGCCGTAGAGCACATTGTAGATATTAAGCCCGCAACTAGAATTTCAGCCGGATTAGCAGATCCGTACTGGCTACGATAGGCAATAATATTTACCGGTATTAGCTGTAGCGAGGAAATATTAATAATTAATAATGTGCACATATCACAGCTTGCCACTTCCGAGTCATGGTTCAGTTTTTTTAGCTCTTTTATTGCCATAAGCCCCATTGGGGTGGCTGCCCAACCAAGGCCTAATATATTCGCAATCATATTGGAGGCTATATATTCATTGACGATGTGATCCTTCGGTATATCCGGAAACAAAAAATGGATAAAGGGCCGGAGCGCTTTTGTAAAGGCTGTGACCAATCCGCATTTTTTTGCCACCTGCATAATTCCTGTCCACATTGCTACTATTCCCAGCATGGTAATGGCAAGCGAAACGGCTTCTCTCGAAGAATTGATTGTCGCTTTACTTACTTCTCCAATCTCACCCTGAAGTATACCTACCGTAATGCCTAAAAGGATCATGATAGCCCATAAATAGTTTAGCATTGAATCATCGCACCCCTTCTAAGATAAATTATGTAATGATAAAATATTCTACATTTTACACAAACTTTTAACTCAATTTATATACATTATTAATACTATATTCTCAGATTTTACAAAAATGCCCCCTAATACTATAAATATATGGTATTAATTGACTCTCTCTTACATTTATTGTTTAAATTGTGCTATGTTTTGACAATTATTTTAGTTGACTTATAAAATATCCTATGATATCTTATTTATTGCTATATACAAATAATGTAAGATGGTATTTATAAGGTACATTACGTATATTAGCAATCTATTTATTTTATTCCCCAATACACTTGAGAAAAGGAGGCCTATTATGAAAAGTACAGGTATCGTAAGAAGACTTGATGAACTTGGAAGAATTACTCTTCCTATCGAGTTAAGAAGAACTTTGGATGTTAGTGAAAGAGATCCATTAGAAATCTTCGTTGATGAAGGCAAAATTATTCTTCAAAAATATGAACCTACTGATATTTTTAGCGGAAGCAAAGATAACTTGTTAGAATATCAAGGTAAGAAGATTTCTAAAGACACCATCGTTGAACTTGCAAAACTTGCAGGCATTATCGAGTAATTTACATATTATTTATGCTTACAAAAAGAACCTGCTCATTGTAGCAGGTTCTTTTATATTGAATGGAAACCTCTCCGATATTCCTATTCACTCTAATCTTTCGGTACAAAGGGAACTACACCCCATAGGGTATCCGCGGGCACACTATAATACTCTCCCGTAGGAATCCCATCAAGATAAATTTCCCCTATTATATAAGAATCGTCCTTCGCTTGTCCATGCATGGGTAACGGCACTCCGTCATCTGATGAATAGATGACTTGTCCTGTTTCTATGTCATTTTTATATAAGTATTTCGTCATCTGATCCTGTTCCAGTCCGTCCTTAAACTTTCCTTCTGTGATTGTTGTGCTTTTATACGTATCTGTCTCATTCTCTATTTGATATTTGATTTCCACTGTTTTACCTTTTCCGTTGGGTAAATCATTTTCCCATTGCCCTTGGTAGTAATAATAGTCCTTCCTATCTTCCTTACATATAAGGTACAATCCGTTTCCTTGTCGAACGCCACCGGTATTATCTCCGAAATATAAAGTGTGATTGTCATAGATAATAAGCATATTGTTACCAGAAGCAACATCCTTATAATAAACCGGTACATCCTTCGATATTACTTCCCGGAAGAATATTCCGCCCATTACTTTCAGAGCTTGTTCCATATCATTTTCCTGTAATGCTTTATATAAGGAGCTTAATGTATTCTTCCTTTGCTCCTGAGTAATCTTAAGTTCTGTTGCCCGCTCCATAAGATGCTCTGTCTCTTCATCGTCGGAGTACTTTGAGGCAATACCAAGTAACATAATCGCCTTACTATAATCCTTTCGTAAAATATAGATCTCAGCTAAACGATTATATGCAGCAGACTCTTTTGGTAATAGTCTCATAGCCTCTTCATATTTTGCTATTCCATCATTATAATTCTCTTGAACGATATACTCCTGAGCCTGAGTAATCATTTCATCATAATCCTGTTTTTTCAAGTAATATTCCACTGTCTCCAGAGTTTTGTTCAATTCATTATTCTCTGTTATTTCCAGACCTTCCAGTATCTCTTCCTGCGCCAGATCATACTCACCCAATTGAATATAGGCTTCTGCAATTTTTCGATATGTCTCACTCTCTTTATTCTTTATCAGCTTTGCTTTCTCATACTCATCAATTGCTTTCTCATATTCCTTGTTCGAGAAAAAAATCTCAGCACGGGAAATAGACTGAAGATAGTCATAATCTGCCTTTTCCGATTTAACCTCCTCAATCTTATATTTTACTATGCTATTCGCAGTTTTCTGATAGCATGAGCGTAACGTTTCAAGTGCTTTATCATAATCATTCAGCCCGATATAAGCATCTGCCATACCAATTGAGAGTGTATTTAAATCCCCCTCCTTCATTGCTATGGCCTTTTTATACGCTGCTACTGCCTGCTCATAACTTCCTGCCTTTAAATAGTTTTCAGCCATTACAGCTTGTTCCATATATTCATTATCTTCAGATAAATTCTTAAAAACCAAGATTCCGAATAATAATATAAGAAAGCCTAGAATTGCTGCAAGTACTTTTCCCTCTTTTGTTCGAAATATCGTGTAAAACATTATTTCACCTCCAAAAGACAGTTAATACTCTTCATCTGCTTCCTCTTGAATAAGCATTTGATACACCTCTCTTTTGCTTATTCCCCTATCCTTTGCAACTAACTTCATTGCCTCCTTTTTATCCTTCCCCTGATCTTGATATATTTTCATATGCTCTCTAATGTCAATCTCTTCCCATCGTTCCTGTTTTTCGGTTTCTACTTCTTTCCGTGATTTGCCCTCGACTACCAGCACATATTCCCCTTTTGGTTCCTGTTGCTCGAAGTATTCAGTGGCTTCTGAAAGTGTGGATTGCATAATTGTTTCATGCTTTTTTGTAAGTTCCTTTATAATCGCAACTCTTCTGGCCCCTAATTCCTGTGTCAGTTCTTTCAGGGTTTTACTTAGTCTATGTGGAGCTTCATATAAAATGATGGTTCTGGTCTCCAGCTTCAGCTCCTCCAAAATTCGCTGTCTCTCCCTTTTATCCGAAGGCAGAAAAGCCTCAAAGCAAAATCTTCTAGTTGGTAGACCAGATAACGTTAATGCCGTAATTGCAGCGCATGCTCCGGGGAGGGAGGTTACCTGAATTCCCGCCAAATATGCCTGTCGGACTAATTCTTCTCCCGGATCCGATATCCCTGGGGTTCCTGCGTCCGTAATGAGTGCTATATTCTTTCCTTCTCGCAATTGCTCTACCAGATTTCTTGCTTTTTCCACCTTGTTATACTCATGATAGCTTGTCATAGGTGTTTTTATTTCATAGTGGTTAAGTAATTTAATACTATGCCTCGTATCCTCGGCGGCAATTAAGTCCACTTCCTTCAGCGTCTTTATAACGCGAAATGTGATATCCTCCAAGTTACCGATGGGCGTCGCACATAAATATAATATACCGGACATATCAATCGACATTCCTTTCTCTTTGAGTAGCTCAATACGATAACATATCACTGATGTTGTTAGTATCCATAGATCTCATAAATCTCGTCCGTATAAACACCCTGTTCTTTATATACAATCAAAGGCGCTTCCACTTTAATCATGGATTTTGCACCCTTAATACATTCCAGTAAAACCATATTCGGTTCCTTATCCACATATGGATACACTAATTTCATTCGTTTTGGTTCCAGCTTATATGTGCTAAGGGTGTTCATGATTTCTACCAGTCGAAAGGGTCTATGAACAAGATAAAACCTTCCACCCGGTCTGAGCAGCTTTCCGGCTTCTCGAATTACGTCCTCCAAAGTACAAAGTATCTCGTGCCGGGCTATGGCTTTAGACTCCCTGGGATTTACGATCCCATGGTTATGGTTCATATAGGGTGGATTACTGGTAACAACGTCAAAGGAAGCCAATTCGAAAATAGAAGAGGCCTCCTTGATATCACCTATCACTATATCAACTTTATCTTCCAGTTTATTCAAGGCCACACTGCGTCGAGCCATATCCGCACTTTCTTCTTGTATTTCAAGTCCGGTAAAATGCCTTCCCTCTGTTTTGGCCTCAAGCAGTATCGGTATTATGCCGGTTCCTGTTCCCAGATCCAATACTCTTTCTCCCTGAAGTACCCTGGCGAACCCTGAAAGCAGAACCGCATCCATACCAAAGCAAAATTTATTGGTATTTTGAATAATTTTATAATTATTACGGTGAAGATCATCGATCCGTTCACCCGGCTTCAGAATATCTTCTTCCATGATTTCTTTATTCATCATCCAGTAGGGATTTTCCTTCCTTCTTTTCTAACAGCTCCAATACTCTTAATTCCTCATCCTCAATTGAAGTTGTTTTCTCTTTCCGTTTCTTTTTATTGAAGCGCAAATCATCCACTTTATATTCACGAACTTCCTTTTCATCATTTTCCAAGGTAACAATAACCTTTACCAACTGCTTCAGAACACTGACGCTTGACACTTCACCCTTTAAATTATCCTTCGTTGTAACGAAATCTCCCACATTAGGCAGCTTACTGTTCAGTTCTTCATAAGCCTCTTCCTCATTCTTAAGACAGCACATAAGTCTTCCGCAAACACCGGAAATCTTCGTTGGATTCAGAGAAAGATTTTGCTCCTTTGCCATCTTAATGGAAACGGGAGCGAACTCAGATAAATGGGTATGACAGCATAACGGTCTTCCACAAATCCCAATTCCCCCAACAATTTTGGTCTCGTCCCTTACACCAATTTGTCTTAATTCTATTCTTGTCTTAAAAACAGAGGCAAGGTCCTTTACCAGCTCACGAAAATCAATTCTTCCATCTGCCGTAAAGTAGAAAAGCACCTTATTGTTATCAAAGGTATATTCTGAATCAATTAACTTCATTTCTAAACCGTGTTTTTTGATTTTCTCAAGGCAAATAGCGAATGCTTCTTTTTCCTTCTCTTTATTCTTTCTTTCAATTGCATCATCCTCTTCGGTTGCCTGACGGATAACCGGCTTTAATGGTTGAATGATTTTGTCATCCTCCACAAGGCGAGGACCCAATACTACCATACCGTATTCAATTCCTCTGGCCGTTTCAACAATTACATTATCCCCCTGTTTAATATCGTATCCTGCAGGATCAAAATAATAGATCTTTCCTGCTCTACGAAATCTTACACCGATTACATTAACCATTGCTGTTCTCCTTTATAGTAAGTAACATAAGCTCAATTGCAATATCAAAATTAACATTGGCTTTTAATCTTATTTTCGCTTTTTCCATGGCTTTTATAATATTCTCAACACCTTCATAGCTTCTGGTATTGGCCTGGATCTTCAGAAAGGTAAGCTCCTCTCTGTATAGTAATAAATCTGGATTCATGGTAGCCTTGTACATTAGTACGTCCCTATACCATAAAAGCATTAAATCAATATAATCTTCAATGGATGCCTTATTGGACGTAAGGGTTTTAAGACCGGATACTATCTCATGAAGTTCCATTTCATCGATATATTTTAATATATGAAGTACATTCTCCTTCATTTGTTCGAACTCTTCTGAGGAGGCATACTTAATCGCTTTCCCTACGTTTCCACCAGAAAATGCTGCTGCCATCTCCGCCTTATAATCCGGAATATGATGACGGGTCATCAGATATTCTTTGATCTGTTGCTTATCGACAGGTCTTAGATTCAATAGAACACACCTAGATAGTATGGTTGGCAGCATACTGCTAATATTATTCACCAGAAGCAAAATAATCGCATATTCCGGGGGTTCCTCTATCGTTTTCAGCAACGCATTTTGTGCCTGTTCCGTTAACTTGTCCGCAGAATCAATAATATATACCTTATAAGGGCTGTTATATGGCTTTACGTGTATGTCTGCATTCACCTGTACTCGGATATCATCCACACCGATACTGGCTTTCTCATGAGTAACCCATATGATATCCGGATGATTCCCAGAATCATATTGCATACAGGATTTACAGCGATTACAGGCTTCGATGCCACCTTCCTCACATTGCAGTGTTTTAGCAAACACTCCGGCCAGTAGCTTTTTTCCCATACCCTCTTCACCACATATGATATATGCATGCGAAACTTTTCGGGAGCTAATTGCATTTTGCAGATGTTCAATAATGCTTTCATGACCGATAATCAAACCAAAATTCTGCATAGTACCTCCAATCGCCTGCCTTACAGACTATGATATCCGAACTTTATGTTAATATATCCAGTAACAATCCTCTAATTTCATCTATTTTATTTAAAATCGTGATATGATCCTTCTCATCCTTAATCAGTTCTGCTGCCAGCTCGTCCAAATTCTTATCCACCAGTTTGATCATAGTATAAACTCTATGTCTGCCTTTCTTATCAAGGAAATTCTCTCTGGAGAACTTGTGGGAACGATTCACTATTTCATTCATAAATTCCTTGATCAGCTCTCGATAATGCTTCATATCCGTTACATCCATATGCTTTGCAAGCTTTTTCCCTTGCGCAGATATTTCCTGCAGAATTACATTCAACCTAGCCTGCAGTTCTTGTTCCTCAATATGAGAAATTAACGTAAACTTAAAAGTACCGTCTGCTTCCGGCACCGATGGCTTTTGCTCTATCGGATTAACTGGCTGCATTTGGTTTACTTTAATCTCCATAACGGACCTCCTTTGTACATGAACGGAATATGTGAAGCTGACTATAAGTATAACACATTATCTCAATTCTTTACAGTAAAATTTTTGATATCCTCTATTACGTTAAATAAGCAAATATTGATATCTATATTTTGATATCGTTTTGTGATGCCATACTTCTTAAGGTTTTCTTCGGAAAAATCCTCTTCATCTGCCAGATACCTTCTGCACATTTCAGCATATTTGGGCTGCTCCTGCTTTTGCTCCCTTTTGATAGCACGCATAAGACGTATGCCATCCTCTACCTCTATATAGATTGGTATTACTTTATCCTTACCAAAGTATTCCCTTATTTGCTGATATGTCTCCAATGTTCCGATCATAAGATAATCAGACTTCTCAAGCTGAATCTGCCCATCATTTACAGTAAAATAGTGCCAGGTACCATGAATCGTTTCATAGGAGCGGTGTTCTATTATTTTATTCTGCTTTTGAAGCTCATGTAATTTTTCTTCATTAACAAAAATATATTCCACACCATTTACTTCCGATTTTCTGATTGGCCGGGTAGTATACATAACGGCTGTCTTCAGATTCAATTCTTCGGTTTCCAGTAACCTTTTATATATGGTATCCTTCCCGGTTGCACTTTTTCCCATAACGATGAAAATCCTACCCATTATTTCGTTCCTTTCTCATTCCAAACGTTTTATTCGCGTCTAATCAAATACTCTCATTCCTGAAGCACTTCTATCTGTAATTTATCCATTCCTGAGAGTCCGGTAATTGCAATCCCCTTTTGCTTTACCAGCCTGATGTAATCAATCAATGTTTGATCAATCAGTTCTCCTGGAACCAGCAATGGAGACCCCGGCGGAAAGAGGCTGACAAAGGTTGCAGCTATTCTACCTTCACTATTATGTAATGGGACAATCTCCGATGCTCTTTCAAATGCCTCCTGTGGACACATTACTTGAAGAGGAGATCTTTGCAGGATATCATTAACACTACTTGTTGCTTCTCTCTGTAACAACTCCACTTCCCTGTCTATGGATATCAAAGCCTCGGCTAATCGATTAAAGCCCTCTTTCGTATCACAGATGCTGGTCATTCCAAGAACGTAATCCATAGCTTCCATCTCCATCACAATATGATACTCCTCACGTAGCTTACTATGGAGCTCTTGAGCAGTGATCGTGGTGTTTTGAACAGATATGATGATTTTAGACATATCCCAATCAAAAGCTTCATAGCTTCCCATCTGAATCTGATTAATTACCCTGAGTTTTTCTAAGGTCTTCATTCTATGATAGAAATCCTTCAGTAACTCCGTATAGCTATGAAATACCGTATTCGCATGATCCTCCAGGATACTGATACAGTGATCGATCCCAGACAGTAGCACGTAGGATGGACTACTCGTCTGATAAATTGCAAGATATTTGCGTATTTTACTGTCCAACTCCTCTACCATAGAGTGTAATACTGCTGTTTGCGTTAATGAGGGAAGTGTTTTATGAAAGCTTTGTATTACAAGATCCGCACCGCAATAAATAGCACTCTTAGGAAAACTCTCATAAAATCCAAAATGTGCACCATGCGCTTCGTCAACAATTAATAATGCGTCATATTTGTGTACCACTTTTGCTATATGATTAATATCCGAAACAATTCCTTCATAGGTCGGAGAAGTTATGATAACTGCTTTGACGTTTTTCTCCTTTATCAACGCTTCCTCGATTTGATCAGCATTTAATCCACAATAAATGGTCGGATTGGAAGCAACCTGTGGATAAATGTAGACTGGTCTCAGCCCCATCTGGATAACTCCATGATATACTGACTTATGGGCATTACGAGCTACCAGGACCTTATCCCCTCTTGACGTTGCAACAGACAGTGCTGTTAAAATACCCGCAGTACTTCCGTTAATTAATGGGTACGATCTACGGGAACCGTAAAGCTTACAGATCCTCTGTGACAGCTCCATTAATATTCCTTCCGCCTGGTGCAGATTATCAAATCCTTCAATCTCAGTGATATCAAAACGATACGGATTCTCCATAGAAAGCATATCCACATTCCGTTTATGTCCCGGCATATGCATGGGATAATAATCCCCATTGCAATAAGCTACTAATTTATCATATAACCTGTCCAATACACATTGTCCTTCCTTTAATTCTCAATTTCGAATATGTGATTTCTGCTTTTTAGACGCAACTTTTCCTTCTCATATTTCTGCTGGTAAAGCTTGGAATCTGCCACGAGCAGACAATCCTCTATGGTTACTTTTTTATTCGGCTTAAATATGCTAAAACCATGACTCACACTCACAGTAAATGGGTTATTTTCTTCCTGATTAAAACGATTAATCTCTTCTTCAAACTTCTGAATAAACCGTTCCAGCTTCTGCTCATCATATTCCATACCGATAACAACAAACTCGTCCCCACCAATTCTCATGCAGATCTCATCATCATCCGCTGCATAAAAAAGTGCATTGGCAACTGCTTTGATTGCAATATCCCCAGAAGCATGTCCATACTTATCATTGATAAACTTCAGTTTATCCATATCCGCTGTAAAGATCATGAAGTTCAAATTCTCCTCTATGCATTGCCTCAGGTATTTTTGACCGAGACTTTCAAGTGCCCTGCGATTGTATAATCCGGTAAGCTCATCTTTAATATACATATCCTCCAGCTTATATACCAGGCGATTTAATTCATTATGAATTCGAATATTCTCCAACGTATTACAAACATTAATTAGCCAGCCCTGATAGGATAGTTTACTTACACCATCATTAATAAAGTTGATGGCTGTATAACCAAAGCATACCTCCTGATAATGAAGGACATTAAATATAAATATCTGAGGATTCTCGTCCATCACATTGGGTGGAAGAAGAAAAGGTTTAGTAAACTCCTGCTTTTCAAGCATTTCTCCATTCTTGATTCCTACCTCCATAATCATATCCTTCACACTGTCTTCTTCCGGCATATCCTTGGCACTATATAAGTCCCAGTCCTTATTAAGACACATAAAGAAGCTGTTATAACCCTCATTCATGTATATTAAGGAAGCCAGTTTCTGATCCAGCTCATCTATTTGTTTAATTTTCGTTAGCTCAACTGACATAAACGAATTATAAAAAATAGCTTTCTCCTTGGCCTCTAACTCATCCACAATCTGATTTCTCTTATTTGATACTTTACCCTTGTTATCCCTCATTTTACATCCACAGGATTCACGAATAATGGTTATCGTTTCAAGATAGGAGGTTTGCTCCTGTTCCACTCCCTCATTATGAAGATAAATCTTGTTCACCGCTTCAATACCCATATCAAATACCGGCATACCTACCGTAGTAATAAAAGGAGAGTAATCCTCTGTAATCGCTAAATTGTCACACCCGGACACAGCAATATCCTCCGGAACCGAGATGCCTCTTTCCGCTAACGCTTTACAGGTATTGATTGCCATATAATCGTTGGCACAGATAATAGCCTCCACACTCATTTCCGGATTCATGAACCAATAGTTTACTGCATCATAGGATGAAAACTTCCAGAAATCTCCGTAATAAATTCGTTCCTCTTCATAAGGTATGTTATACTCTGTTAAAATTCTTTTATAGGTCTCCAGCCTGCTGATAGACACCGGATTGTCCTTAGGTCCTGTAAGAAAATTAATCTTTCTATATCCATGATCAACAATAAAATGTCTTATAACTTCGTCTAAAACCAGCTCGTCCTTCACTAACACATTATAATAATCGTCCATTTTCTTACGAACACTTACAACCGGACAGTTTGCTTTCTTCTTAATCTTATCAAAGATTATCTCCTCAAATCCACTTACATTCATGCTGTCCGGTAATATGATAATACCACTTAAGTCTTCGTATACTGGTAGGTTGGCAATGTTTTTCTCACCTAATTCATACAACATTTCACCATAACCTATAAAATTAGCAAAGTATGCAACATTATATCCTAACTCCCTTGCTCTTTTACTAATTCCTTTACAAAGGTTTACCTGAAATTCCTGATGTATCTGTGAAACAAAAACTCCGATTGTTTTTCTATTGTTATTAAACATAGAAATCTCCTGCCTTCTTTTATTGTCATCCCTAATAAATAAACTATATATCATGTTGTATCGAAAAACAAGTTATGACTTCATGAGTTGTGAAAAATGTTTAAAATTGATACCAAAAAACACTATCAATTCCCAATATTTTGAGAATATGATAGTGCCATTATGATAGATTTACATGGATTCAGTAAATGGTAAATTTGCCCGGATATGGTTTGACGCTTTGTCATATTTTTGCTTATACATATGAGAGTCAGCCACCATAAGACATTCCTCCAGGCTGGTATTCTCATCCGGTAACACGATATGCCAGCCGTAACTTACGTATAAATAAATTGTGTCACTGTTTTTATTAAACTCATTTAGCTCATCAACGAAGGCTAGAACAAACTTCATCATTTTATTGTCATCATAATCGATTCCAATGGCCATGAATTCGTCCCCTCCAAGCCGAATACAGATTTCATCATCGTCTGCTGCTTTCAACAATGCATCAGCAACTGCTTTGATTGCCATATCTCCTTTAGCATGTCCATAATTATCGTTTATGTACTTCAGCTTGTCCATGTCCGCGGTAAATACCATTAGCTTTGCTTGCTTCTCCACACATTGCATTAGGTATTTCTTGCCCAGAGTATCCATAACTCTTCGGTTATAAAGTCCGGTTAACTCGTCTCTGACCGACATATCCTCCAGGCGATAAACCAAACGTCTTAGTTCACCGTGAATTCTGACATTCTCTAATGCATTGCACACATTGAACAACCAGGTTTGGAAGGATAGCATATAGGTTTGGATTGCATCAAAGCGGATACCAGCATACCCGAAATAATGATCCTGATGATGCAATATAGCAAAATAATAGATCATCGCCTGCTCTTCCGCCATTTCCTTTGGAATTAAGTTCTTCTTAGAAAACTTAATTTTACTCAGAAGCATTCTGTTCTTAAATCCAATCTCCATAATCATTCTGTCATCATCCACAACCGGTTCTGTTCCGCCTTCTTCATGGAAGAAATCCCAATTTCTATGGAGACACAGACAAAAATGGGTAAAGTTTTTGTTCTCGTAGATATAGGTACCGATCTTCTCACTTACATCTTCCAATTTGGTAAGACCGGCTAAGTCCGTTGACATAAACGCATTTCCTATGATCGCCCGATACAGTTCCTCTCTTGCTATAATATGGTTACGTCTTCTTTCATTACTTTCATGGTACCAGTTCCTTTTGCATCCGCAGGAAGCGCGATAAATGGTATCTGGTTTCATATAGGTGTTACGGGGCTGTTCTACTCCCAGATTAAGCTGGTGTATGGTATTAACTGCTGCTGCTCCCATTTCGAATATTGGCATTCTGACCGTTGTTAAAGACGGACTAAATTCTGCTGCATCCTCAATATCATCACATCCTGAGACAGCGATTTGATCCGGTACAGCAATCCCCTTCTCCGCTAAAGCACGGCATACAGTGATCGCCATATAATCATTTGCACAGACAATGGCCTGTGGTAATTCTAATGGACTGTTCAGCCAATGTTCAACTGCATCAACTCCTGTATACTTCCAGAAGTCTCCATAATAAATTCGATCTTCTTCAACCGGTATATTGTGCTCATTTAAGATCCGTTTGTAGCACTCCAGTCTCTTGTCGGAATCCAATCGTCCCTTAGGACCGGCGAGAAAATTAATACGGGTAAAGCCATGAACTTCTATGTAATGAATGATTAATTCACTTAAAATATCGTTGTTATCAACCAATATATTATAAAATTCTTTGAGCTCTGTTCGAACGCTGACGACGGGGCAATGACATCTGTTTCGTATATTCTTCAAGTAACGTTCTTTTATTTCTTCCAGGTTCATTGTATCCGATGCAAAGATGACTCCATCTAGTTCCTCATAATTTGGCAGATCAGTAATCATGATCTCTCCCGTATCATAACTAGGCTGTCCATACCCTCCAAAATTGGTGAAAAAAGCGACATTATAATCAAGCTCCATCGCTTTGGTACTTATCCCTCTACTCAGAAGATCCTGAAATTCTGCATTTACTTGTGCAATGAATACTCCTATTGTCTTTTTGTTATTGTAAAACAATTTAATTCCCCCAGTTCGAAGCAGAGTATTCCCCTTATTTACATTTTTTACATTTCCTACCTCATTATCCAAAAGGTTACATCTCATTTTAACAGGAAAATAAATATTGTTCAAATACTTTATGAAAGAATCATTTTATCATTCGCAAATTCTCCGCCACTGGCAATCTCAAATTTCTCAAGTAAATCCCTTACATGTAAGTTTTTCTTCTCGTCACCTTCCACATCATAAATAATTTTACCTTCATACATCATAATTAACCGGTTACCATACTGAATAGCATTCTTCATATTATGTGTAACCATTAGTGCCGTTAGCTCACTAGCCTTAATCATCTGCTCCGATAATTCCAATACTTTATTCGCCGTTTTAGGATCCAGAGCTGCCGTGTGTTCATCCAGTAAAAGCAGCTTTGGTTGCTGTAATGTTGCCATGAGCAGAGTTAATGCCTGTCGCTGGCCTCCGGAAAGCAACCCTACCTTTGCTGTAAGTCTTGTCTCCAGACCCAGGTCCAGCATTTTCAATTTTTCCACATAATTTTCTTTTTCTTCTTTGGTGATCCCCCAGCTTAAGCCTCTGCGTTTTCCACGACGATACGCAAGCGCCAGATTTTCTTCTATCTCCATATTCGCAGCCGTTCCCATCATAGGGTCCTGAAACACTCTTCCCAAATACTTGGCTCTTTGATATTCCGGCAAATTCGTGATATCTACACCATCCAGAACGATTGAGCCACTGTCCGGATAATATACTCCAGCTATCATATTGAGCATTGTTGATTTTCCTGCTCCGTTTCCACCGATGACTGTTACAAAATCACCCTTCTTCAGATGCAAATTCAAACCGTTTAATACCCTTTTCTCGTTCACGGTATTCGGATTAAAGGTTTTATAAATATTTGTTAGGCTTAACATATTAATTTGCCTCCTTTCGAAGAGTGCCTGTTTTCTTTTTCAAAACAGGGAAGGAAAGAGCAAGTGCTACGACAATGGCTGTCAGCAGCTTTAAATCGTCTGTATTTAAGCCTATCTGTAAAACGACAGCTATAATAATACGGTATATGATAGAACCAATTACAATAGCACATAATTTTCCGGCAAAGTTCTTGACTCTTAGAAATAATACCTCTCCTATTACAATGGAGGCAAGTCCGATTACAATGGCTCCTACACCCATACTAACATCTGCGTAGCCCTGACTTTGCGTTACTAACGCACCAGAAAACGCGATTAAACCATTGCTGATAACCAGTCCCAGTATCTTCATATGGTCGGTGTTCACACCCTGTGCTCTAACCATAGCTTCATTATTACCAGTAGCACGAATACAGCACCCCAGTTCTGTTCCAAAAAACCAATAGATAATTCCGATTACCGCAGCAGTTAATATCACTCCTACCGCCATGGTCACCCATATGTTTAAAGTAGAATCTCGAATTCCAAGCTCCTTTGCAGAAGGAAGAATCCCCTTAATAATGGATATCATCGTATCCAGTCCTACTAAAGAGGTATTCGCCTGACCCATAATTCTTAGATTAATCGAATAAAGACCTATCATCGTTAGAATACCGGATAAAATTGCCGGAATTTTAAGTTTTGTATGTAAAATACCGGTTATTCCACCCGCCGCCATTCCGGCCAGGGTTGCTATGATTAATGTTATAAACGGATTCATATTCATATTAACCATTAATATTGCACTGATACTTCCTCCTAATGCAAAGCTTCCCTCGCAGGACATATCTGCAAAGTTCAAGATTCGAAAAGTCAGATAAACACCTAATGCTAATATCGCCCAGGTTAACCCTTGAGAAAAGGCTCCCAGGACTGCCATTACTAAACTCATACTCTATATTCCTTTCTGATAAATGATTACATTTTTCCTAAAAACACTACTAATTATATCCTATATTAAGAAAAGAAAAAAGACTTTGCAGTGCAAAATCTTTTTCCGATTCCATCTTTTTATCCTAAGTAAGTTATGTAGCTATTCCCAATTATTGTAGTTCCTCAGGTATTGTTATACCAAGCTTATCCGCAACTTCCTGATTTATCTTAAGAGCATACTCCTCATCAGGTAGGTACTGAATTGGCATGGTTGCGGTATCTGCCTTACCTTCGATGATCTTTACCGCCTGCTCTCCGGTCAATCTTCCTAGCTTATAATAATCAATACCGTAGGTTGCAAGTCCTCCTGCATCTACCATTCCTTCCTCGCCACATATAACCGGAATTCCGTTATCATTTGCTACCATAGCTACCGTCGGCATACCTGCAGCAATAATATTATCCGTAGGTGCATAGATTGCATCCACTTTTCCTACCAGCGATTGTACTACCTGTTGAATCTCATTGGAATTGGATACTGTAGCTTCTTCACTTGTCAGGCCAAACTCGGTTGCAGCCTCAATTGCCATTTCTGCCTGAATTTTAGAATTACTTTCGCTTGAGCAATAGAGTATCGCAATATGCTTTGCACCCGGTACTAACTTTGTAAGTAATTCAATCTGATTACGGATAGGGGTCAAGTCCGATGTTCCTGAGACATTACCTCCAGGAGCATCGTTGGATGCCACAAGACCGGAACCAGCAGGATCGGTAACTGCTGTTACAAGAACCGGAATGTCCTTTGTAGCATTAGCAACTGCCTGTGCTGAGGGAGTTGCAATCGCAAGAATCAAGTCATTATTATCATTTACTAACTTCGTAGCGATTGTATTTGCATTCGACTGATCTCCCTGTGCATTCTGATAATCAATCTTAATCTTTTCACCGTCAACATATCCAGCATCAGCTAATGCGTCAACAAATCCCTGATAGCTTGCATCCAATGCCGCATGCTTAACAAACTGATTTACTCCAATGGTAAATCCCTTATCCTTTGTACTACATCCTGTTAACATCAGGCTAGCCATCGTAATCACTATTATTACCGATATCCATTTTCTTAATTTCATATAATCTCTCCTCTCTTTATTCTTATATAACAATCCATCTTGTTACAATATGGAATACTCTTCCACTTTAAAGCTTTAACGCTTTTAATGGTTAAAGTCTACTAGAAAAATCAAGAAACGTCAACACTTTTTTATTGGAAATTTTTTATAATAAAAGAACTTATTAAATCTTGAAAAAAGAGTTGTAAATATTCTCACTCCATTATCCAGCTATAATAAGTTCTTTTTAACTGTTTATTATATATTTAATGCTTTATTTAACCCTTTCATATGTGTAATAAGTATACGGGATATCACCATCAAATTTTTCCTGGTATACTATCTTGAAGTCCTCTTGCCGAAAGGGTGGAAAGAATGTATCTCCTTCCACATTCTGTTCCACAAGGGTAATATACATTTTATCCACCAGCGGTAATGCTTCCTTATATAGCATCTCGCCACCTGCAATATAGACCTCTGAGCTGTTTCCCGCTATTTCTAAGGCTTCCCTCAGCGAACCTGCTGTGATGCAATTATCATCCTTATAATTCATGGTATTGGATATCAGAATGGTTTTTCTATTGGGAAGAGGTTTTCCTATCTCTTCAAAGGAACGCTTACCCATAATAACGGTCTTACCCGTTGTTAATTCTTTGAATCTTCTCTGTTCGCCTTTAATTCTCCAGGGAATCTGACCCTTGTTGCCTATTACATGATTCAGAGACATAGCTACAATTAACGCAATCACCGCGTCATCCCTCTTTCTTTATTCCTGAATGGTATCCTCTTGCTTTTTTGCCCGAACTCCACATAGCACCACAATTCCAAGCCCTATCAGGAACAGGAATATGGATATAAACTGAGACGTTGATAATTTACCAATGCTTCCCCGCAGTAAATCACCACGGAAAAACTCCAGAATAAATCTACCTGCGCTGTAAAATATGAGATAGAAACCTGCAATCTGCCCATCAGCCTTTACTCTTTTGGCTAGAAAGATCAGCGCAAAGAAATGCAGAAAGTTTAAACCGCTTGAAATAAGCTGGGTCGGCACAAGTGGAATCCCGGCAGGTGCAAAGGAGCCCTCTGGGAACACCAGTGAAAAATGGCTATGGCTTTCTACTCCGTAACAGCATCCTGCCAAAAAGCAACCAATCCGGCCAAAGCCCTGAGCCAAAGCGATGGAAGGCATAACCAGATCAAAATACTTCAAAAAGTCCAGCTTTTTTCTTTTCGTAAAGAGAAAGCCAGAAAGAATTCCTCCGATAATTCCACCATATACCACGAAGCCATCTGTAAAATTGATCAGGAGACTCGGATCTGCAATAATGTCTTTGATCTGTGTTATATAATATAAAATACGCGCTCCGAGAATACCACCGATCAGGCACCAGATGGTAAGGTCTAACATCACTTCCGGTTGTAGGCTTTTCCTCTTTGCCCGGTATTCACCAACAAGATAGGCTGCAATGACACCAATGGCAATCATTAATCCATAGCCATGCACTGTCACCGGGCCAAGCGTTAATAAATCATTCTTCATCTTTTTACCCTCTCATTATGTATTTTTTAATTGGCTAGACATCTGTAATGGAATACTTGTTATTGGATTACAGTATACTCTATTTCGTATTTACTGTCATCCATTTTCTTTTCGTAGGGTGGTATGAGGGGCTGATGGTAAATGTATTAACATGAGTTCTTACCTCATTTCTCCTGTGGTTGAGTATATAAGAATTTCAGCTGATACATTTATCCTCTGCCCCATATATGAATTATTGCATTTTTTGCTCTAGGATACCGTTTAGGAACGTATACGGATATTGTGTTCCACAGGTAACGCATTCAACAAAGGTTCTCGTATCCTTCTGTTCCCGTTTATCGTATAAGAAGGACATAAATTCTTCTTCATTTTTTAATCCTGGTTCATCCGAATCAATAACATAAGAATATACATAGCTCGCTTCATATCGTAGTATTAGATTTGTATTATTACAAATAGGACATATATATTGTGTTTTCTCCATTATGTTATTTCCTTTCATATAGATAATCTCTCGTCCATGGTATTTCATCCGCCAGCCCTTTTGTAAATAGAAACTGATGAATATCAATATTACCCATTTTAAATGAGGCTGCGCAGGAATTGAGATAGAGTCTCCACATTCTGATAAAGCTTTCGTCCTTAGTTTTTTTGATTTCTGGTACGGATGCTTCGAAATTAGCTGCCCAGTGTTCTAGCGTTTTGGCATAATGTCTTCTCAGACTTTCCACATCAATAAGATAGAAGTCTTCTTCACTTATATATGAAATCAGTTCCTTAATGGAAGGGAGATATCCTCCCGGAAAGATATATTTATCGATCCAGCGGTTTGTCCCGCCCTTCAGACTGGTAATGCAGTGTAATAAAGAAATTCCGCCCTCCTTAAGTAGTGCATGGACATTCTTAAAGTACTCCGGAAGATATTCCTTCCCAACATGTTCTATCATACCTACACTAACCACTCGATCAAATCTCTTCTGTAGCTGTCGATAGTCCATCTGCGCAATCCTAACATGATCCTCTAAGCCTTCTTCCTTAATACGCTCCCTTGCCCGTTCCATTTGCTCCCGGCTTAATGTAATCCCCAATGCCTTTACCTTATATTTCTTTGCCGCAGTAATCACTAATTCACCCCAGCCACAGCCTATATCCAATAAGGTACATCCCTCTCTTAAATTTAACTTGCGAAGAATATATTCCACTTTATTGCATTGCGCTTGCTCAAGTGTATCCGTATCCGATGTAAAATAACCACAGGAATAGGTCATGGATTTATCAAGCCAAAGTCGATAAAAATCATTTCCGATATCATAATGATATTTAACATTCTCTTTGCTATTTTGCAATGTGTTTTTCATTGGCTTAATTATTTTGCTAAACCTTCCCTTATATCGCAGAAAGCTCTTCGGATTTCCATATATGGATTCTATTATTTCCTGAATATTTCCATCAAATTCAAGCTTCCTGTTCATATAAGCTTCTCCAAAGGTAACAGAAGGATTCGTTAATATTTCTGTAATGGATAAGGGCTCCTTTAAAATTATGCGAAACCGTATTTCTCCCTTACCCATAATCATCTCCTCTCCATCCCAGAATTGTATGGAACAGGTATGGCTAAAGAGATTCTTCAGAAGCTTTTTTAGTAATTGTTTTTCCATGGATCTATCATTGTTAACCTGGTCTTGATCTAACGCATGATGTGGAAGCAATCCATCCACCTCCTTATTTGATTAATGTTTATATTTATAATTTAATTAGTGTTTATATTTATCAAGTTTGTCCAAGTTCTTATAATTATATCAATGTTCGGTTTTTCCCATTCATAAATATCTGGTAGTCGTTGTAAATATGACAAGCTGTTGTCAGTTTATAGTAATTATAATTTATTTAAATAGCAATTCGTAATCAAAACGTACTAAGAAAAAAGAGTGGATGAGTGATAGGAGGCTTTGACTATGAAAGCAGTTCCAAAGGACTTGATACTTATATTACAAATGCTCTGAATGGTGAGATATTGGATAAGAAAGCAAAGAAGATAGTTGAGAAAGAGTTGGGATAGAAAAATAAAGTGCGTCCGACTCCGTGCATCTGTGTACTTATGTCCGCCTTCGTAACCTCAAGACCTAACGGTCTTTTCGGTCACGCCGGCTTTTCATATCTGTGTACTTATGTCCGACTCCGTAACCTCAAGACCTAACGGTCTTTTCGGTCACGCCGGCTTCGCCGGTATCAAGAAAAGAGGAGAACTGTTCTTGCAAGCAAGCTTGCATCACAGTTCTCCTCTTTTCTTGATGTCGGACTCAGTTCCGGAACGTGAAAAAAGTCCCAACCCACAGCTCCTATGTCTGCAAATTAGAACCTTTTATAGTGCGCCTCCAGGGACTCGAACCCTGGACACCCTGATTAAGAGTCAGGTGCTCTACCAACTGAGCTAGAAGCGCTTATTCAATTTTTATTGCCGAACGCAAAAGTTATTATATAATATACATTTACAAATTGCAAGTGTTTTTTATATTTTTTGAAAAATAAATACATAAAACATTTTATTCGCCAAGAATCCCATAAAATAAGGGATTCTTGACATAGCTTTATACCGTTATTAATTTAATTTTGTAGATTGGTAATATATACCTTCTACATTTTGGTTCTACTTGTTAGCTTCAATCTTGTCTTGTAATGCTTTTTTTGGAAGTGCTCCTACCATACTATCAATCGCTTCACCGTTTTTAAATATAATTAATGTCGGTATGGACATAACCCGATATTTTGCAGCTGTTTCCGAGTTCTCATCCACATTCAATTTTCCTATTTTGAATACACCTTTATATTCTTCAGCCAATTCTGTAATGATGGGAGCTACCATTTTACATGGTCCACACCAGTCTGCGTAGAAATCAACAAGTACAGGGATGTCCGACTCAAGTACTTCTTTTTGAAAGTTCGCATCTGTAAATTGAATAGCCATAATTATTCCTCCATTCTTTTGTTTGAGCAGGCAGATAATCCGAACTCAAAATTTATCCTGATGTTAATTAGTATCTCATTTCCTCACCTTAATATGTGACGCTATATTGTGATATTACATTGAATATGAAAATAATACAAGCCCTTCTTTATTTTCCAGTTGCTAAAAGTAATGATATGCGATACTTATTTTTTCTTTTTTCCTTTTTTTAGTGAACTATTCAATAAATTATCCACCTCATCCCAGGAGGATTTTAACTTCATTATTTTCTTATCCAGCTTATAATTCCCTCCGGTTATCTTCGCTACCTTCCATTTCCAGTTCTTCTTCATTTTGACACCTTGATCTTTTATATTTAGTACTATTCTATGTCAGGTGATTCAAAATGAGCCCCTTTATAAATGCAATTTCCTTTATTCCATTCTCTGATTCCTGTATGCTATCAACCTTTGAATTGGATTTCCCTTGGCCACGAATTTCTCTTCATATTCCGTCATAACATTTCCTTCAAGATATTCACTATGATGTAAATCATAGGTTACTTCTTTTAAACTCCATCCTGCCAGCTCTGCTTGTTCTAAGGAGAAATCAAACAATAAACGGTTGTCTGTCTTAAATATTACTTCTCCATCTATCTTAAGGCACTGATCATACTTCTTTAAAAATTCCTTAGAGGTCAGTCGGCGCTTAGCATGACGATCCTTCGGCCAAGGATCAGAAAAATTCAAATAGATCCTGGAAATCTCGTCCCTATCAAAAATATCCGTAAGATATTCTGCATCGAAACGAATAAAATACAAGTTTGTAAGCTGCGTCTCATTTCGTTTCTCTATTGCGCGTAGCAGAACACTGGAGTACTTCTCTATTCCAATATAATTGATGTCCGGATTCATGGATGCAAGCTGCATCAGGAACTTTCCCTTTCCCATACCAATCTCCACATGGATGGGATTGTCATTACCAAATAAGGCTTTCCAATTGCCCTTCTGCTTTTCCGGTTCATGTACTACATATTCATTTTCTGCTACAATTTCTCTCGATCCACTGATATTTCGTAATCTCATGGTTTACCTCATTTCTACATTGCTTATATTACGTTAAAAAATCAATTATTCAATGAATAACTATTAAATGCTTTACTTATTAAAAGTTATTTATTATTATAATTTCTGTCATAACTTTCGTCAATTATTCCTTTCCTGTTACTGTACTAACCGGGTTGGATGTTCACTTTGATTAAAACAGTAAAATGAACATAATCGTGTTCTAGATCACTAGCGCTTAGATTTTGTGTAGTATCTCTTCTATTTCAATTGATTAATATAATCGATTTACTATGTTATTTACGGATTTTCTGTAGTATACTATTACATATTTGATAAAATGTATCAGAAAGGGAGGATATTATGAAGGTAATCGCAATTAATGGAAGTCCTAAGCCAAAGGGAAATACTTTTTTAGCATTGAATACAGTATGCGAGGAGTTGGAAAAGCAGGGTATCGCAACAGAAATCATACATATCGGTAATATGGATATTAAAGGATGTATATCCTGCCAGCGTTGTAAGGATGGTTATTGTTATTATTCTGATGA